>NZ_JBSXNM010000001.1:0-2276 GCF_056857655.1 Paracoccus sp. L-17
TTCAACAACCGCCGCCTGCTTGAGCCCATCGGGAACATCCCGCCCGCAGAAGCCGAGGCCAACTTCTACGCAACTCTGGAAACTGAACCCATGGCCGCGTAAGTAACCAAAATCAGCCTCCGGCAAACCCGGAGCGGTTCATACCCAAGTGCACGCTTGGTCAGATGATCAGCAAATATATGGTTCTCATCGCGAGCGAGCAGAGGCTCTTGATGATGCGGCCGTACCAGATCTACGCGGTCAAGGCGATTGTCGACTGCATCGATCAGAACTGCGGTAACGGCTACATCTGGCACACCACCGGCTCGGGAAAGACGCTCACTTCCTTCAAGGCCTCGACGCTCCTCAAGACTAATGAGAGCATCCACAAATGCCTCTTCGTCGTTGACCGCAAGGACCTCGATCGCCAGACGCGAGAGGAATTCAACCGATTTCAGGAAAACTGCGTCGAGGAGAATACCAACACAGCCGCGCTGGTTCGCCGCCTGCTGTCCGACGACTACGCTGACAAGGTCATTGTCACCACAATCCAGAAGCTCGGCCTCGCTCTCGACGAGAACAGCAAGCACAACAAGCAGAGCGTCGCTCAGGGGCGCTCAACGTTCAAGCAGAGGCTTGAACAGCTGCGCGACAAGCGGATGGTCTTCATCTTCGACGAGTGCCACCGCTCGCAATTCGGTGAGAACCACAGGGCCATCAAGGAGTTTTTTCCGAACTCCCAACTCTTCGGCTTCACGGGAACCCCGATCTTCGAGGACAATGCCACGGTGAAGCAGATCGAGGGTGACGTCGCCACTCTTCGAACTACCAAGGATCTCTTTCAGAAAGAGCTCCACGCCTACACGATCACGCACGCGATCGAGGATCGAAACGTCCTCCGCTTCCACGTCGACTACTACAGGCCCAAGGACGGCGCCGCCGCAACGCAGGGCGAGACGTTCACGAAGCAGGCGGTGGCGCAAGCCATCATCGACAAACACGATGCCGCGACCGGAGGCCGCCGTTTCAATGCGCTTCTCGCGACCGCGTCGATCAACGACGCCATCGAGTACTACGATGTATTCAAGAAGCTCCAAGCCGCGCGCCAAGCCGCCGATAAGGAGTTCGTGCCCCTCAAGATTGCCGCAGTTTTCTCTCCTCCCGCTGAAGGCAACAAGGATGTCCAACAAATCCAGGAGGACCTTCCCCAGGAGAAGGAGGACAACCGGCATGACCCTGAGGGCAAGAAGACGGCGCTCAAGGCGATCATCGCCGACTACAACAAGTGGTACGGCACGAACCACGACATCAACAACTTCGACCTCTACTATCAGGACGTCCAGCAGCGCATTAAGGATCAGCAGTTCCCTAACCGGGACCTGCCCCGCAAGGGCGAGGAAAAGATCGACGTTACCATCGTCGTAGACATGCTCCTCACCGGATTCGACGCAAAGTTCCTCAACACGCTCTACGTCGACAAGAATCTTAAGCACCACGGCTTGATCCAGGCATTCTCCCGCACAAACCGCGTTCTCAACGCGACCAAACCCTACGGACACATCCTCGACTTCCGCGATCAGCAGGACAACGTCGACGCAGCCATAGCAATGTTCTCTGGCGCGCAGTCCGACCGGGCCCGGGAAATCTGGCTGGTCGACAAGGCGCCGGTTGTCATCGAGAACTTCAAGAAGGCCGTCGCCGACCTCGGCGAGTTCATGAAATCTCACGGCTTGGAGGCAGAACCCGATCAGGTGAACAACCTGAAGGGCGACGACGCGCGGGCCCAGTTCATTAACCGGTTCAAGGAGGTGCAGCGGTTGCAGACGCAGCTCGACCAGTACACCGACCTAACTGAGGAGCAGCGCGGGCAGATCGAACAGACCCTCCCCAAGGACGAACTCCGCGGTTTCCGCGGGGTCTACCTCGAAACTGCTCAGAGGTTGAAAGAACAGCAGGGCAAGCCCGGTGGGGATGGCGGTCCAGCCAATCCTGAGGTCGACCAGCTCGATTTCGAGTTCGTCCTTTTTGCCTCGGCCGTCATCGACTACGACTACATCATGAAGCTGATCGCTAAGTACTCGGGTCAGGACCCGAAGAAAGTCCAGATCAGCCGCGAGCAGCTCATCGGCCTAATCCAGTCCGACGCCAAGTTCCTCGATGAACCGCGCCGGGTTTTCCGGAGGCTGATTTGTCTTAGTTACGCGGCCATGTCTGATCTTTCCAGAGCGGCATAGAAGTTTGCCTCGGCCTCTGCTGGCGGGATGTTACCGATGGGTTCCAGCAAGCGTCTGTTGTTG
>NZ_JBSXNM010000002.1:0-3658 GCF_056857655.1 Paracoccus sp. L-17
GCCTCACGCCACGGTCAGCCGCAGGACATTCCCGCCCATGATGCTGACCCCGGCGGGCAGGGTTGCGCCGTTGTCGGTGATGCTGTCCGCCACGATCAGGTCGTAGCTGCCGGGGGCAAGGCCCTGGCTGTCCACCGTGACCGTCGATCCGGCCTCCAGCACGACAGTCGCGGCGACGGTGGGCGCGGGATCATCGCCGCTTTTCCTGAACGGCGCGATCGTTCCGATCTCGGAGGGCCGGACGTCAAGGACATAGGGCGTCCAGACCTTGTCGTCGCCGAACCGGGGCGAGGTCGCGGCGGCCTTCTCTCCGATTTCGGGCCTGCCCTGCATGTCGCGCACCGCCACGTCCCAAAAGACCGCGTTGTTGCGCCGGCCCCAGCGAAGGCTGTCCACCTTGCCGGTAAAGCCGCTGGTCCCGCCGACAAGCGGCCATTCTTTCCGGAAGCGCGCGTTGAAGGCGTATTCGCCGAAACACAGGACCGGCGTGGCCCGGAAATCCAGGGTTCCGGCGACGGTCAGGCTCGCGCTGCCGGTCCCGTCCCAGCCGATGAAGCAGCGGCCGCCGTCGATGCGCAGCGTCTGGTTCGCGCCGACCGCGTAATCCGGCCCCAGCAGCACCTCGGCCATGCCGCTGACCGCCAGATCGCCCGATGCGGCCCCCGCGAAGGTCAGCCGCCCGCCGCGCGCCGCGATAGACCCGTCCGAACCGGCCGGCGCGACATATTGCCCGCATTCGCGAATGCCGAGATTTGCCGCATCCGCATGGGCCAGGGCGGTCAGCTTGCCCGATGTCACCTCCAGCAGCCCGCCGCCAAAGGCGATGCTGTCCACCTCGGTCGTGAAGCGCCCGAATTTCACCCGGTTGCCATAGAGGTTGACACTATCGCCCGGCACCGATCCGGGCCTGTCGCCGGTGGACCAGTTCAGCCGGTTGTCCCAGCGGAAACCCTCGCCGCGATCATCGGGGGTGAACACGCATTCCGCGGCGTTGACCCGTTTGACATAGGACTGGTCCAGATTGGCCGCGCAGGGCGCGCGGAAATAATTCAGCGTCGCGTCGATGGCGGCGCGGCGTTGGGACAGCGGAACACCGCGGATATAGGTCATGTAATCGGCGATGGTGGCGGTCGGCTGGCCCAGCAGATCGGCTGCATGGCGCTGGATCGTGGTTCGGTCCAGGACAGCCGGGTCGAGCCCTTCCGTTCGGAAATCCTCCTTCCAGCGGTAGACGATGGCATTGTCGAAATAGCCCTCGTCCTTCCCGGCGTTGTAAGGGCCCAGCGATTTGAACGAAAAATCCGGGTTGACCTTGAGCGCCACCTCGTCCGGATCATCGGGATTGGCGCAATGGATGACGATCACGTCCACCAGCGAGGGCATCTTGCTGAAAATGTCCATGCCCCAGTTGATGGCCCCGATATCGGGCGCAACCCGCCATCCGGCCGAGGTGATCACATTGCCCAGATGCAGCGAGAAATTGCCGCGCGGCCCCTGGATCGTGTAATCGGTGGTATTCCCGCCGCCATCATTGCCGGCAATATTGTTGTCCAGCAGCAGGCTGTCCACGAATTGCGCGCCGGAACGGGTCTGCAAGCCCTGCGACGCGGCCCGCGCGCTGATCACATGATCGTAGATCTGATCGCTGTTATGGGTGCTGCTGTAGACATTGTGGCTGAACTGGCTGGGGGGCTGGGGCGTGTTCGCGCCGCCCGCCCCTGTGGGGTCATAGCCGTCCGCCCAGCCATTGTGATCCCAGATCACCTCTTCCAGCAGAAGACCATGGACATTGTTCCAATAGGATCCCCCCAGGCGCTGCTTGTGGGGATTTTCACCCCAGGTCAGCATCCCGTCCTTCGGGGAGGTCAGGGAAACATCCGTCACATCGACGCGATAGCCGGTAAAGCCCTCGCCCGATTGCTGGCTTTGCGCCCCGAATTCACCCCGCCGTTCGGCGGCATCGCCCTTGATGTTGTCGCAATCGGTGATCAGCCAGTTCCACATGAAAAGCGAACCGATCGCGTCGAAACTGATGTCGCGAATGACCAGATGCGAAGGGCACCAGGCCGAATTGAAAACAGACAGCCCGCGCGGCCGCGGACCCGTTCCCCATGATCCGATCAGCATCGGATGCAGCGGGCTTTCCCCTTGTGCGCGCCGCTGCGGGGTAGCGTCCAGGCCGCCGTAATCGTAGCCCCTTTCATAGAGGATCCAGTTCGAGGTGGTCGTTCCAAGCTGGGCCTGCCGCCATGCGGATACGGCAAGGCTGGCCAGCAAGGGCTGTTCCTCGCTGCCGCCATAGAAGGGATTGGCGATCAGCCAGTTGTCGCTGACCGCGTTGGGCGAAATGGACTCGGCCGCCGCGATGCTGTCTTTTGTCCAGGCATCGGGGGAATTCGAGGCATACCATTTGCGGTGATTGCGGCCCGGCTCGACGATGATCGAAGCATCGCCGGGATCGCGTTCCAGCATGTAGTAATCGCCCGCCCCCCAGCCGTCTTCCTGGGCCGAGGCGCTGACGTTCATGACGTAATTCTGGCCGCCGCTTTCGAAATCGACCGTGGCGGCATCGCGTTGGGCGGTCAGATCCAGGGCATAGGTGCCATCCGCCTGCCTGACGCTGCCCGGAACCGCGACGGCCAGGCGGTTCATCCGCCCGGCATATGCCGTCAGCGCCAGGGTGCTGACCCAGCCCATGCCGGGCTTGTCGATGCCCTTGAACGTCACCCCCCCGACAGAGGTCACGCCCGCGCCGTGTCTGCTCTTGATCATCGTCATGTCAGATTTTCTCCACGCCGTAGGTGTTCACGGTCACACGCAGGGCATTGCTTTTCTGCAAAGCGGGGCCGACCCACAGACGGCGCGTCTGTGTTGCGGTGTAGTCGAGGGTGCCGACGGGGTTGTAGGACGACGCCAGCGGGGTTCCGTTGCCGCTGCTGTCAGGCAGCAGGCGAACCGAGTGGCCGGACGCGCTTTCGTTGATCGACAGATTCCATGTGATCCGGTAGGTCTGGCCCGCCACGACGTCAAAGGGCCATCCACCGCGCCCGACGATGTATGATCCCGTTGGTTTGAGAACCAGAGGCGACAGGCTCTGGGTTTGCCATGTATCCGGCGAGCTGCCGGCAATCGGCTGCGACAGATCAAGAAGGTTTCCGGCCGAAACAGGCGACCCCACAACAGGGATGGACGCGCTGGCTGCGGTGTTGCCGAACCCGTCATCGGCCACGATGCTCAGCGAACCGCTCATGCCGGAAGGCGCGGTCCAGGGGAACGTAATGTCAGCCTCGACCACGCCGCCATCGTCATGGGCGGAATAACTGATCGTCGGCTCGGTCCCGCCATAGAGATACAGCGCCGGCGTATCGAGCGCGATCGTGTCGCCCGCATCCACCGATCCGGCCGTGCCGCCATCGGCGGCGATCGACACAAGCGGCGCAAGCGCGGCAAAGCCCGCGCCATCGGCCAGCCCGTCCAGATCGGCGGGCGTGAAGGTGATCGCGCGACCGTCCTGTTCGCCACCGGTCGGCGTGAAGCCGATGCTGCCATCGGCCGGGGTATCGGCGGGATAGGACACGATCACCGAATCCGCGCCGTCATAGCTGAAGGCGATGGCCTCGAAGGTGACGGCCAGCGTCCAGGCCTCGTTGTCCGCGCC
>NZ_JBSXNM010000003.1:0-2528 GCF_056857655.1 Paracoccus sp. L-17
CATGCTGCCTTGCGCCATCCAAAACCATCCGCACAGCGCGTTCGCGCACTTCCGGTGAATACTTGTTTGTTGTCTTTGTCATGATGCTCCATCCTGCTCATGAGTTGGAGCCTCCGGCAAACCCGGTGCGGTTCAGTTCGACCAACAAGCCACCAGAATGCGTGCTCAATCAAATTGAATACGCGAAGGGAAACCTGCGCAGTAAGTGCCTTTATCACTTCGATAGCCTTGTCCTGACGCGAAGCACAGAAGGCTTCCAAGACCATGCTTGCGTAGCGATCTCGCAGATGCTCCTGCTTGGTCTCCTGGAACACAAGGTCGAGGAACGTGGCAGCGACGCCAAGGTTGGTTTCCAAATCAGCGTTCTTCCCGCCAACCACCTCCAGCATCCGCTTGACCGTACCACGCCCGTTGAACCCTTCGGCTTTTGCCTGTGCTAGCAAGGCTTGAGAGTCCATCGATACGTACGTGAAATCGCGTTTCAGGCAATCAACGATGAACTTGGTGTAGTCCTCAATCGAGATCAGACCCCTGTCCTTTGCTAGTAGCAAGACTGGTTGCAGCCAACTCGCCCCAACTTCTAGCGCCGCAGTGGCCCACTGCCTCAGCCCTTGATCCTCCGAAAGGAGCAGCAACTCATTCCCCTCGGCCGCCAAGATGCTATCCCGTGCCGGCGCGCCAAACATCTCAGAAATCTCAAGATTCTGGCCGGTCAGGTCAGCCCGTGGAACGGCGGTGGCTATCTTGCAGTGGGCAAGCACGTCTTCTCGTTGACGCTTCTTTTCCTCATATGCGGCTCTGTTCTGCTCCGGTGAAATCTCAATGAAGTTTAGCCGGCCATCTTGCCACTGGGTCACCCCACTACGCCGGTCGATGTTGTTCTTCGCTTCAATTTCACGCTTTGCGAAGACCTCCAGCGTCGACTGGGTCACGTGAATTTGCCCGCAAACCTGCGAGATCGTGCCCCATAGGTGAAAGTCCGACATTAGAGCGGCGGTGATCGGGTCGAGCACACAACCGTTCTTGGCCCTGGCTTGAATATCTCTGACCGCATTGTCGCGCTCGTCGCGGCTTCCGATGCAAACTCGGGGCTGGATACCCACCCCAGGAAGACCAGCCCAACCGTCGATCACGTCCTTACCCAGTGCTTCGGCGACGAAGCAGAATGGCAAGGCATTTGCAGCATAGTTATCCAGTACGGATTGGTCACGATCATGTGCGGCTTTCGTCACCCGCTCCATGTCCTCCAGCGGGTTCTCAGCCTCGAAGTCAAATGTCATACGTTGCATTCCCGAGTTCATCGGGAATCTCTTGTTAAACTCCTCCATTGACTTGTGGAGAAGATCGAGTGCTCGCGGCTTTATCCACAAGACCTCGAAGTCCATGCTCTCAAATTGAGTATTAATGACGAACTTTTCACCTACGCCTTTGCCAAGGCATGCTTTTGCGAAGTCGCTTGTTGGTGAGTGTCGCTCTGCCTCGAAGTTGTGAGCGTCTGTCGCTTCAATGCGGGCGCGTCTCAGCCCATCCTTCGACCGTGTCTCGAACACGCAATTTTCTTGAATGGTTGTGGACTTGGGGATTGCGTCTTCCAAGTCGTCGTACATCAAGATCAGCCCCTGATAGGCCAGATGAATGGCTGGATCATCCCAATTTGCGATCAGTTCTTGATACGCTGTGTCCACCCCCCACTTCTTGTTGCCGTATTGAACCGCAAGATGACAGAGACGCATGCGTTCTATCGGGCTGCCTTCTGGAATGCTGCTCTCGAAGCTCCGAAGCTTGCGCCGTATCTCGGTTTCACGCCCCTGTAATTGCCAAAGCCCTAGCCTCGATATTTGCATCTCAAGGTCGTTGGGTTCGACACGCAAATAAGCGTTGAGGTGATTTTCTATATCAGCGGCGCCAGAGTTGATCGCCAGGATCGACCGTGCCCGAAGATACCATTCATGACTGTTTAGTTCGGGCGGCAACGCCTCGAACAGCGAAAAAGCAGCACGGTGCTTCTGGCCCGAGACCAGGGCGCCAAACAACAAACGAAGTGCTTCGCTGTCGTGCTGTGTTGAAACTTGATCTTCCAGAAGGGCAACAATGGGGTCGTACACGCCAAGTTGCCGGTATTCCGCAGCAACCTCGACACGCTCCGCCATCGTTGCATCCGATGGAAAATCTACCAAGATCTGTTCAAGCTGAGACGCTGCCGCATCGGAGTCGCCGCTTATGCGAAGGACCCTTGCCAGCACTATCTTGAAGCGAAGCGAACCGGGGTTCTCCTCAATGGCCCGCCGACATTTTGCGATTGCCGTAGCCCAATCCCCTTCCTTTGACAGGGAAGTTAACTCGGAAGAAAGCAGCATTAGCCGGTGTTCTTGCGACCAGTTTGATGAATTGAACCGCGCCGGGTTTTCCGGAGGCTGATTTGTCTTAGTTACGCGGCCATGTCTGATCTTTCCAGAGCGGCATAGAAGTTTGCCTCGGCCTCTGCTGGCGGGATGTTACCGATGGGTTCCAGCAAGCGTCTGTTGTTG
>NZ_JBSXNM010000004.1:0-4097 GCF_056857655.1 Paracoccus sp. L-17
AAGGGAGTTTTGAGCCATGAGGATGACGACTGAAGAGGCGTTTGTCAAGGTTTTGCAGTTGCATGGGATCGAGCATGCTTTTGGGATCATCGGTTCTGCGATGATGCCTGTGAGCGATCTTTTTCCGCGGGCCGGGATCACCTTCTGGGATTGCGCGCACGAGACGAATGCGGGTCTGATGGCGGACGGGTTCACGCGCTCGACGGGCAGGATGTCGATGGCGATCGCGCAGAACGGTCCGGGGGTGACGGGTTTTGCGACGCCGGTGAAGACGGCCTACTGGAACCACACGCCGCTGCTGCTGGTGACGCCGCAGGCGGCGAACAAGACCATCGGGCAGGGCGGTTTCCAGGAGATGGAGCAGATGCGGCTGTTTGCCGACTGCGTCTGTTACCAGGAGGAGGTGCGCGATCCCTCGCGCATCCCCGAGGTGCTGAACCGGGTGATCATGCAGGCCTGGCGCAATTCGGCGCCGGCGCAGATGAACATCCCGCGCGATTTCTGGACCCAGGTGATCGACGTCGATCTGCCGCAGGTGGTGGCGTTCGAACGTCCCGCGGGCGGGGAACGGGCGGTCGGCGAGGCCGCGGCGCTGCTGAGCGCGGCCCGGTTCCCGGTGATCCTGTCGGGGGCGGGCGTGGTCCTGTCGGGGGCGATCCCCGACCTGGTCAGGCTGGCCGAGCGTCTGGATGCGCCGGTCTGTTCCAACTACCAGCACAATGACAGCTTCCCCGGTTCGCACCCGCTGGCGCTTGGCCCGCTGGGCTATAACGGCTCCAAGGCGGGGATGGAGATCATCGCCAAGGCCGATGTGGTGCTGGCGCTTGGCACCCGGCTGAACCCGTTCTCGACGCTGCCGGGCTACGGCATCGATTACTGGCCGAAGGATGCGAAGATCATCCAGGTCGACATCAATGCCGACCGGATCGGTCTGACCAAGAAGGTGACGGTGGGCATCCAGGGCGACGCGGGCAAGGTGGCGCGCGGGATCCTGGCGCAGCTTGCGGATGATGCGGGCGATGCCGGCCGGCAGGAGCGCCGCGATCTGGTGGCGCAGACGAAATCCCGCTGGGCGCAGGAATTGTCGAGCCTGGATCACGAGGATGACGATCCGGGCACCGAATGGAACGCGGGCGCGCGCCGCCGCGACGCCGACCTGATGAGCCCGCGTCAGGCCTGGCGGGCGATCATGCAGGCGATGCCGCAGGATGCGATCGTCAGTTCCGACATCGGCAACAACTGCGCCATCGGCAATGCCTATCCGACCTTCGAGGCGGGCCGCAAATACCTGGCGCCGGGCCTGTTCGGTCCCTGCGGCTACGGCTTTCCGGCGATCCTGGGCGCCAAGATCGGCAATCCGGACGTGCCGGTGATCGGCTTTGCCGGCGACGGCGCCTTCGGGATTTCCATGAACGAGATGACCGCCTGCGGCCGCGACGACTGGCCGGCGATCACCATGGTGATCTTCCGCAACTACCAATGGGGCGCGGAAAAGCGCAACACGACGCTGTGGTATGACAACAACTTCGTGGGCACCGAACTGGACCGCGACACCTCCTATGCCGGGATCGCCCAGGCCTGCGGCGTGACCGGCGTGCAGGTGAAAAGCCAGGAGGACCTGACCCGGGCGCTGCACGAGGCGGTCGAGGCGCAGATGCGGGGCGAGACGACCTTCATCGAGGTGATCCTGAACCAGGAACTGGGCGAGCCCTTCCGCCGCGACGCGATGAAGAAGCCGGTGCCGGTGGCCGGCATCGACGCCGCCGACATGCGCCCGCAGAAGGGTGCGGCCTGATCCCGACGACCCGGCCCGGCCCGTCGGCGCCGGGCCGGTCACGCCTTGCCTTGCCTTGCCTTGCCTTGCAGGAGAAGATCATGACCTCGCTTGCCGCGCGGCTCTCGACCCGCCTGGGCGGGGGCGATGCGCTGCGCCCGATGTTTCCGGGCTTTGCCGTTTCGGTCCTCGTCGCCGTCACCGCGCAGTTCCTGTCCGACCGTTACGGCGCGCCGGCCATGCTGCTGGCGCTGCTTCTGGGCCTGGCGCTGAACTTCCTGGCCGATGAGGGCACGCGGACGGCGCCGGGGATCGGCTTCACCGCGCGCACGGTGCTGCGGCTGGGGGTGGCGCTGCTGGGGGCGCGGATCAGCGTCGAGATGCTGGCGGCGCTTGGCGGGCCGGCCATCGCGCTGGTCGTGGCGGGGGTGATCCTGACCATCGGCTTCGCGCTCATCGCCAGCCGCTTCGTCGGGCGCAGCTGGCGCTTTGCGCTGCTGACCGGGGGCTCGGTGGCGATCTGCGGGGCCTCGGCGGCGATGGCCATCGCGGCGGTGCTGCCGCGCCACGAGAAATCCGAACGCGACCTGGTCTTCACGGTGCTTTGCGTGACCGTGCTGTCGACGGTGGCGATGATCCTCTATCCGATGCTGGCGCAGCTGTTCCAGTTCGGCGCCCGCGATTCGGGCGTCTTCCTGGGCGGCACGATCCATGACGTGGCGCAGGTGGTCGGCGCCGGCTTTTCCATCGGCCCCGAGGCCGGCGAGACCGCGACCCTGGTCAAGCTGATCCGGGTGTCGATGCTGGCGCCGGTGGTGCTGTGCTTTTCGCTGGTGATCCGGCAGAAGGGCCTGGCCGAACTGTCCGAGGGCCGGCGCCCGCCGCTGCTGCCGGGCTTCGTGGTGGGCTTTCTGGTGCTGGCGGCGCTGAACTCGCTGGGCCTGATCCCGCAGGTCCTGGCCGACGGGGCCGGCGCGCTCAGCCGCTGGGCGCTCTTGATCGCGATCGCGGCGGTCGGCATCAAGACCTCGCTGAAACGCATGTTCGAGGTCGGCCCCGGCGCCATCGCGCTGATGGTCGCGGAGACCGTCTTCCTGGGCGTCTTCATCGTCTCCGGCCTGCACTGGATCGCCTGAGCATGCGCGCCGCCCCCCGCCCTGCCGCCCCCCGCCCTGCCGCCGCCCGTCCCGCCGCCCCCCGCCCCGCCTTTGCCGCCCCCCGCCCCGCCCGGGTCGTCCGGTATCCCGGGGCAGTCCGCAGGGCCGGGGGCAGCGTCCCCCCCGCGCCGGTTGCCCCGGCCCCGCCGCCGGAAGGATCAGGCCGATGACCGATGCCGCCAAGACCGACGCCACGCCGCCGCTTCTCGACCGCCTGCGCGCGGCCGCCCGCGCCCGGCCCCGCCACATCATCCTGCCCGAGGGCCATGACCCCCGCGTGGCCGAGGCCGCCCTTCGCCTCACCGAGGCGGGGCTGGCCCGGATCACGCTGATGAACGGGCCCGGGATTGCCGGCGTCACCGCGCTGGACCCGGCCGCGGCGCCGGACCTGGTCGAATTGTCGACCCATTGGCACCGGATGCGGGCCGCGAAAGGCATGACCGCCGAACGCGCGCTGGCCGAGATGCGCGACCCGATCCGGCAGGCGGCGATGCGGGTGCGCCTGGGCCAGGCCGACGGCACCCTGGGCGGCGCGGTCGCCACCACCGCCGAGACGGTGCGCGCGGCGCTGCAGATCATCGGCCGGGCCCCCGACGCGGCCATCGTGTCCAGCTTCTTCCTGATGATCCCGCCCGCGGAAACGGCGGCGCCGGATGCGATGATCTTCGCCGATTGCGGCCTCGTCATCGCCCCCGATGCCACCGGACTGGCCGCCATCGCCCGCGCCTCGGCCCGGTCCTGCCGGCAGCTGCTGGGCCAGGCCCCGCGGGTGGCGCTGCTGTCCTTCTCGACCGCCGGCTCGGCCGAACATGACAGCCTGGAGCGGATCCGCGAGGCGCTGGCGCTGGTCCGCGCGGCCGAACCGGACCTGGAAATCGACGGCGAGATGCAGTTCGACGCCGCCCTCGACCCCGCAATCCGCGCCCGCAAGGCCCCGAAAAGCCGCCTGACCGGCCCGGCCAATGTCGTCGTCTTCCCCGACCTCGCCTCGGGCAATATCGGCTACAAGATCGCCCAGCGCCTCGGCCGCTGCCACGCCATCGGCCCCATCCTCCAGGGCCTCGCCAGCCCCGCCAACGACCTCTCCCGGGGGTGCACCCCCGAAGACATCGTCAACGCAGCAATCATAACAAGCCTCACCGCAAAATGATCGCCGAAAACCCGAT
>NZ_JBSXNM010000005.1:0-5485 GCF_056857655.1 Paracoccus sp. L-17
CAACAACAGACGCTTGCTGGAACCCATCGGTAACATCCCGCCAGCAGAGGCCGAGGCAAACTTCTATGCCGCTCTGGAAAGATCAGACATGGCCGCGTAACTAAGACAAATCAGCCTCCGGAAAACCCGGCGCGGTTCATCATCCAGATTGCAGCACAGGGCGATCACCGCTTCTGCAGAAAGCCCGAACACACGCTGTAGCATTGCAGTGAAATCGGCCAGTGGTCCTTGGCGATGCTGGAGCGCGAGGTGGCGGAGGATCGCCGCCTCCTCGAACGTGAGGTCCAGATGCGTGGCCATGGCGTCCAGCCGTACGAGCGCAGTGTCATGCGGTTCGGGCATCGCGGCAAGACGGTCGGCAAGATGTGTGGCCAAAGATTGCCAGCCCTGCACATCAAGAACTGGGCCGCGGCGGGTCTGCGCGAACAGTGGCGGCATGGGGCCGAACAGATCGTGCCACCCTGTCATCCACCGCGCGAGGACAAGCAACTCCGGGCGGGACTGGGTAAGCCCTTGCACCAGTCGCAAGCAGATTCCGTGAAGTATGTAATGTTCTGTCGTTGCCATCCTGCCCTCCGTGTTTGGCGGGCAGGATAGGAGCATGATGCGTCAGATTCGGACGTCGGAATAGCAGAACCAGCCACTTACTGCGGCATGAGTCTGGCGATAAACGGCAAAACGTCCGATGCGGCTTGACGCAACGCGCCAAGTCCCTCATCGGGACCACGTATAAGATCCGCCATAGTGACATTGAGAGTCATTTCGATTCGTGGGTCGCCGTCCTCGACAGTCCGTCGCCAGCCATTTGGAACCTGCAGACGCGGCCCGAATGCCTGCAGCTCATCATTGGCGTCATAGCGCCATACGAATAGCATCACTTTGTGTGATCGCTGTTCAATTTGCACAGTAAGATCGAAATAGTTTTGCTCGAGATCGTTTCCTCGCGTGACGTACGACCAAAAATACCTCTCGGTCCACACCTCCTTGATGGTACAATTTTCCGGGAATATTTCGTTCAGACCAGACTCTGCCAACGATGCTCCAAAGGTATTTCCCCACAGGTCGGCCATGAATCCAACGAAGTCGGCACGGATCTGGCAAGCCAGCAGTACGCCCTCGCTCAGGTCTATCAGCTTGCTCCGATCCATGTCGGGCAGGACGGGATCGTCCAAGGTGGACACGAGAGAATCGACAACATTGCGTGTGGCGTCGTCTTGGTAATACGCAATGACGCTTTCAGGAATCTTAAAGGGCTGCATGAGCATCTTTCGGGTTGAGTTGTCCTATCCTGCGCCAAAGAGCGTGGAGGAAGAGGCGGAGGCTGAGATCGTATTCGACTGGCCGCGTTGTCTCGAACCGCAACCACAGGTCGCGCCAGGAACAGAAGCGCCAATGACCATCGTGACGTCGGTTTACCGAGAGCATGGCGTTCTGATCCAACGCCAAAACTAGATGATGTCGAACGGCCTGAGGGTGGTCATTCCTCGTGCTGTCCCGATAACAACGAAGCTGACCGTCCGTTATAACATGGTCAAACTTGGCTTCGACAACTAGCACCCTCTCCCGGTCTCGGGCGTCCCGCCACAGGAGCTTTAGATCGATCCGGCGCCCATCAAGCGCGGGGACTTCGGAAAAGACCTGAACGGATGCCAAACCGCCCCTGTCAATGCCAAGTTCAGCATGGCCGAGTCCGAGCGAACGCAGAAACGCCTCTACCCGAAGCGCCCGCGCCTGGACTCCGCCATTATTCAGAAGCTTCGCCAAGGTCTCGGTCGCGATCCTTTCGGAAAGGGACATTTTCCAATTCAGGCGTGGCTGCATCAGACAACTGTCGGGCCGGTCAAGACCGAAGAGACTCCAAGCGCGATCAAGGCTGGCTTGGCGCTGCCAGTGCGGTCGATTGCGGACGAACTCTTCGATCCGAGTACTTGCACCACCAAAAAGCCTTCGCGTTGTTTCGATGATAGATGTTAGTTCGTCATTTGAGATCACCCGTCTCGGGACACGACATTTCAGCGCGTTCAAAGCCTCGGACGTCACTTCAAGTTTCGGTTTTGGTTTCTTGCCACGAGGCATTCTAGTTTCCTGTTCGGCGCGAATGCTTATGAGCGTCTATGACCTCGACCGTATCCCCCCACCTTGCCAGATACCAAGCTATTTCCTGCCGCCCTCCGGCGCGGAACCGGACGATCAGCGATCCGTCCGCCAGGCGCTCGGTTGTCTGTCTAGGATGGAACACATAACTCGCGGCCTCGTCCGCGACTTCTGGCAGAAATCGCCATTCGACGTCCTGCGGCTCCTCGCGCCAGATGCCGAAGCTTTCTGCCAACCAATCCTGCAGGTCGAAGTCCTCAGGGCGCTCGAACACCTCATCCTCCAGGTCGATCCGCTCGAACCCCGCCAGCGCGAACAGGCGCAGGTCGTCCTGGTATTCGCTCCAGGCCAGCAGATATTGCCGCCCTTCGCCGAACAGCATGGCAATGGGGCCAAGGCGGGTGTTGCGCGAGAGCTTGCCGGAACCACGGGCGCGATGGTCGGCCGAGATCATCACCCCGGCAAGGATGGCATCGCGCAGCTTGCGCAGGATTTCGGGATCGATGCGTTCGCGCGGGCCGGGGCGGAAGGCGACGCCATCCGCCATCAGTTGCGCCTCGAGATCGGCAGCGATGCGACGGCGGCGGTCCTCGCGGAACATCGCCTGCACCTTGGACAGCAGGCCTTCCAGCGTTTCGGCGGTGTCGAGGTCGCCCTCGCGCCGCGCGATGCTGGCGGCCCGGTGTCCGGCCGTCAGTTCGTCCACCGTCGGCTCCACCATCTTACCCAAAGTGCCTGGCGGGAAGCGCCAGTACTTCTGGCCGTTCAGACCGGGGCGTTCCTCGAGTTGGGGAAAGGCGCGCAGCACGGCATCGCGCATCCGCTCGGCCGTGCGCCGGGACACGCCGAAGGTCTGTTCGATGTCGGCAATCGACACACCTTCGGCCGAGCCCTGCATCATCACGGCCAGCCGCAGCAGATCTTCCTGACGGGAATAGCGCATGATGCCTCCTTTGCCTCTGGCTGCGACTTTGGCCGTTGCAGGCGCACCCGGTCAACGGCCGAAGCCGATGGGCCGCGCCGCGCCTTTCCTTCGCCGCGGACTCGCGCCGCAGTTCGGCCAGGATCGTCGCCGTGTCGTCCTGACCAAGGGCACGGATCCGGCGGGCGACATTGGCGAAGTCGCCCGGGGCCAGCCGGTCCAGCGCCGCGACCTCTGCCGGGACGGGCGCCGCGAAGTGCGCGGTCCATGCACGCGGCAGTTGATCCGGGCGCAGCCAGTCGAAGCGGATGCGGAAGGTGAAGCGCCGCTGTGTCGCCGGGTCGAGGTGTTCCGCCAGGTTGGTGGTGCAGACGAAGGGGAGCGGATGGCTCTCCATCCATGTCAGCATCTCGTTGACCTGGCTCACCTCCCACTGGCGGACGGCGTTTCGCCGGTCGGCAAGCAGGCTGTCGGCCTCGTCGAAGATCAGTAGCGCCCCCTCGGCCCGGGCATCCGCAAAGGCGCGGGCAATCGCCTGCTCGGTGCCGCCGACCCACATCGACTGCAGGTCCGAGGCCCGCTTCTCGATGACCGGCAGGCCCAGTTGCCGCGCGAGGTGACGCGCCCATGCGCTCTTGCCCGTCCCGGCCGGACCGTCGAGGCAGAAGGACAGCCGCAGCGGTTTGGGGGTGGCGGCCAGTCGCGCTTCCAGCAGGGTCAGGCTGGTATCGGTGTTGGCCAGTGCCGGAACCCACCGGGCCTCGGAGTGGTGGCGGGGCGGCGGCGCGACACCGCCATTGGTCACCTTGGCCGACGCCCCGAGAACCTGCTCGAAGGTATCGATCCCACCGCCACAGGCCCGCGCGACCCGCATCGCGTCTGCCACCAGCGCGGGGGCGTGGTCATGGACTTCCGCCAGAGCCGTGATCGCCGCGGCATCCTCGGTCTGGACATGCCGATCCGCGAGGCGCTGCCAAATCCGTTTGCGGATGGGTCCTGCGGGCGGGCGCATCTCGGCCGAGAAGGTCATCCTGCGCAGAAAAGCCGGATCGCAGGTCGCGATGGAATTGGTCGTCCACAAGGTCGGGACCGGATTGGTTTCCAGGAGCCGATTGGCGAAGACCTTCGACGTGCGCTCCGGCCGGGAGAAGGGAAAGATGACGGCCCCCCCGAAGAGATCCTCCATCTCATCCAGCAAGAGCACGGTGTCGCTCCGCGACGCCAGCATTCGGCCCGCGATGCCCAGTTCGGCCAGTCGCTCGCCCCGCGACGGTTCGTCACCACTGTCATCCGCTTCGCCGACTGCCCGCAGACTCGCGCCAAGTTCACGGGCCAGAACCTTGCAGAACTCGGTCTTGCCCGTCCCCGGCGGCCCGTAGAGCAGGATGTTCACCCCGGGCGTACCCTCGGCAAGGGCCTTCTGCAGGAGCTTGCGCATGATGTCCGCACTGTCTCCCATCCCCGTGAAGTCTCCCCATTCCGCTTCGGGCGGCGGGGCGGGCGGGAACAGGAGCGCGACGAGTTCCTCGATATTGCCGAAGTCGGCCATCAACGCACCGGCGAGGCGATCCGATACGGTGTAGGGGATGGTCTGGCGCGACCAGTTGCGCCCGTCGTTCTGCAAGAGCCCCGAAGTCCGCAGCCGGCCATCTGGCCGAAGCGCCGCACGGACGGCAGTGTGATCGGCACCGGCGAACTGGGCGATCAGGAACGGCAGCGTCACGTCCTGCGTCTGGAGTGCCCGGTCGACCACATGCTCGAACATGTCGAAGCTGTGATAGCTGGCGAAGAACTCGAGGATCCGCGCCTCCACATCGGTCAGGCCGAAATGCTGCCCGAGGCGCGCCGCGTTGATCCGGACGAGGTTTTCCTCGCGTGGATCATCACCGCCACGCAGGTCCTCCAGAAGACCGCGCACTCTCCCCCACCATGCGGCCCCTGGCCGGGTTCGCGGCCGTTCCGGGCATTCGATGTCGGTCAGGTATTCGATCCAGCCCGGCACTTCCTTGGCCACCTTGCTGCCGGGGCCGAAGCGATCGGCGAGGGCAGCGACGAGTTCGAGTGCGAGATGTTTTTCCGTGGTCATCTTCTCTCTCCTTTGATGAGGAGAGGATGCAGCACGGGCACGTCAGAAACGGACGTATCGAACGGCGAAGCCCGGTGATGCATGCCAATGCGCGCTTATCCGTGCTGTTTCAGTTTTTCTGTTGTGGTGTTGATGTGGCGTTGATGTGGAATGCGCTTATGCAAACGCCGCCCCGGAGGGCGGCGCGCAAGCAACTGATAATATTGAGAGACTTTGGTTGCGGGGGTAGGATTTGAACCTACGACCTTCAGGTTATGAGCCTGACGAGCTACCGGGCTGCTCTACCCCGCGCCGGTTTGAGCTTTTTCTGGCGGGCTGCTCGGGCCCCTGGGTTGGGCGCGCGGGTCCTGGCCTGCGCTGCCTTTCATGTCAGAGAATCTGTC
>NZ_JBSXNM010000006.1:0-3412 GCF_056857655.1 Paracoccus sp. L-17
TTTGATCAAGGGGCGGTTTCGGCCCATTTTCGGTCATCCCTGATCAGGGCGTTTGCGAGGATCAGGAGCTTGCGCATGACGGCGGTGAGCGCGACTTTCGCCGGCTTTCCCGCGCTGCAGAGCGCCTGATAGGTCTGGCCGAGCTGCCGGTTGTGCCGGGTGGCGACGAGGGCCGGCATGTAGAGCGCCCGGCGCAGACCGCGTCGCCCACCGCCAATCCGCGACTGCCCCTTCCACCTGCCCGACTCGCGGGTGATCGGGGCAAGCCCGGCGAGGCTGGCGGCTTCCTTGCCATCCATCGAGCCCAGCTCGGGCATCTCAACGAGCATGGCGATCGCCGCGACGGGGCCGATGCCGGGGATCGACATCAGGATCACGAAGCGATGGGCGAGCAGCTCCGCGACGAGGCGCGCGAGTTCGGCGTCGATCTGCTCGATCTGACGTTCGACCTGCCGCAGACGCGCACGCAGCTGCGCCAGGACGACCTTGTTGCGCGCCGCCTGAAGACGGTTGCGGCAGGCGGTGCGATCCTTGATCAGGCCGAGACGCGCGATGTGCGGTAAGCACCCGGTTGTCACCGCCTGCCAGATTTCGGCGTGAGGGCGTAAGACACGTGCATAGCGACGTCGCTAACGACGTCTCTTGTGTGCGGAGGGGCTATGCGGGGCGAGGTTCTGGGTGTTGAGCGCCGTCGACGTTGGGACGATGAGGTAAAGCTGGCGATCGTGAGCGCGGTGGGGATCGACGGCGCGACGGTGACTCAGGTGGCGCACCGGCACGATGTGACGCGGCAGCAGATCTACGCGTGGCGCCACGAATTGAAGCGCAAGGGTCTGTGGTCTCCTGATGCGGGCGCGTTGTTCCTGCCCGCCGGCATGGTGCCCGCGATGGAGTTGACCGTGGTGGAGGATCAAACCCCGGCCACCACTCCAGTGGTCTGGGTTGAGTTGCGGCTTGCGAAGGGCCGTGTGCTTCGGTTCGAGAGCAACATCGACGATGGGGCGCTGTCTCGCCTGATCCGCGCGGTGGATGCCGCATGATCGGGCCGGGAACCGGGGTGCGGGTGTATCCGGCCTGCGGGGCAACGGATATGCGCAAGGGGATCGGGGGGCTGGCGGCGCTCGCGCAGGACGTGCTGCGCCAGAAGCCGACCGGCGGTGCAGTCTTTGCCTTCCGGGGCCGCAAGGGTGATCGGCTGAAGCTGCTTTACCGGGACGGCCAGGGGTTCTGTCTTTACTACAAGGTCCTCGAGCGCGGGCGCTTTCCATGGCCGAACACCAGTTCGGGGGCGGTGCGGCTGACCTCGGCACAGCTGGCGATGTTATGGGAAGGGATTGATTGGCGGCGGCCGGATTGGGGCGCGCCACCGGCCCGTGTCGGGTGATTTACCCGCCTGAAACGCCTTGTTTTCATGGCGCCACTTGATCGATCATGGTAGGTGATGGCATGTCGAGCGACACGCCCATCCTTCCCGAAGATCCCGCTGTTCTGAAGGCGATGATTGCCGCCTTGCAGGCGGAAAACGCAAGGATGGCGGCGACGATCAAGGCGCATGACCTGCTCATCCAGACGCTGCAAATGCGGATCGCAAAGCTCAGGAAGCAGGCCTTCGGCAAGTCCTCGGAGAAGATCGAGCGCGAGATCGAGCAGCTGGAACTTGCCCTCGAGGATCTGCTCATCGCCAGCGCCGAAAGCGCCACCACCCTGGCGGACGAAGACGAAGCGGATCCTGCCCCTGAGGCGAAGACTGGCGATGTGGACAAACACAAACCCCGCCGTCGTCCCCGCATCTCGGAGGCGACCCCGCGGGAGCGGCGCGAGCTCGATCCCGGCAGCTGCTGCCCGGATTGCGGTGGTGACCTGCGGCTCGTGGGCGAGGACATGAGCGAGATGCTCGACCTGGTCGCGGCACAGCTGAAGGTCCTGCAGATCGCGCGGCTGAAGAAGTCCTGCCGCCGCTGTGAGAAGATGGTGCAAACACCGGCACCCAGCCGTCCCATCCCCGGCAGCATGGCGAGCGCGGCCCTGCCGGCCTGGATCCTCGTCTCCAAATTCGATGACCATCTTCCCTTGTATCGCCTGAACGAGATCTTCGCCCGCATGGGGGCCGACATCCCGGACAGCACGCTGGTCGATTGGTGTGGGCGCGCGATGAAGGTGCTGACGCCCTTGGTCGAACGCATCGAGGCCGATGTGATGGCCAGCGACCTCCTCCACGCCGATGACACCCCGATCAGGGTGCTGAACCGGTCCCTCAAGGACCGCGGCCTCGGCAAGGGGGTGAAGCAGGGGCGGATCTGGGCCTATGTCCGCGATCCACGACCCTGGGCCGGAACCGCGCCACCCGCGGCGGTCTACCGCTTCGCCCCGGACTGGAAGCAAGAGGACGTCCAAAGCCATCTTGCCCAGGCCCGCGGCATCCTGCAGGCCGACGGCTACAAGGGCTATGCCAAGCTTTATGCACCCGACCCCGACGGCACGCCCCGTCTGCAGGAGGCGTCATGCCGGGCGCATTTGCGGCGTGACTTCCATGACGAATGGGACAAGACGAAATCCGCTATCGCGCGTGAGGCGCTCGACCGCATCGGCGCGCTTTACGACATTGAGCGTGAAATCAACGGGCAGCCCGCCGAGATACGCCTCCCTGCGCGGCAGAAGCACAGCGCCCCGAAGGTCGAGGCCTTCTTCGCCTGGTCCGAAAGCCAAATCATGCGGATCCCCGGTAAAGGGGACCTCGCCCGCGCGTTCCGCTAGGGGCTGGCCCGCAGGGCCTCGTTCAGCCTCTTCCTCACCGACGGCCGCGTGGCAATCGACAACAATGTCGCCGAACGCGCCCTGCGCCCGATCGGCATTGGCCGGAAGAACTGGCTCTTCGCGGGTGCCGACACCGGCAGCGAAACGCTGGCCCGCGCCATGACGATCATCGAGACGGCAAAGCTGAACGGCCTCGATCCGCAGGCATATCTCGCCGACGTGCTCGACCGCATCCATGACCACAAGATCAACCGACTCGACGAACTCTTGCCGAGGAACTGGGTGCCGATGGCCAACACTCAGGCCGTGGCCGCCTGATCAACCGCGGTGCCAACCGGCCGGTTACGATGTGCAACTCCCTGATTTCGTGCATGCTCTCGCTGCGAACCGGCGTGGCCTCGAGTTCGAGCACCGCGCCCATCCGTACAAGCATGGCGGCGTCGACGCGATCGGTCTTCGCCCCGTAACCCGCGGCCTGCGCGAACCGGCGCGTGCGTCCGGGATTCACCTTCACCAGCGCGTGGCCCGCCGCATCCAGCGCAGCCTCCATGTCGCGGTGATAGCGCCCGGTCGCCTCGTAGACGACGCGGACCGGGGTCTTGCCGATCCAGCGGCGCAGAGCCGCGAGACCCGCCTTGTCGTTGCCGAACCGGGCATG
>NZ_JBSXNM010000007.1:0-4130 GCF_056857655.1 Paracoccus sp. L-17
CATGTTGGTTTTGGTCATCGGGGTCTCCGTAGGGTTCGTGGTTGAAGCGTCGAAACTCCACCTCGACCATACACCTCGATGGCCACCCGGGATTGCACCGATGAAGGCGCAGAAATTACACCACGTCCTCGGACGCTAACCCAGCTTGCCCCAGCGGGCATTGTGGTGGGGCGAGATTAAGCAGTTAATTCGGAAGCCCGCATGGCCCTTCACCTCGGGCACCGTCGCGCGCCAGCGGCCTTTCGCCACCATCGCAGGCTTGTGCCGCTCTTGGATGACGCAGCCGCAGCCGGGACAGGTCCATGCCGCTTTATCAGGCTGCGCCTCGGGCCAAGTAATCTGAGCCCACTGCACCTCATGGAAGCCGTCGCATTCCGGACAGAGCACCTCGAAGATGCGTTGATCGGATTCACCATACAGACGGGTGATCGGGCCGAAATCGAAGATTGGAGTCGAGCCGGCGAGGATCTTGCGGTCGCGGAAGGTCAGCGTGCGCATCTCTGCCAGCTTTATGGGGTCGCCTTCTTGCGTGACCTCGCAACCGTCGATTTCGTCCATGGCGAGAAAGCGCGTCGTATGCCGGCGCAGGTTACGCGGGCTCGCCTTTCACATCGATCCCGGCTGCGCCGTCTTGCCGATACTCTTGCCCGTCGCTGTGCCGAAAATAGAGATGACGCCCGGTGCCGGATAAGGTCTGTTGGATCATCGGCGAGGCAGTTTCAGGATCGATGCCGCGCGACCGCGCTGCGGCAATGCCGTCTTTGCCGTTCTTCACGTCCAGGTCGAGAACAGCAATGCCGCTGGCGGATCCTGTCCGAAATCCGACAAGGGCGCTTGGCCACTGGCGCCACCATGCCTCAATCGTGGCAGGGTCGCATGTGGCGTCTCGGAAGCCGTGTGCCGTGTGGGGGCTTTTGACGTTCGGGCCGCTGGCCTTGCATGGAAAGACCGGCAACCCTTGCCGGGCGAGGTGCAGGGCGATGGCGACATGGGCAGGCCCCGGCAGAGCGTCGATCAGGATATCGGGATCGAACGGTTGCGCGGAATCAGTCTGTGCTTTATTGTTCATCTGGATACCAAAATCAGGGCCGCGGAGGTGCAAACTCCGTGGCCCATTTTCTTTGGCATCATGCTTCGGATAAATGGGCCGTGGCCGTTATCCCGAAACTCTACCTCACAGCGCCGCCGCGAGTCCACAAATCATTGAAAATAAACATACTTTCACATTTAATGTGATAGCTATATCAGGATATCCGGGTCTGCCTTTTGGGCTTCGAGCACGCCCTTTGCCTTGGCCACGTCGAGAACATCCGAATACCATTGCATAAGTTTCGCCCGCTCTTCGAGGTGTAGCGCCCGGTTATATGCAGCCCGGACTTTGTTTCGCGGCGCGTGGGCAAGCTGACGCTCGATAGCGTCCGGGTTCCATAGATTGGAGTCGTTGGCAATCGTGCTGAATGTTGACCGGAAACCATGCGGCACCACGATTCCAGTGCCCATCAGTTTGTTGATTGCCTTCCCCATCGTATCAGCCTTCAGATCGGCGAAGCGGCCCCCTGCCCCGGCCAGTCCCTTCAGTTCGCGCAGAAGAGCCAAGGCTTGCGTCGACAGGGGCACGATATGATCGCGTTCCATCTTCATGCGCACCGCTGGTATGATCCACCGATCGCCGCTCACCTCAGCCCAGCGGGCGCCGATCAATTCGCCTGGCCGCACGGCGGTGTGCATCAGAAGCCGGATCGAAAGATTGGTGACGCGATCCATTTGGCTGCCCGATAGCCTGCCGAAGAAGCTGGGCAACTGGTCCGCCGACAGCGCCGGGCGCGGGATCTGCTTAGATGCTTTTGGCATCGCCTTTGAAAGCCCGATCGCCGGGTTAATCTCGGCAAGGTCGGACGCGACGGCGAAAGTCCAGATGCTGCCAGCGTACACTCGTGCGCGCTTCGCCGAATCTGGCGACTCAATTTTTCGCAGCACCTCCAGCAACTCGCGCGGGGTCACGTCGCGAATACCCCTCTCGCCCAAATCGGGCAAAAGGAAACGTTCGACGCGCGACCAGACGCGGCTGGCGTGGGTCTCCTTCCACCCGATAGCCTGCGCCTTGAACCATTCTTGCGCGACGGCTGCAAACCGGTCTGAGCCGTCTTCGGCAGGCGCCGCCCCTTTTGGGTCACGGCCAAGTCGGATCGCCATGCGGGCATCAAGTGCCGTCCGGCGCGCCTCCGACAGTTTTACAGCAGGGTATTCCCCGATCGAAAGAGTCCGTTGTTTGCCGTGGATCCGATAGCTGAGCCGGAATGTCTTTCGACCGCTCGGCAGCACTTCAAGATAGAGCCCGCCCATATCGTGCATTCTGTACAGTTTTACAGCAGGCTTTGCATGCCTGCACGCACTATCATTGAGTTCACCCATGGTTCGAATCCATATCTGAGTTTTCGCACCAGGTTTTTACATCACACTTACAGCAATCGGCGCAATCAGAAAGGCTGGTACATCGACAAGAATCCAAAAAAACGTCCAGCAAATGCTAGGAAAATTGGAAACATGAGGATGCATCAGGATGTATGAAAATGGGGGGATGGTGGGCGGTGAGGGGTTCGAACCCCCGACATCCTCGGTGTAAACGAGACGCTCTACCAGCTGAGCTAACCGCCCCCTGCGCAGGTTCTATCCCGCCGCGCCGCCCGGCGCCAGCCCCTGCTGGCCGCCTTCGGGCCGCCATGTCTGGTGCCGGCCCGCGCGGATGACATGCATGCTGCCCTGCTCCACCGGCAGGGACCCGAGTTCGCAAAGCGGCCGCGCCATCGCCACGATCCGCAACATCCGCAACGTGATACCATGAGTCACGATCACTGCGGGCCCAGGCAATCCGTGAAGAAAATCAGAAACCCGTGCGGCCAGCCCCGCGAAATGCTCGCCTCCCGGAGCCCGATCATACCATGCCAGCCGGTGGCCTGCGAAGATCTCTGGATGATCGCGCCGCGATTCTTCGATCCTCCGGCCCGAGAATTCGCCCACATCGATCTCGGCCAGACGCGGGTCGGTTGCGAAATTGCCGGCACCGAAGAGAATCGTCGCTGTCTCGACCGCGCGGCCCTGCGGGCTGGACAGCCAAATCCCCTCGATCGACGCAACCAGCGGCGCCAGGCGGCGCGCCTGCCCCCTGCCCGTCTCGGTCAGCGGCGAATCCAGCCTGCCCTGCATCCGTCCCTCGCGGTTCCAGACCGATTGACCGTGTCGGATCAGATATAGATCGGGATACATCGAACCGGACCTCTCATCGCTTGCTCGGTGCCCGCTGCGCGAGGGCTGACTGGGTCCAGCCCTTGGCCCACCCCAGGGTGAACGGGCCCGCACGGGCGTCCATATCACCCGACGCGTCAAGCAACCCTCTATTCCACAGGCTTCCGGAAGGGCGCAATTGTCCGAGTGCAAATACCGTGGCGATTCACGAGCACCGGAAGCCGCATCCTGCCAGACGCTCACGCTGCCGAGATCCCATCAAAAAACTTCGCAAATCCTCTGGACGCCTTCGTGGACCATTGCTATACGGCCCCCGTGTTCCGGCGTAGCTCAGCGGTAGAGCAGTTGACTGTTAATCAATTGGTCGTAGGTTCGATCCCTACCGCCGGAGCCAAAGATTTCAAGGACTTAGCGCTTATCCGCTAAGTCCTTTTTCTTTTCGAGTACAGAATAAGTACAGCAAACACTGCGTGGATCGACGCTTCCGGGTTTCGACCAGGTCAGCTGAGTAGTCCTACACCTCAGTTCGGGAAGCATGAGCCTAAGAGCCTGACCCTTTCTGTTGCTCGAAAGCGTAAGGCAGGAGGAATAGCGACCGGACGGATAAGTTGCGATTTCTTTGCTTCTTCAACCTGTTGTCGGAAGTTCGGCGTTCCCACGGTTTGAACCGCGCCGGGTTTTCCGGAGGCTGATTTGTCTTAGTTACGCGGCCATGTCTGATCTTTCCAGAGCGGCATAGAAGTTTACCTCGGCCTCTGCTGGCGGGATGTTACCGATGGGTTCCAGCAAGCGTCTGTTGTTGAACCAATCGACCCATTCGAGGGTGGCATATTCCACGGCTTCAAAGCTGCGCCATGGCCCGCGTCTGTGAATGACTTCTGCTTTGA
>NZ_JBSXNM010000008.1:0-14044 GCF_056857655.1 Paracoccus sp. L-17
TTCAACAACAGACGCTTGCTGGAACCCATCGGTAACATCCCGCCAGCAGAGGCCGAGGCAAACTTCTATGCCGCTCTGGAAAGATCAGACATGGCCGCGTAACTAAGACAAATCAGCCTCCGGAAAACCCGGCGCGGTTCAAGCTGGATCGGTGTTCGGTTCGGAGCGGCAGGCGTGGTCGGCCGTTGCGCCATCAACCACCGTGCATCGTCACTACGCCAGAGATGCAGCCTAGTGCCGGCCGGCGGAGTTGCACGGTCGGCGATAGAGGCAGAGAAGGTTAGACGACAGACCCACTCCCTCCGCCACTTGCCCTCGCGAAAGCGTTCTCTCGATCCGGCTGCGGCCGGATTTTTCCGTTTTTTTCGAGGGTTATGCGGGTAGGGCTGAGCACCGCCCTCGGTGCCAGGAGGCTCAGAAGCGGTCTCCCAGGGGCGATATTCTCCGGACCTGATGACTGCGATTATTTGGTGAATTACTTGCAAGTATCTGAAAGCGCGTAACTTCTTGAAAGCCGCTGCTAAGCACTTCGACGTGAAGGGCGTTCGTGAAATGGTACTGAAATCTAACTTCGCCTGACCCTACCGGCGGGACTGGCCGGCCGTCCCGATTGATTGTGCGCACATCTTCCCGCGGATATGATCTGCCCACGACAAGTGGGATGGAGTGTGACTGTTGGACGGAGAGAACGGCAAACGTCAGGACATCGAGGAGGCGATCGAAGCACTCTGGGGGCTGTCACCCATACAAGTAGAGGTGCTCACAGGAATCATCGCAAAGTTCGCTGAGGAGCAGGAACGAGAGCACCTGCGGAAGGATTTTTTGGACGAAGACGCCTTCGAGTACTTCTCAACCCGGCTGGCGGCGCATCACGCGTCAAGCGGCGTCGCGCTCAAGAAGGAGAACTTCGAGCATATCCTCGAACAGTCCTTCAAGAGGTCGGGGCACGACGCGAGGCGCACGGAAGACATGACGCACAGGGGGGCGGACCTCGAGGTCGACGGTCGCTTCTACTCACTCAAGACCGAGGCCGCCAAGGGGCTTAACCCGAAGTCCATCACCATTTCGAAGCTCATGGAGGCCCGCTGGATCAGGGATCTCGGTAGCCATGCGGACGCGCCTGAGCAAGTCCGCAGGCGGATCATGTCGCACCTGCGGGAGTACGAGCGTATCTTTATGCTTCGCAGCTACGGCGACGAGCAGCGCGTGCGCTATGACCTCCGGGAGATTCCGAAAGACGTCCTGGCAATGGTTGAGTACCTCCAACCCGAAGACTTCGGGAAGCTTACCAGAGCAGGCGGGACCGGGGCGAACGTCATGATGAACGGCCGAAAGGCCTTCCGCCTTGTACTAGACGGCAGCGTTGAGAAGGTAACGATATCTGGTTTGGACGTCGATCTCTGTCCGCTGCATGCTTGGTGGGAACTCGGTCGTCCAGGCTAGATCGCCATCCTCAACTGGTCGGGTGCGGCCCCGCGCCCCTCAGCGTCGGCAGATATGGCATCCGCGATCATGCCCGCGATCAGCGGCGGTACGGCGTCACCTATTTGGCGGTACTTGAATGAGAGCGATCCCTCAAAGTGGTAATCGGGTGGGAAGCCTTGCAGGAGCGCCATCTCGCGGACTGTGAGGAGCCGATCCTGCTCGGGGTGGCTGTAGCGGCCGTTGCCAGGGTGGCTACATTCTCGGGTTATCGTTGGTGCTGGTCGGTCCCATGCGAGGCGGCCGTACACGTCAGGGAAGGAGCCCGGCTTTTCGACGTTCATGCTCGGAATGCGTAGGTGGGCTTGTTCCTCGGTGAGGTCAGTCCAACTACCGCCGTCCTTAGGTATGGCCTGCATCCGGGCGAGCGAGTGTCCGCTGATGCGCGGGCATATGTGCATGGGGTCGTCCGGGTGCGCCTCACCCGCGACGACCGGCGGCAGGTGACCGATTGCATCGCGGACTGTCCGAGTTGGGATTTTCGGCAGGTTGAGGTGGAAGGTGCCGTCCAACTTGGCCACTATCAGCGAGCGGATGCGGCTCTGCGGCAGGCCGAAGTCCTTCAGGTCGTGTATCTCTGCAAAGACGTCGTAGCCAAGTTCGGTTAGCCCACGGTGAAGACCTTGGAAGTGATGCTTGTGACGCCCCCTAAGCAGCTCCTTCACGTTCTCGATAACAACATACCTCGGTCGCCAAGCCGCGGCGAAGACCGCCGCGCGCTCGACGAGGCGGTTACGCCCGTCATCCAGTACGTGGTTTCGGCTTTGCTTCTGGCTAAAACCCGTGCAGGGCGCGCAAGAGATCAGTACATCGACGTCTCCAGGCTGGAAGCCGAAATGCGCGGCGACTTCGTCCGGGCCGGTCACTGCGAGGTCGGCGGACATGGGTCGCAGCCCGAGGTTTCGCTCATAGGTGTCGTTACAGAAAGTCGCACCGATTCCATGGCTCGGTTTCGCGACCTCTAGGTCCACTGCACCGATTGTCCGAAGGCCTTGGCGCACGAAACCAGTGGACATGCCGCCACCACACGAGAACAGATCGACGAAGTTCAAGCTCATCCCCACTCTACATCTTGTGTTACGGTTGCTACTGCCGCCATACATAACCGATGGGCGACGGAACGGGAACGGGAAAGTCTGCAGTTGGACGTATTTAACCAAGAGAAACGGAGCGCGATCATGGCCCGCGTACGGGACCGGGACACGAGCCCGGAGCTCCGCGTGCGACGCTACTTGCACGCCCGCGGTCTTCGGTTCCGGCTGCATCGAAAGGACCTGCCCGGCCGCCCTGACTTGGTGTTACCGTCAAGACGCGTGGCCGTCTTCGTCCACGGGTGTTTCTGGCATCAGCATCCCAATTGCAAAAAGGCGAAGCTTCCGCAGACGCGGACGGACTTCTGGCGAGAGAAGTTGCAAGGAAATGCTCTTCGCGATGAGAGGGTCGCTAAGGAACTATCGGGGATAGGCTGGACACCACTCACCATATGGGAATGCGAGATTGGAGAGGCTGGCCTACTGCGACTAGAGGCGGCCATAAAGGCCGAGCCTCCAAATGACTGACGGCATTAAAGAAAATCTGGAGCGCTTTCAGCGCGACTTAGCTCGCGAGGACAACAAGACGCTCGTGGATAGATACTACTACTCGACGACTGGACCAGTCTTGTCAAATGAGCAGCAAGCAAGCTTGCGCAGGCGCGTTTCGGACCAGCTTAAAGTCTCCGTAAGAGATATTGTCCTTGTTGGCTCAGCGAAACTTGGCTTCACCCTTCGAAACAAGCCAAACCGTCCCAGACTTTCGCATTTTGGAGACGAGTCAGACATTGACGTTGCTGTCATCTCGGGCCCGCTTTTCATAAAATATTGGGAGGCAGCGTTCGTCCACTGGTCGGAAAAAAGCGATTGGCTCAAAGCGGAGAAGTTTAGAAAGTATCTATTTCGCGGATGGTTGCGACCTGACATGCTTCCTGCAGATCCGGAATTCACGCTTTCAAAGGACTGGTTCGAGTTTTTTCGCGAGCTTCAGGCTACAGGTGAATTTGGTGGATACAAAATTGCCGCTGGCATCTACCTTAATGAGCACTTCTGGGAGGAATACGTCGGCTCGTCCCTGACTGAGTGCCGACAATACTTGAAGGAACTGACATGAGGACTGCACCGGAAAGCCGAAAAATCTCAACTATCCTGCGATTGCTTCGGGACGGCTCCCTCCAACCCCAGCCGGACTTTCAGAGGCGCGCAGTATGGACAAGCAAGGACAAGATCGCATTCATCGAGACTATCCTCCTAGGCTACCCGTTCCCAGAGATTTACGTGGCAGTGGGAGCGGTTGACACTGAGACTGGGGACGCAACCGAACTCTTGGTTGACGGCCAGCAGAGGGTCAGGACAATCGACGAATACTTTCGCGGTGTCTCGCCATTCGCGAGGACCCAAGCGATTACGCGTTACGCCAATCTTGAGGAGGGCGCGAAACGCCAATTCCTCAACTACGACGTATCGGTTCGAAATCTAGGAATTGTTGAACTGGAGGAGATTAGAACGGTCTTCCAGCGTATGAACGCCACCTCCTACGATCTCAATGATATGGAGCGCTACAACGCTGTCTACCTCGGGGCCTACAAGCAATTCGCAGAGAGAATGGCGCAAGATGAATTCTTCATGGAGCACCGGATATTCAGCCCAGCAGACATTAGGCGGATGAAGGATGTTTCCTTTGTGGCCTCCCTAACCTCCGCAATGCTGTCTGACTACTTTCACAGGGACGAGCAAGTTGAGGAATATCTTGAGAGATACAATGAGGAGTTCGAGCAGGAAGAGGAAATAGAGGCGCGCTACCGTAGAGTGTTCGGCCTTCTACAAGACATGGGCTTCAATAGAAGCAGCAGGGCTTGGAAGAAAGCTGACTTCTACACGATGTTCGTGGAGCTGGATAGATTGGTGAACAGGCAGGGCGTTGAGGTAGACGCAGCATCTTCTGGGCCGCGTTTGGCCGATTTCTTCGCTCAGGTGGACTCCGTTCGCGATGCGGACGAGCCGCCCGAGGGCAATGTCGGCGACTACTTCCGGGCGACTTTGCAATCGACAAACGACAGGGGACCGCGAACGACGAGAGGGCGGATCATTCGGGCGGTTCTGGAGGGTGAACGGCATTGAATTGGCACAGTAGACTGAAAAGATCCTTTGATACAGTCATGGCGGCATAATCGAACCATTACAGCACGCCCGCCCGCTAGCCGGGCGCTTATTTGGATTCATAATGCGTTCTATCGCCTGTGGCGCTGAAACCAACGTGTCGTCCAGACTAGGACTCGGACTTTCTAATTTCCCTGTTTGATAAGTTGCGCCGCCCATTTCGACGGAAACGGCTCCAGCACGCGCGCAGGTGTTACCTCCGGCCCCTGCGTCCCGTCCAGGATCGCTTCGATGATGTCGGGCGCGAGCAGCGTGAGCCGCAGGACCCGGGTCATGTACGACGGCGCGATCCCCTCGCGCTCGGCCAGTTCGCCGATAGTGGCGTATTCGCCTGACTCCAACAGACCCTTCCAGCGGAAGGCGCGGGCCAGCGCCTTGACCAGCGTGTTATCGGTCCTGCGCGGCTGCTCGACCCCATCGGGCACCTGCATCTCCTTGCGCCCACCACGCTTCACGACGCGGAACGGGACGTAGAGCGTCACGGTCTCAGGAACCGGCGTGCCGCGGGTCATGGGGCCGCTCCGATGTCTCCGGCCAGCATCTCGCGCGCAAGGTCGCCGAGACCATCCATGCGGAGCTGGACGTTCAATCCGTCCATGCCGATGTCCACGCGCCCGACCAGCAGCGCCGCGATTCGCGCCTGCTCGGCGGGGAAGAGTTCGTCCCACAGCGGATCGAGCTGCTGGAGTGCTGCGCGGGCATCGGCCTCAGAGATGTCGTCGATGTGCGCACGCGCCGCCTTCCACGTCCCTGCCACGATCTCAGGTTGCCGGAACACGGCGCAAAGCTGCTCGATGACAGCCGCCTCTATCTCCCCCGCTGGCAAGCGGCCCACCGGGCACGATCCAGCGCCATGCTTCAGCACGGTCTGGCTGACATAGTAGCGGTAGAGCCGGTCGCCCTTGCGGGTATGCGTGGGCGAGAAGGCCGCGCCATCTGGGCCGAACAGCAGCCCTTTCAGCAACGCGGGCGTGTCGGCGCGGGTCCGCGCCGCACGCTTGCGCGGGCTCTCCTGCAGGATGGCGTGGACGCGGTCCCATGTCTCGCGGTCGATGATGGCATTGTGCTCGCCGGGATAGCTGTCGCCCTTGTGGACTGCCTCGCCGATGTAGGCGCGGTTGCTGAGCATCCGGTAGATGTATTTCTTGTCGATCCGATTGCCACGCGGGGTGCGGAGGCCGCGCGTGCCGACCTCCCGCGCCAGTTCCGTGCAGGAGCCGATCTCGAGGAAGCGGGCGAAGATCCAGCGCACATGCGTGGCGCTTTCCTCGTCGACCACCAGCTTCCGGTTCTCGACGCGGTAGCCATAGGGCGGCACCCCACCCATCCACATTCCCTTCTTGCGGCTGGCGGCGACCTTGTCGCGGATGCGTTCGGCAGTCACCTCGCGCTCGAACTGGGCGAAAGACAGAAGAATGTTCAGCGTCAGCCGCCCCATGGACGTTGTGGTGTTGAACGACTGCGTGACCGAGACGAAGGTCACGCCGTTCCGGTCGAACACCTCGACCAGCTTTGCGAAGTCGGCGAGCGAGCGGCTCAGGCGGTCGATCTTGTAGACGACGACCACGTCGACCAGCCCGTCCTCGATGTCCTCCAGTAAACGCTGCAGGCCGGGGCGCTCCAGCGTGCCGCCCGAAATGCCGCCGTCGTCATACTGATTGCGGACCAGCACCCAGCCCTCGGATCGCTGGCTGGCGATGTAGGCCTCGCAGGCCTCGCGCTGCGCGTGGAGCGAGTTGAACTCCTGCTCCAGCCCTTCCTCGGAGGATTTGCGGGTGTAGACGGCACACCGCAGCTTGCGGACGACCTTCAATTTTTCGGGCGGTTTCGTCATGTCCGCCCCCTGTGGTTCCTGAGTCCGAAGAACACCCAGCCGTTCCACCGCGTGCCGGTGATGGCGCGCGCAATCGCGGAGAGCGACTTGTAGGGCCGCCCCTGCCACTCGAAGCCGTCGGCGTTGACGGTGACGATGTATTCGACACCCTGCCACTCGCGCAGGAGGCGCGTGCCAGTGATCGGGCGGTCACGGTCGAGGCGGACACTGCGCTTGGATCGGTCGCCGCCGTCCAGTTCCTCGCCCAGCCGTTCCAGACGCCGTATCGTTTCGGGCTTCAGCCCGCCATAGGCGAGTTCTTGGATGCGGTATGCCAGGCGGGACTCGAGGTAGCGGCGGTTGAACGGTGGCGGCTCGCTGTCGAAAAGGTCGCGCCACTGTTTCTTCAGGTCGGGCGTCGGCGTGGTCTTGAGCGCGGCCAGGCGCGCGGGGATGGGATCGGGCTTGTTCATGCATTTCTCCGGTGAGTTGGAGTTGCATGACGGCATTGGTCGGGCGGATAGTGTAGGCAACGTTCTCCAGTCTCGTCAGATACTTCGCCCGAATCCCGTATCCGCAACCGAACCAGCCCGAGCGCCAGCAGGCCGCACAGTTCAGTGCGCCGCTCTGCGGGCGTCATCTGGTCGGGCGGGAGCGGATTGGGACGTTTCATGCGGGCCTCGGAGTGGTCGTCTCCTCTGGCCTCTACTCGTCGATGTCGGAAACTGTCCCAGCCGATCCCGCGGAGGTTGAAGAATCGCCAGAAAGAACGTAGCAAGAACATTGGTTTTGCAGGAAAGGGGATTCGTCGTGGCCGGCAATTTGAAGAAGTTCGTGAACCCCCGGTTCATCAAGACCATCGATCTCGCCCTGATGAAGCCGCTTCTGGCGCGGCACGAGGGCAAGTACAAGGGCTTCTCCGTCGACCTGCTGGACCAGGAAGAGGATGCCGCCCGCGAGGCGCTGGAGAAACTGCTGACCGGCACCGAGGACAGCTATCCCGAGGGGCTGCGCGGCGATCTGCACCGCATCGCGGAACTGGGCGATGCTCGCGGCCTCGAGATCATCCAGGCGCAAGCCGCCCGTCAGGGCGTCGATCTGTTCCCCGACATGAAGACCGGCGACGAGGACGCGCCGAACAAGGCGCATGATCCCAAGCACATCGCCGTCCGGGTCTTTCTGGAGCATCCTGACATCTTCGACGCGGCCGCCGACCACATGGCGATGCTCACTGCCGACCGCCTGCATGAATATGCCGGACGGGAACGGGGCGTCGCGATCGACCTGACGGCGGAGAAGGTCGAGGCGTTCCGGACGGCCGTCGCCGCGCTCTTCCGTGACGCGTTTCTCGGGGATTTCTGCCGGGTGGGCGACTACGACGACGATGACGAGATCAACCTCGTGGTCAGCCACGGCTCCATGGTCTCGACCATGCCGGTCGTAGAGGGCCAGGTTGAACGGGTGATCAGCGTGCGCCAGATTTCCCACGCCGTGCTGCGATACTCCGAGAACACCGGGATGTTGCGGCTGGCCCGCATAAGGAAGGCGCATCAGCCCGAGATCGCGGAACTCTTCGCCTCGATCATCCTCGACAGGCCCGGCTTCTTTGACGGCGACGATGCGCAGGACCTGTATACCCTGCGCCCGGTCGAACAGGCCGGACCAAGCTTCGCCTTCGATGCCGCCTACGATCCGCTGATCGACAAGGTGCTGATCATCGAGGCGGCGGCCGATCTGATGGCGCCCGGCAAGAAGGGGTATCCCCGCGTGGTCCGCACGCTGCGCTCGCGGGATCTCGGCGGTGACGCGCTCCAGCATTTCGGCAGCACGCCGGTCTCTTTCGGCGGCGCCTGGAGGCTGGGCGAGCTCGTGTTCCGGATCCTGTTCAAGGGCGACGGCAAGCGCCAGCCGCAGGTCACGGTCAAGCTGCGGCCCCCGGGCGTCCTGCAGTTCCGCCGCACCCAGCACGAGGCGCGGGTGATGAAGCTGATCGAACGGAACGGGCTGATGAATGACCGAGACGATTTTGAGGTTGTTGACGCGGCTGAGTGAGGCTGGCGACGACGCAATCCTGCCCGGTGAGCTTGCCGCGCCCTTCTTCGGTCCGGTCTTCGACCGGCTGCTGGCGAAACGTGTCCTCGTCGAACAGGCGCCGCTCGCCGACTGGGACGTCTGCGACGGCTGCGAATGCGGGCTCCCCTGTCGGCCGATCCGGAAAACCGGCGATGCGTTTCGGGCCGAGTGTCCGTTCGATCATCGACAGGACATCGAACTCACCGAAGATGATGTGCGCGTGTTCCGCATCGGCACTGAGGGGCTGGCATCTGTGATCGCCGCCGCGGCAGGGTTCGCTTCAGCCCCGAAACGCGCCGCGGAGAACGTCTGGCGGCTCGGCGATACGCCATCGGGTCGGGCGGTGTTTCTTTCGCTGGAGCCTGCAGCCATGACCGGCGACGGCATCATCGCATCGTTGCGCCAGGCGGCGCAGGGCTCGGACGTCACGATCCTCGCGCCGCAGTTGCCAGCGGAGATTGCCCGGCGACACCAGGATGCGCGCTTCCACGTGATCGAAACCCTCGAGGTGCTGACGCCCGCCACAAATGGCCTTGGCGCCGCGATCGACATCGCGGCTCTGGCGCCGGTCCCGCTGCCGCTCGTGCTTCGCGTGCGAAGGGCAACGGCCGAGGTTCAATGGGACGGTCGCTCCGTCATTCTGTCGCGTCAGATCTTCCCCGTGTTCGAACGCCTGCTGGAAAAAGCGATGTCGCGCGATCAGGTCGCCTCCGGAGCCCATGTCGAAGGCACGACGGCGCGCGAGGCCAAGGATCTAATCCGCGAGCTGCGCGACGCGCTCAAGGCTGCGGGGTTCACCGATGCCGAGAGCAAGGCCCTGATCATGACCGTCCGAGGAAGGGGCTACCGTCTAGGCGTCGTCGCTGCGGACATCGTTGTTGAAGACTGAACCGGTACCGTTCACCTATTTCAGATATGCTATAAGAGCATTGACATCGGAAACATCCGGCATTCTGTGGATCATTCGATGGCAATTTGCGCAAAGGACTGCCAGATCGGATATCTTCAATTGCCGCGTCTCGAAGTTTTCCGCGTATGGTACCTTGTGATGAACTTCAAAAATCGACGCGCGAACGTTGTCGGTGTGCGTTATCTTGCAGCATTCACATCTAAGGCCGTATTTATGAAGCGCCATTGCTCGAGCCTTGGAGCTGCGCTCAACACTATTTGTCCATTTCCTACGTTTTTTCTCACTGCGGAATGTTTTCTGGATTCCTGCGACCAAACCTTCAAACCAACCGACCCACGCAGAATCTTCGTTCCCGTAGAGAACTGGAAACTGGCCTGATGGTCTAGGCTGTAGCTCGTCGTGTCTGTTGCCCGCTGGGATCAGAAATGCATTTTCAGGCTGCACCTTCACTCTGCAATAGATCGGCGAACTGCCGGCTTCCAGATTATCAGGGTGCCTAATCGGATGCGAAAAGACCGTCGCATTCCTATAATATCCGCACAACACACCGCTACTGATGAATATTACTGTGACGTTGGAGACTTCCGCGTCGCCTCTATTGCCACCCAGCCTGCTCAAGTCCCCTCCACCTTCTTTCGGAAGATAGCCATAAATGAACCCATCTGATGCGACCGAGAAGTTATGGATTTCATGGGGGACCTTGCCGCTTCGCCCGTAGCCCATGACTGGATCTGCGGATAAGTTCTCCCCGTCAAAGCGGGAAAAGTTTTCTACGCGCGCCAGCAAGTATGTCATTTTGACCGCTCAATAGAACTTCTGTCCTAGCTTGGGATACACATCTTCAGGGACGATAGATGCTTGTTTCGTGACGAGCGATTCCATCGCCGGGTTCGACCATAGCCTCGAAATCGAACAGTAACAAAGGGATGAGACGGGTCGATTGCGCCCGCAATATCCGAGTGACCAGCAACCGCGGCAACAGGCTTTGAGCCGACCAAGGCATGAACAGGCGTAGCTGGCCTTCTGTCCGGCTGGCTCTTTAACGCGACCAGACCCACCAAACCCCCACCTCATTCCCACCCCGTTCCCACCTGCGCGCCGACCGTATCCGGCACCTTGGGCTCATCAGAAACGATGACCGAGGCGCACAGCGATGCAGATCGAACTTTCCCCCGACGACATTGAAACCATCATCCGCGAAGCCGATGCGGCGGCGCAACGGCTGCGGCGCAAGCTGAGCATGCCGGTCTGCGAGCGCGAGGATCTGGGCCAGGACCTCCTGGTCGATCTGCTGCGCCGCTTGCCCGCCTACGATCCCTCGCGCGGCAGCATCGGCGCCTTCGCCAACATCGTCCTGCGCAACCAGTCCTCGCGGATCGCGATGCGCCATCACCGCCAGCGCCGTGCGCAAGGTGGGTCGCTGCTCTCGCTCGAGGTGCCGCTGGCCGGTACCCGCGAGCCGGTCGGCGACACGCTGACCGAGGACGACGGCCTTGCCGCCTGGCACGGCCAGACCTGCTGCGCCGCAACCGTCACCGAACTTCACCACGCCCTGCAGGCCGCCCTCGCGCGGCTGCCGGCCGAGGATCGCCGGTTCTGCGCGGCGCTGGCGCATCGCCCCGTGACCGCGCTGGCGGCCGAGGGTTTCGGGAGCCGGTCCGCGCTCTACCGCCGCCTCGCCGATCTCCGTCACGTCCTCACCGCCCATGGTCTCGGTCCCGCCTGGGACGATCTCGCGGCGGCCTGAGTAGAGGCGAAAGGAGGAGATCATGTTCATGGGCACCACCCCCTTCATCACGGTCCGCGCCCGCCGACCGCTCACCGAGATCGAGTTCTGCGCCTGGGTGGCGCAGGCCGTGCCGGGCGACCGGCTCGAATACCATCGCGGCTTTCTGACGCTCGATCGTTGTCAGGGATTGTCCCGCTTCACGACCGAAGAACGCAGAAGGCTGACCTGGCTAGGCGCCCGCGCCTTCTGGGCGGCCGAACAGGGTCTCGTGCACCTGGTGCAGGAGCGCTTGGGTCCCGACCAGTTCGCCTACATCGCCGTCGCCCGCCCCAAGCCGAAGGCCGCAGCCGTGTCGCTGTCCGCGCTCCTGCTCGCCGAGCAGGGGCAGCCCGACCACGCCACCGGTTCGAGTGGTCGGGCTGCCGCCTGATGACCGCCCTCAAATCCATTTTTGCCGATCATGGAGACCCTTACATGCCGTTCCCCGCGAACACCCCCACCGTCGATGATCTGCCAAGCCTCGGCTTGCAGGACATCGCCCAGCTGCCCGTCGAACTGCTGGCCATCCTGCAACGCGACGTGGACGAACGCATCAAGCGCGACAAGGCCGCGAAGGCCCGTCTCGATGGCGCACTGACCGTCCGCTACGCCACCCGCGCCGCCGAGGAGCGGCAGGCCTCGGGCAAGGACACCGGAACGATCCGCTTCGACGACGGCGATTTCACCGTGGTCGCTGATCTGCCGAAACGGGTCGATTGGGATCAGGATTGTCTCGCCGCCATGGTCGAGCGCATCCGCGCCGCCGGGGACGATCCCGCGCAGTATGTCGACATCGCGTTCAAGGTGCCCGAACGCAAATACGCCGCTTGGCCCGATGCCATCCGCGCCGGTTTCGAACCCGCGCGCACCGTCCGGCCCGGCACGCTGAAGATCGAGATCGTCCCGCAGGGGGGCGATCAATGAGCCTACGCATCATTTCCGCTGACGACCGGCTGCGCGAAGCGCAGGGCAAGACCACCATGGCGCTGTTCGGGCCGAGCGGCGCGGGCAAGACCACGCTGCTGAAGACCCTGCCACCCGCCGAGACGCTCTGCATCGACTTGGAGGCGGGCCTCAAGTCCGTCCAGGACTGGCCGGGCGACAGCATTCCGATCCGCCGCTTTGCCGACGCGGTCGACATCGCCTGCCTGATCGGCGGCGCGAACCCGGCCGCCCAGCCCGAGGAGCATTTCTCGGAGGCGCATCATGCGCATCTTCGGGCGCAGCATCCCGAGCTGGCCGAGAAGATCGACACGAAGCGCATCATCTTCGTCGACAGCATCACCGACCTGACGCGCCAGGCCATGGCATGGGCCAAGACCCGGCCCGAGGCGCTGTCGGAACGCACCGGGAAACCGGACACACGCGGCGCCTACGGCCTGCTGGCGCGCGAGGTCATCGGGCTTCTCAAGCACCTCCAGCATGCGCCGGGGCGCACGGTCATCTTCGTCGGCATCCTCGAGAAGGTCGTCGACGACATGAACCGGGTGACCTGGCAGCCGCAGATGGACGGCGGAAAGGTCGCCCGCGAACTCCCCGGCATCGTCGATCAGGTGCTGACGATGAGCCTGTTCTCGCAGGATCCCGGCGCGGGCCCCGATGCGCCCCCGACCTGGCGGCACGATCCCGACAAGGGCAACGCGCGCCGCCTCGTCTGCCAATCCGGCAATCCGTTCGGCCTGCCGGCCAAGGACCGCAGCGGCAGGCTCGACCTGACCGAGCCGCCCGATCTCGGCGCGCTCCTCACCAAGATCAACCAACCCCGGAAAGGATGACGACATGACCTTCGACATGAACGACGTGGAGCCGCAGCAGTCCGGCGACCTGATCCCCGACGGCACCTTCGCAAAGCTGGTGATGACGCTGCGCAAGGGCGGCACCGACGGATCGAGCGACGCGGATCGCGGGCTGCTCAAGGCCTCCAACCAGCCCGGCAGCGACGTGCTGATGCTCGACGCCGAGTTCACCGTCGCCGAGGGCCCGCATGCCCGGCGCAAGTTCTGGCAGAACTTCACCGTGCAGGGCGGCAAGCTCGACGAGCAGGGCCAGTCGATCGGCTGGAAGATCTCGAAATCGACCTTCCGCGCGATGATCGACAGCGCGCTGGGGCTGAACCCCGAGGACATGAGCGAGACGGCGAAGGCCAAGCGGGTGCTGCGCGGGCTCGCCGATCTCGACGGGATCAGCTTCGTCGCGAAGATCCAGATCGAGCCGAGCCGCAACCCCGCCTACAAGGACGCCAACAAGCTCGACCATGTCGTGCTGCCCACGGCGCCTGAATGGCAGAAGGTAATGGCGGGCGAGACCGTGCCCGCGCAACCCTCGAACAAGCCCCGGCCCGCCGCAGCAGCGGTGTGTCGGTCGGAGCCAGTTCAGCCATGCATTCGCCGATGGCGAGCACGCGGAACGGCGTGCGGGTCGGTGTCAGTAGTTCCACATCGTGCCGTCTTCCAGCCGGACGACCGGGTGGCTGCCTGGGGTGTAGTCGTATCGTCCGGCCTCATCCTCGTCGAAGTCGACGCCAAGGCCAGGCGCTTCGCTTACATGCATCAGTCCGTTCTCCATCCGGTGCTCCGAGGGAAACAGCGCGTTGCATTCGGAGGTGCCGAGCACGAGGTATTCCTGGATACCGAAATTTGGCGCCCAAGCGTTCAGATGCGCCTGTGCCGCCATGCTGATCGGGGAATGACTGGGCGCGCCGTGAAATCCGGTACGCACGTTGTGCAGCCCCGCCAGATCGACAATCCGCCGCACATGGGTGATGCCTCCTGCATAGGTGACGGCGACACGGATGAAGTCGATCAGCT
>NZ_JBSXNM010000009.1:0-10153 GCF_056857655.1 Paracoccus sp. L-17
GCCGGACCCGTTCATCGCGGTGAAGATGGGCGCGGCCAGCACGCCTGCCTATCGCGGAACGGCTTACGTGGTCTTTGAGGAACTGGCGCTCTTGACCTATGGAAACCGCCTGCCGCAACTCTCCTTCGAGGTCTTCCGGCCCCTCGCGGATCCCGACACCGCCGAGGGGCTGACCCGCGCCGTCACCATGATCCCCGCCTCGGGCGAGTTCACCTACGCGACGCAGGCGATCCGCAAGACCGATGGCGGCGCGACGGTGCCCGAGAACCTGAACGCGCTGGCCGACTCCACCGACATGGTGGAGGCGCTGGACCGGCTGCAGGCGATGGCGCCTGCGGTCGAGAGCGTCAGCCTCGTAGTGGCGTGGTTCGGCGACGATCTGCGCGCGGGCTCCTGCAAGGTGCGGCCGGGCGTCGAGGTGTCGGCCAAGTCGACGACGCCCGCCAGCTGGTCGGTCAATGGCGTCAGCCGCGCCAGCGCCTTCCTCGTCAGCCGCGACGATCAGGATCGGCCCGTCTATGGCGGCACTCCGTCCGACTTCGCCGTCGTCCAGGCGATCCAGGAGATGAAGGCGCGCGGACTGCGGGTCACATTCTATCCGTTCATCCTGATGGACGTGCCGCCCGGCAACACGCTACCGAACCCGTATTCCGACAACGCCGCCGCGACGGGGCAGCCTGCGTTCCCCTGGCGCGGTCGTATCACCTGTTCGCCAGCCGCTGGTTTCGCCGGGACCGTCGACAAGACCGCTACGGCCGCAAGTCAGGTCGCGGCGCTGTTCGGCGCAGCCACGCCCGGGAGCTTCAGCGTCTCCGGCCAGTCGGTTTCGTGGACCGGCGCGCCCGGCGACTGGGGTCTTCGCCGCATGGTGCTGCACTACGCCCATCTTTGCGCGGCGGCGGGCGGGGTCGATGCCTTCTTGATCGGCACCGAGATGCCGGGGCTGACGACGATCCGCTCGGGCGCCAGCAGCTATCCGGCGGTGCAGGCCTATCGGGACCTGCTCGCGGATGTGCGGTCGATCCTCGGGTCCGGGACCAGGATCGGCTATGCCGCCGACTGGTCGGAATACTTCGGGCACCAGCCGGGCGACGGCTCGGGGGACGTGTTCTTCCACCTCGATCCGCTCTGGGCCGATCCCGAGATCGATTTCGTCGGCATCGACAACTACATGCCACTCTCCGACTGGCGCGACGGCTTCGAGCATCTCGACGCGGCCGAGGGCTGGCCCGCGATCTACGACCGGGCCTATCTGCAGGGGAACATCGCGGGCGGCGAAGGCTTCGACTGGTTCTATGCCAGCGCGGCTGACCGATCCGCACAGGTCCGGACCGCGATCACAGACGGCGCGGCCGCCAAGCCGTGGGTCTTCCGCTACAAGGATCTGCGTGCCTGGTGGTCGAATGCGCATTACAACCGCCCGGGCGGGGTTGAGAGCGGGACACCGACCGCTTGGGTGCCGCAGTCGAAGCCGATCTGGTTCACCGAACTCGGCTGTCCGGCCATCGACCGTGGCACCAACCAGCCGAACGTCTTCTTCGACCCGAAGTCGTCCGAGAGCTTCACGCCGCATTTCTCGCGGGGCTGGCGCGATGACGCGATCCAGCGCGCCTATCTCGAGGCGACGTACCTCTGGTGGGGCGAGGCCGCCAACAACCCGATCTCCTTGGTCTACGGCGGCCGGATGGTGCATGTGACCGAATGCGCCGCCTGGACCTGGGACGCGCGACCGTATCCGTTCTTTCCGGCGCTGACCGATGTCTGGACGGACGGGGCGAACTGGCGGCTCGGGCACTGGCTGACGGGACGGCTCGGGGCGGTGTCCCTGGCCGCACTCGTCCGGCACCTCTGCCGGCGCGCCGGTTTGCCCGAGGATCGCATCGACGTCACCGGGCTCTGGGGGGCAGTCGAAGGATACGCCATCACCGCGCTGGAGAGCCCGCGCGCCTCGATCACCACGCTCTCACGCCACTTCGGCTTCGACGCCGTCGAGACCGAGGGCGTGATCCGCTTCGTGATGCGCGGCCGGGCCTCCGTCGCGACCCTCGCGCCCGACGATCTTGTGGCCGCCCGCGAAGGCGACGTGCTGGAGCTCACGCGCGGCCAGGAGACCGAGCTGCCGCAGGCGCTGAAATGGCAGGTCGCGCGCGCCGACGAGGATTACGACGCGGCCCTCGTCGAGGCCCGGCGCATCACCGTGGACACGACGCGGATCGCGTCCGAGTCCTTCCCGATGGCGGTGCCGCCCGAGGAGGCCGAGCGGCGCTGCCGCCGCGCGCTGATGGAGGCGTGGGTGGGGCGCGAGACGGCGGCGTTCCGTCTGCCGCCCTCGCGTCTCGCGCTCGATCCGGCCGACGCGATCCGGCTGGAGCATGACGGGCGGCTGGTCGACCTGCGGCTCGTCTCCATCGCCGACGCGGAGGCGCGCGGGATCGAGGCGGTGCGCCAGGACCGCGCGACCTACGACCTGCCGCCCGGCGATCCCCGCGCGGCGTCGCTGACGCGCGCAGTGGTGTTCGGCGCGCCGGATGCGGTGCTGATGGACCTGCCGCAGCTGACCGAGGACCAGCCCGCGCATCGGCCGATGGTCGCCGCGCACGCGGTTCCCTGGCCGGGCGAGATGGCGGTGTTCCGCAGCCCCTCGACCGATGGCTTCGAGCTGCTGACCACGTTCGGCAGCCGCGCCCGGATCGGGACACTGGTCTCGGATTTCTATGCCGGGCCCATTTCGCGCTTCGACCTCGGCAATGCGCTTGTGGTCGATCTGCTCACCGGCACGCTGGAGAGCGTCACCGATCTGACCCTCTTCGGCGGGGCGAACGCGCTCGCCATCGAGAGCGCGCCTGGGGTCTGGGAGATCGTGCAGGCGGGCGCGGCGGAACTGCTGGCGCCCGGCCGGTATCGCCTGACCCGGCTCCTGCGCGGCCAGCGCGGCACCGAGAGCGCGATGGGTAACCCGACGCCCGCTGGCGCGCGGGTGGTAGTGCTGGACGCCGCGCTGGCGTTCCTGCCGATCGCCGAGGCCGATCTCGGCATCCCGTGGAACTGGCGCATCGGCCCGGCGAGTCGTCCGGTCAGCGACGAGACCTACGTTGCGAAGGCCTTCACACCTGAAGGCGTCGGGCTGCGGCCGTTTTCGGTCATTCATCTGGAGCAGCCATGGCGAAAGCCCCGCTCGCCCGGCGACCTGACGATCCGCTGGACGCGGCGATCCCGCGCGCTCGCGGCCGACAGCTGGGGCGGGCTTGAGGTGCCGCTGGCCGAGGAACTGGAAGCCTACGAGGTGGAGATCCTCGACGGCCTTGCTGTGAAGCGGGTGCTGAGCACGGCGACCACCAGCGCCGTCTACACCGCCGCCCAGCAGACCGCCGACTGGGGCGCGCCGCTGGGCCCCGGCGACACACTCGACATCCGCATCTTCCAGCTCTCCGCCCTCGTCGGGCGGGGCGCGCCGAAAACCGTCACGCTCTTGTTCTGAAGGCCATCCCATGTCCGACGCCACGACCCATCTCCTGCTGCCCTACATCCTGGCGGCGCAGGCCCAGAAGCATGTCACCCACAACGAGGCGCTGCGGATCCTCGACGGGCTCGTCCAGCTCTCCGTGCTCGACCGGGACCTGACCGCGCCGCCTGGTTCGCCCGCCGACGGCGACCGCTACATCGTCGGCTCCGGCGCGACGGACGACTGGGCGGGGTGGGACCTGAACGTCGCGCTCTGGACCGATGGCGCCTGGCTGCGCCTGCCGCCGCGGACCGGCTGGCGGGTGTGGGTGGAGGACGAGGGCCTGCTGCTCGTCTACGATGGCGCGAGCTGGATCGGGACCACACCAGTAGCGCTTCAGAACATGGCGCTGCTGGGTGTCGGCACGACGGCGGATGCGTCGAACCCGTTCTCGGCCAAGCTGAACGCGGCACTCTGGACCGCGAAGACCGTCGCCGAGGGTGGCACCGGCGATCTGTTCTACACCATGAACAAGGAGGCCGCTGGCGACGATCTCGGGCTGACCCTGCAGACCGGTTTCGTGACCAAGGCGCTGGTTGGGCTCTTCGGGTCGGACCGCTTCCGCCTCGCGGTCTCCGCCGACGGCAGTACCTTCTTCGATGGCCTCAGCGTGGACAACGCCACCGGCGTCGTCGACCAGCCCCGGCTGCCGCGGTTCAAGGCGTACACCAACTACGACAACTATGTCGGCGTCGCGACCTGGACGAAGATCGGCCTGAACAACACCGACTACAACGATCAGGGCGCCTTCGACGCCGCGAACAACCATTTCGTGGCCCCGGTGGACGGCACCTACCTCTTCGGCGCGACGCTGCTCTACAAGATCAACGCCAGCGCCACGGCCCGCATGCGCGGGCGGCTCGTGGTGAACGGCACGACGGAAATCCGTGGCTCCCTCGGCGAAATTTCCGCCACTCATGTCTCGCTGGCTACCGCGATCTGGCTGCAGTCCATGGTGCCGCTGACCGCGGGCGATACCGTCGAGCTGCAGGGTTATTTCCGGGTCGCGGACGGCTACTTCGCCGCCGATCACACGTCCTTCTGGGGCTGCAAGATCGGCTGAGCGGCGGAAGGAGGATCCCGATGACACCACCCCGATCCGAGGGCTTCGTGCGCATGCCCGACGCCGAGTTCGAGGCGATCCTAACGCGGGCGGCGGAGGAAGGCGCGAAGCGCGCGCTGGCCGATGTCGGGCTCGACGGCGACGAGGCCGCGCTCGACATCCGCGATCTGCGCTCCCTGGTGGACTGCATCCGGCTGGTGCGCCGCACCGCCATGCAGACCGCCGTCCGCATGATCACCACCGGCGTCATGCTGGCGCTGCTCGCGGGCATCGCCATCAAGCTCAAGATCTTCGGCGGCGGTCCGTAGCCGCGCCCGATCCCCATTCATCAGCCCGCAATGACCCGCCCTCGAAGCGGGTTTTTCGTTTTGGAGGACCCACATGACCACCACCTTCCACCGCCATTGGCGCGACGCGCCCGAGGGCACCTGGCGCTGGCCCAACTTCTCGCCCGCCGAGATCGCCTGCCGGGGCACCGGCAAGCTGCTGATCAACGAACCGGCGCTCGACAAGCTGCAGGCGCTGCGCGACCGGCTGAAAAAGCCGCTGATCGTGCGTTCCGCCTATCGCAGCCCAGAGCACAACCGCGCCGTCGGCGGCGCGACCCGCTCCAAGCACCTCGATGGCGCCGCCTTCGACATCGCCATGGCGAACCACGACCCTGCGGCATTCGAGGCGGCGGCACGGGAGGTCGGGTTCCTCGGCTTCGGCTTCTACCCGCGATCCGGGTTCATCCATGTCGATCTCGGGCCCGCACGGCAGTGGGGCGAGCGGTTCCCGGTCCGGGCAGCTGCATTTGCGGCCGAGACGCCGCCCGCGCGCGAGGTGCTGGCTGACAGCCGCACGATGAAAGGCGGTGGCGCGGCAGGCGTGGCGACGCTGGGTGCAGCCGGGGTGGAGGTGGCCCAGCAGGTGCTGGCGGAGACGCAAAGCGCCGTCCTGCCGCTGGTCTCGTATCTCGATACCCTGCGCTGGGTGTTCATCGCAGTCGCCCTCTGCGGTATCGCGGTCACGATCTACGCCCGCCTCGATGACTGGCGCCGGGGGCGGCGGTGACTGCCGCCAAACTTACGGGATGCCAAAAACCACCGCATCGCTTAGTTGTGGCTGACCTGCTCCTCTTGGCGTGCTGATGATCGTCAGCCGACCACGGCTCTCTGGGTCTCGTGAAGCACTCGTCAGAGAGGATGGCCAGCAGAGCGCTGGCAATAGCGCGATCAGAGGTGGCATCCCCACTCCTCCTAGGCGCGGTTCGACACGAGGAAGATCAGCTTCGTCGCCGTGTGCTCGGTCGAGGGCAGACAGCCTTGGGAACGCGGGATTTCCCAAGGAGCAGGCCACAGCCAGTGCGCCGCCGTGCACGGCGCGGCCGTAGTTCTTTGAGGCATCGCCGGTCGTTGGAGGTTAAGCTCAGCTACGCCTCGATCCCGCACTCAAGAGCCAGGCATTTAGATATCCATTGGTCAAAACTGCTCCCGGATGCTGCGGAGCGTACTAGATCCGGCACATCGACATACCTGTCCCTGTCATGGACCGCATCGTCATAGGAAAAAACCGCTGAAACTAGAAGATGAACTCGGTCAAACTTACAAGGATCGCTGAGATCTACACCGCGCGGCCAGAAGCTTGGACGGAATATGCGACTTGTGTCGTTGATATCCACAGCGCTGTCGAGATCAACTAGCTTTAGTTCGGCCGACTGTGCATTTGACACAACAAAGTTCCCTAGCTTCGCATCGATTAAAACGAAGCCCATTTGATGCACTCGCTCCAGTATCCTTATAGCAGCCTCGATGTGACCTACGGAAAGTTTTCCGTCACGCTTTAGAAGGTACAGGTCCGGCCCCGCCAAACTTTCGAGGATTAGCACATTTCGCGTCTGGAACTCCTGATACCCGTGCAGGTGCGGGAGCAAATCGGAACCAGCCCTACTATGTAGTTCGCATAACACCTCCCACTCGGCCTGCAGTAGGCGAAAACCGTCTCTGCCGTCCTCCATCATCTGACCGTTTCGATAGCCCACCTTAAGGACAACTTCAGTAAGAGAATGTTGAGAAATGTCGAGCGCGCGGAACACGCCACCCTTACCTGAATGTTTCAACGCTTGGAAAACTGGGAAGCGGACCAGGAATTGGTCAAAATCACGGTCTACTTGCGGGGGGTCAGCGTAGATGAGCAGGACGTCCTCGATCTCGTCAGGCACTGCGGAGGCAATATCGCTGCGATTATCTGCTCGAATTGATTCCGCGATCTCGAGGTTGTCAGATGCATAGGCGCCGTATCGGTAATATACTGGTATGCTGCCCCCTAAGCATCGTGCGTAAGGGACCTGCGGGCACTTATACGCATACGGAAGAAGACAGTTCTTCAATTCTTCAATCAAATGCCGGCCGATTTGGTGCTCCTCAATATATAGAACAATGCACTTCCCAATCTGACTAAAGCCGCATCTCCCCGAATTGAGAGCTTCCACCTCGGCTGTGGAACGGGCGTGTTTAAACGAGATCCGCATTTTTTCTAGCAGCGGCAACACATCCGCCAGTATCGCCTGAAAGTTTAGGATCGTTGTGGATATGTACAGCTTCCAGCCCTGTCGGGCAGAAACAGGCGGACCGCCGTAAATCCAAAAGTCTTCTGCATCGGCTACTCCGAGCTCGGGGAGAGCGCTTCTGACAGCGCACTCACCGCAAGGTCCAGAAGCCGCATGCATGCTGCCGCCAGAGATCAAAACTCGTTCACTCGCGAGGTGGACCCGCTGGGGTTAGAACCGTAGTCACCGTGACCGTTCCTATCCCTGCGGTGGTCTGTTCGTCGGGAACGATTCCGCGGAGCTTCTCATCGCTGGTCGCGAAGTCGACCAAGATCTCTGCCCGTTCCTCGTCGGATGAAGCCTGCTCAATGCGGCCTCTCAACTGCTTGTATTTGTCGGGATCGCGTCTTAGTTCCTGTACCACATCGTCTAAAGTCTTTCGAACATCAGGCGTAGGCATGTCTTTCCTCCAAGTTTCTGCTGGTTGAAACTTCTGCAGATTTTCGCACGGCCAATCCGACTACGTAACCGCTGATCTTGATCAGCAGACCCGCCTCAAGCCACTCCTGCACAGCCTTCCTCACTATTCTCGAGCCGCCCATGCGATGGTGCGCTTCCGGATACTGCTGCGCGAAGCGCTCTTCCAAAGTGACATCTGGTTGCATCTCGTCCAGAAAATCAAACAGAAGGGCCTCCTCAGCTTGGACCTCGATATATTCTGGCTGGAGAGTAGAGCGCCAATCCTTTATCCGAATGCTTCCGTCAGATGTGACCTGGTAAGAAAGCTCAGCTCCTCTCTCTCTGGCGGTCCACCACTCTATGACGGCTGAACGGAGTGCCTCGCGTGCGCACGCTAGGCGGGGGTCCGGGGCATCTCTCAGCGAGTAGCCGTACCGATAGACAAGTCCGTCAAGCAGCGCTTGCGAGATGGGAAAGACCGTTCTGTAGAGAGGATGGGCTCCATGTAGGACGATCCCAAAATCCTCCGGGTGCTCGAAGTATGGACTAAACCGATGAACTTCGAAGTCGCCTAAGCCGGCTGGCGGTTGCAGATGGACCAGCTTGGGTAGAATAGATGCCATCTCGAAATACGCGTCAGCCGGTTCATTCGGAAAGCCGTGTATAAAATTCCAGCTCGCTTGGATGCCTAGCTCCTGCGACCACTTGAGAATCTGAATGTTTCGAGCGGCCGTAACACCTTTCTTCATTATCTTAAGGACGCGGTCGTCGAGACTCTCTATCCCGGGCTGGATCCAGCGCACACCACTTCGGGCGAGCTGCTCTACCTCGGATCGCCGCATGTTGGACTTAATCTCATAGAAAATCGTCCAATCTCGCCCTTCCGAATCAATCCTAGGGAGGAGTGAAGTGAAGAAGTCCCTCGGCATAATCAAGTCGGTCGAGAAAAACCGATCACACCCGTACCGTGTTGCGTAATGCGCCAGCTCTTCCGCAACGCCCTCCGCTCCGCGGCTCCTATATCCAATAATCTCATTCAGCCCGCAGAACGTACATTGCACCTTTTCTCCATACCAGCAACCTCGACTCGTCTCGAACGGAATCCATGGCCGAAACCACTTGTCTGCACCGTTTGATTTGATGCGCTCAAAGTAACTGTCGAAGTTAAGCGGCCCTCGTCGGCGACGCAGGTTGTGGAGCCCGGCGCGAGAGTTTGTGGTTACATTCTCACCGGATCGCCACGTGAGTCCGGGGATGGCCGCGACACTAGTTTTCCCGCGAAGTGCCTCGACGATTCGAGGCACAGTCACTTCGGCTTCCGCATGAACGACGAAGTCGACCTCTGGACAGGCGAGCGCAAGTGCCACACCCATTTCTCCAGCGCAACTTGTTCCGCCAAAGATAATCCGGATTGCCGGAAACTCTTTCTTGATCCTTTGTGCTAGACACATGGATGCGGCGGATTGGGTCGCCGTCAGAGTGAACGCTACTACGCCGTACGCGCCCCAATCAACTGAGTTAAAACAGTCGTTTAGGAAGTTCTCAGCAACGGGGCTTATAAACCGAAAAATATCATCTTCCATTTCCTTCGATGCGAGCCCCAAATGCGGCCTGTCAGACCACTGCTGGCTATGATTCTCGAAGTAAAATTGGGAGAATACCAGTTCTCCCGCGAAGCCGGAGTCGTTGGCGAGAGCCTTGTACAAGTTCGGTCCAACGCGATCGAGGAGGTCGGTGTAAAATTCGTAAGTATCGGCCTCGACCTCAGCCTCATCCAACAGGTCTTTCACAATCGCCAGCTGAATAGACGGCAAATATGGCCAGAACCACGGCATGCTGACGAGCGCCCATCGATTGAGGTGTTGATTCACGCTCGTGCTCCTCGCGGCTCAAGTCGAGCATCAATCTCCCTGAGAGCAGCTTCGCAAAGCCGAAGGCGAAGGCGCCCTTTCTTCGGCTCATCTAGGCCGTCAACGTACTTGCTGAAAGCAACTAGCAGGGAGGCCGCCTCGTCCGTGATCTCACCCCGACCGGACAGCGGGACATTGTCGTCAAAGCAAGCTTCCTTTGACACGCGCCCTTCGATTAGAGCCAGCATTAGAGCTATCAGTGGCAAACGGGTCATGAGGGCATACCAGCCGATGATTGCCGAAAAAAAACGTCTACAGCGACCACACTGTACTAGCTTTCAATTCGGTCCAGGGTGGCAGAGAATCACTGCGGCGTCTACAGAAAGGTAGCCCGTGGGTCCCGGCGTAGTCCGCTGAAGCGTGCCTGCTTGACCGACAGCCGCCTAGGATACGTTGGTAATCTGCAGAAGGAAGCGGCGAGCTATCGACAGCATGACCTGCGCTTCTTTCTGGCGCGGCGGAAGCCGAGCGTCGCCAATCGCCAAGTTTGGTAGGAGACGCGGCGCACGGCCACGCGAACTGGCTGTGCAAGGACCGGGAGAGGCGAGCTGAACCGCACCGGGTTTGCCGGAGGCTCCAACTCATGAGCAGGATGGAGCATCATGACAAAGACAACAAACAAGTATTCACCGGAAGTGCGCGAACGCGCTGTGCGGATGGTTTTGGATGGCGCAAGGCAGCATGAAAGC
>NZ_JBSXNM010000010.1:0-6533 GCF_056857655.1 Paracoccus sp. L-17
ACATATCCTGACAGTCCAGCCCCATTCTGAAATTTTCCGGCAATGAGAACGGTTTTGGTCATGCCGCTACCTCCTCTGCATGGGGCTGCTGCGCATGCATCCAGTCGGCCGCCTGCTGCGCCTTGCTGGCGGCGGTGAAGATGGCCTTGGGGTCGTCTTTTAGGACCTTGAGCCACGAGGCAATATAGGCGGCATGATCGGGGCGCGGATGGTGGGCGATCCCGAGGTCTGCCAAGACGAGCCCGCTGAGAATTTCCACACAGCATTCTTCGGCGGCATAGGCGGCCGAACCAAAGCGACCGGAAAGATCGCGGTCGAGCCTGTGCTTTGCGCCACTGGCGTGACCGTTCTCGTGTAGCCAGACACCGTAGAATGACGCGGCATCGCGAAACGAAGTGAACTGCGGCATGAACACGGTGTCGGCCGACGGGCGGTAATAGGCTTCCGATCCACCGAACTCCGTCTTGACGCCCAAGTTTGTGATGAACGCTTCCGCATGGGCAAGGCGTTCAGCCTCGGGCAGCACAGGGGTCGCCGGGCGCTCGTACCCGTCCACCTGAGCGATATTGAAGACAGAAAATGCGCGGGCGAACATCCGTCGATGCCCGTCATCATCGTCATCGTCGTCGGCCTGCTGGGAAACCTTGATCTCCCTCCACAAGACGACCGTGGTGGAGCGTTCTCCTTTACGCACCTGCGCGCCAGCATCCTGCCATTGCTTGTACGTTCCCCAGATACCGTCGCCATATCCGGCGGCAAAGCCCGTGGCCCAGAGCGCCAACGTGTTTATGCCGCGATAGCGCTTGCCGGATGAAACGTTGGTCGGACGCGCTATGCTGCTCCCGTTGTGGAACCAGGGCGCACGCCAGTCGCCGGCGCCGGCCTCGATGGCGGCGATGATCTCGGTGGTGATACGATTATAAACATCGGCGCGCCCGGCCGATGAGGAAGATCGGGACATGACAGGTCTCCAGGACGGGCGGAGCAGGCCTCTCCCGCTCTCCTCATCCCGTCACTCACCCCGATCCCAAGCTTCCTCTCCCTTTACCGCCGCCCGAACGGGCGGCGTCGCGCCCTCGGGCGCGATCCGGGCCAGCACACCCTCGATCCGGTCAACCTCCTGCTGGAGCGCGGTCCGCTGCAATCCGGGCAACCGCTTCTCGCGCAGCAACATGCGTGCCTCATCGGCACTCCGCTCCCAGACGGGCCTGTGATGTTCCGCGATGCAGGCGTTCGGGCAGCGGGTCGGTTCACAAAGTGCTGTCAATGGGCGGTCTGCCGCGGCATCTGTCACGCGCTTGAGGCACAGGGCGGTTGCCGGATCGAAGAAGCAATCGGCAAGCGGTCCGACATGCAGGGTGCGGGCCAGACTGGCGAGCATGGTGCGCAGACGAGACCGGTCGGCGATCATCGGCGGCAATGGCCCAAGCTCGGTGGCTGTCTCGTCGAGGGTACGCGCGACACGAGGACCGGCCGGCCCACCAAGGTCGGCCCCGCCGCGCCGCCTGTCGAAATACTCGAGCAGATCATCGATCTGGCCGAGCCGACGTTGCGCCTCGACCTCGGCGCGGAAACCCGAGGCGCTGCTACCCGCGTAGCCTTCGAACGCGGCGACGGATGCATGCTTGTACTGGATCATGCCGGCCACCGTTCCGAAAGGACGGTTTGCGATGTGCCATGCGATCGTGCGACGAAACTGGCGGGTCGTGATCCGCCAGGGCTTGCCGTCCGGCCCGGGCGGTATGGCGGGCGCCTCTTCCGTCCCGAACAGCCTGTTCAGGTGGTCACGATAGGCGTTGATCTGGCGCACGATCTCGGCGGAGACGTGCGGTTTGCTACTTCGCGTCACTGACAGCACAGGCCAGAGCGTATCGAGACCATGGGCAACAGCCGCGCGCCGGGTCAACTGTTCGAGCACCCCGATCGCATCGGCGACGGGCTCGATGGTCACCCACTCTGCCGGCGCTCCCCGGGCCCCCTTTCCCTTGTAGGCGGTGGAACGGACGCGGTGTCGTGACACGGTGCCGTCCTCGCTGCGCGCAAGCGTCAGGCATCCCCGGCGCATCGCCTGCACCTCACAATCGCGCATACCGGTCAGATAGGCGCAGACCACATAAGCCGCTGCCTGCAGCATGCGCTCTTCCAGGACGAGGGATTTGGCATCGAAGCGGAGCCGCCATGGCCGGCCGAGATCGGCATCGACCGAGATCGGCGTATCCATGCCGCCGGGTTCGATCCCGATATCCGCGATGGCGGCAGCGATGAGATCGGACGCGCCGCCGGCGAGAGCGAGATGCATCGCCGGCTCCCTGGCGGCATCGACCCCTACGTGAAGATGCAGAAGCTGCACGTTGACGACGGGCAGAAGCTCCCCGCTTACCGGATCGACGGATGCGGAACCGTTGGGCGGGCTTGCCCAGACCGGCACGCCCCGACCCTGCCGCGCGCGGGACCGGAAATAGCGCGCCAGTCGCTGCCGTTGCCGGCGGCGGCGCTCCGCATGCGGCAATCCCTGTTCCGCAACGAAAAGCCGGTCGCGGCGCGCTTCGAGCCGGGAAAGCTCACGCCGGGCGGCGAGAATGTCCCCTGCGAATACCGTGATGTAGCGCAGCGACCATGCCAGAAGCGGCGCAATGATCGGCTCGGGGATGCGCGGGGTCCGGTTCTCGGGAACATGACGATAGCCCGCGACGCGTGCGGGTGGCCGTCCGTCCCACGGTTCGAACGACAAGCCGCCGGCGGGAAGGTGCTCACGGTAGAGATAGAAGTCGATGACGATCTCGAGAAGCTGCCCGACAATGACGGGCCGCCTTGCCGGGTCCTCTCGGAGATGCCGCGCATAGGCGTCGATCAGCGGAGGATCAATGCGGGCAAGGTCCAGCGCGCCCAATCGTTCGCGGACGAAGGCGAAGAAGCGCCGCGCCCGGTTGAACGCCTGCCGCACACAGCTGGGCGGCAGCTTCGGACGATGGCCGGGAAGGTCGACATTGAGACGCGCATAGAGATAGGCGCGCATCATTGCCTGCACATCGGCATCTTCCAGCACGTCGAAATGCACGGTGACGTGGCAGCGCCGGGCGTTCTCGCGGAAGACGGCCGGACCCAGATCCCAGCTTGGATCGCCGACGCGCGACAGGTCCTCGCGGGCATGGCCCGGCTTGAGCGGCGCGCACGCCAGCACGGGCCGATCGTCGAACGCGGGAGCGCGAGCAAGGGCGGGCGCGGTCATGCGCGCGCCTCGGGAGGCAGATAGAGGCGCTCCTCCCCGGCGCGTAACCGCGCTTCGGCGACAACGGCATCGGAAAACGCGGGCAAGATCTGATGGACGATCCGGGCATGAACCTGCCCGAACTTGACCATCCAGTCGGGACCGGGAAGCCCCTGCCGCTGGTCTTCGACGAAGGACAGGAAGGCCATGATCGCGGGGAGCTTGCGGGCGGTGATGACGGCGTTGGGGCAATGGAGGCATCCCCAGAACGGCTGTTGGCATGGCGAGCCGGCCTCGGCGAAGGGGCTGCTATGGAACCCCGCGCAGGCGGCGAGCCAGAGATCCTGCTCCCCATCGAGAATGGAACCGACCGCATCCGGCGGCATCAGCGGCCCGGCCTGTTCGGGCGCTTCGCGCAGCGTCTTCTCGGCTGCTGGCGCGAGGATGGTCGGCATCGCGGCGACAACAGCGTCGCGGAAGGCATCGGCGACGGTGGCCTCGTGCAGGGGCCGCAGCGATGGCAGATCGGCGTAGTGGCGCGCCGCGACCTCGGGCGTGTGGCCGACCGCGAAGCGGGCGATGTACCCCTCAGTTTTGGTGTACCACAGCGCCTTGTGGGTTTTGCGAAGCCGGGACAGCAGAAGATGGAGCGGCTTGCCGTCCTCATCGACAATCCGGTGCCGTGCCACCCAGGCGTCGAGGCGTTCGCGCGGATGACGGATGCCGGCATGGAGACCGCCGACGCTGTGGTAAACCCAGAGACAATCGGTGGGCAGATGCTGACGGGCGACGGTCGTGATCTCGATCAGCCGGCGGAGAAGGCCACCCGGCGTGCCGAGGCCGCCGTCGCGCACGCGCATGCTCTTGTGCCCGGCGGCGCCGGCGCGTCGCTTCAGGTATCGCAGTTCGACGGTTCCGGCGGAGGGATTGGCCAGGCAATCGACCGTCAGCGCCTTCAGGCATTCCGGCTCGAGGCCGGTATCGAGAGCAAGCAGCACGAGCAATGGCGGCAGATCGGTGACGTGCAGATGATGCCGACGATGCAGGTCGTCGATCAGCGTGCTGATCGGCAAACCGCGCCGCAAGCGCATGAAATAGAGACGGCGCAACTCGACGCTCTCGGTCCGAACGGCTCCATCGCGCGCGATGAGAGCTTCGACATCGGCCCGCGCTCCGGCAATGACCGGATCGCCCTCATCGGTCCGATCCTCGGTGCCGATCCGGCGGAATATCGCTTCCACGTCCGTACGGGCCGCGTCGCGCAGCGCACGGGCGACGAAGGGGCTGTAGGCATCACGCGGGGTCGAGCGTTCCGCCGAGGTCGCCATTGTATAGCGCAACCGCTCATGGAGGTCGGGCGTGATACTGTCGGGCCGATCCGCCTCTATCGCACGCAGCGTATTGACGATCTTGCTGACCGTCACATGCCGGTAGATCGCGCCCATTCCCCCGCGTTCGAGTGCCGATGCGAAACCCTCGACATGGGCTGCGCGCATGTCTTCGGGCCCGTCCACTTCCCCCGCCTCATCGGAAAGCCAGGTGAAGAAACGGCGATAGGAGTTTACATACTGTTTGATGACGCTGGCCGCACCGATCGGGCCGCCGAGCGCGGCCGACCGGCGCAACGCGCTGGCAAAGGCGATAGCGAGCGGACGAGGATCGAGATTGGTCATGTCAACCAGGACGGTCCCGCCATGCCGCGCCTCGATGACGAACCTGAGGCCGAGCACCGGATCGGGCTTGGCTCGCTCCGGCGTGACGCGCGCGAAAGCAACGGGCCTGCCCTTGCGGGGACGCCCGCTCATGCGCCCTGCGGTCCCGGCAGCAGTGCCAGCAACTTCTCGACCGCCGAATCCACCGTATCGGCGCGGGTCGCGATATGGTCGAGATAGATATAGGTGGTGGCGAGGCTCGCGTGGCCGAGCAGGCGTTGCACCTGCTGCAGCGGGTCGCCCAGGATCAGCCGGTAGCTCTCCATCGGCCCCGCCGGCAATGCGGCTTCGCGCAGACGCTCCTGGATCAGCAAAGCGAGCATATGGACCGCGAAGGTGTGGCGCAGCTGGTGCGGGCTGATCGACAACGAGAAACCATAGTCTCTACAGCGCTTGCAGGCGCGGGCGAAGATCACCTCCCAGGAATTGGGTCGAACGGGCTGTCCGACCTCGGTCAGCCATAGCGCCGCGGGCTCGCGCGGCGTTCCGTTCTCGTTGCACAGGATCAGACGGCATCGTTCCTCTGGCGTGCAGACATCGCGCATGCGGTCGAGACCGGCGTCGGTGATATGGATCGGCCGGTCAAAGCGCGCCGCGCCATTGCGCGCGACGAATTTGGCCGCGCCTGCCGCGCGCTCGACATCGATATAGGCCGCGATCTGACGAAGCAGCCGGCGTGGGACCAGAACACTTCGTCCGCGATCGCCCTTGGTGAGCGGCGGCGGCAGGCGCAACCAGAGCTGCCGGTTCTCATCGCCGTCCGGAACAATGACCGCGAGATCACCGGAGAGCAGACCTGAGGCTTCTTCCAGTCGCAAACCTGTCGTGACGAGCAGATCGGCGAAGAGCGCGTTGCGCAATCCGTTCCGATCACGTGCGCCGGGGCGTTCGCTGCCGTCAGGCGCGAGGCCGCGCAGACCGACCTCGCGGAAGATGCGGTAGTCGTCCATCGTGACGAACCGGACATCCGACCGCTTCGCAACACGTTCATAGGCGTCGTTGCGCGCGGCGATCATTCCGCGACGTCCACCCTGCGCCGGTCGCCACACGGCACGACGGTTGAACGGTGCCTCGGCGATCAGCCCTTGCCGCTCGCCCCAGCGATAGAGGCGATCAAGGCTGGCGACGGCCCTGTTCCAGCTTGCCGCCGTGATCCGCTGACCAGCATCGCCGCGCCGACGCGCACGATGATAAGCCTCGACATCGTCGCGGGTCGCAGCCCATACGGTCTTGCCGCAAGCATCGAGAAAGCGAAGCCAGACTGTCACATCATAGGCCTGGGCGCGAAGCGAATGCCGCGATCGAATCCCCGATAGCGGCAGGTCGAGAAAGAAGCGATCCAGATCGGGGTCGTAGAGCGCGTCGCCGCGCAGGATCAACGGCACATGCGCGGCGAGACCCCCGGCCTCGCGACGCTCGCAAACAGAAATAATCGACACCAGCGCAAAACCCTCCCCATGCCCCCACCCGGCGCACGCTTCGGCCCGGCAGTTCTCAGGCTGGCCGCCGCCAGCTCTTTGGTAAGCGCGGCGGCCAGCCTGAAAACTGCCTACCGTCAACGCCTGTCACCCATCCTACGGCAAGGTGGCATGCGGTGCAGACTGTCAAGATAA
>NZ_JBSXNM010000011.1:0-17861 GCF_056857655.1 Paracoccus sp. L-17
CCAGCACCGCACCAAGGTGCACAGCCGGAACCCGATCGAACGCCTGAACAAGGAGGTGAACGGCCGAGCCGATGTCGTCGGGATCTTCCCCAACGAGCTCTCCATCATGCATCTGATCGGCGCCGTGCTGTTAGAGCAGAACGAAGAATGGCAGACCGCAACCCCCTACATGATGGTCGAGGCTTCCGCCCAGATCGACACCGAGGAGATCCTCCCCATTGTCAGCATCTCACCGAAAGGCGCGTGATTATGGTCTCAGGCCATCCGGGAAATTACACCACCTTGACGGACGTGACCCGGCCAGACGCCGGACGATTTCGCCAGGGGAACGGCCATGAACCTGCTCGCATCGGAAAAGGGTTTCATCGTCGTCTACCCCGCCCAGACGCGCGAGGCGCATCCCAACCGATGCTGGAACTGGTTCGCGCGCGACAGTCAGGGACGTTCCGGCGAACCGGCCATGCTGGCCAGCCTGACGCATCATGTCGTCGAGGCTCACGGAGCCGATCCGGCCCGCACCTATATCGCCGGGCTTTCGGCGGGCGCGTCGATGGCGCTGGTCGTCGCTCGGGCCTATCCCGAAATCTTCGCCGCAGTCGGCGTCCATTCCGGACTGCCCGCAGGTGCGGCGCATGACAAGTCCTCTGCCCTTCTGGCGATGAAGCGCGGCGACCCCGGCCTGAGACCCGACAATCCGTCGCCGACGATCGTCTTTCACGGTAGTCGGGACGCCGTGGTCAATCCGCGCAACGGCCGTCTGGTGGCCATTCGGGCGCGCGAAGCCTATCCCTCCTCGCTGCGCAGTACCGAGTCGGCCGGTCGGATACCCAACGGTCGCGCCTACCGAAGGATCGTTCATCGCCTCGGCACCGGCCCTCCGCTTGTCGAACACTGGACCGTGAGCGCGTCGGGGCACGCGTGGTCAGGTGGATCCTCGAAGGGCCGATTCACCGACCCGACAGGTCCGAATGCGTCCCGCGAGATGGTCCGCTTCTTCCTCCGCCACAGCCTGTCCGCGCGAAAGCGGAATTCCTATCGTTGCAGCGGGTAACGTTGCCGGGACGGTATGGAAGTTCGTGGACCAAGCCGGCTTTTCAGACGATCCCGAACCTGAAAACCGTCCAGCCGGTCGGATTTTGCCGGCCAGACCCCGCATGTCAAAGATCAATCCCGATCAGCGGAACCTCCCACAGGCCGAAAGGTTTGATATCCGCAAAAGGAGGAGCAACACATGGATCACGATACCAAAGGCAGCCTCATATCGTCCGCAGATGTCAATGGCACCGAAGTCTATGGCGCGGATCGCCGGCACATCGGGACGATCGACCATCTGATGATCGACAAGAACAGCGGCAGGGTTGCCTATGCAGTCATGGGATTCGGCGGCTTCCTGGGAATGGGAGAGGAGCATTATCCCGTTCCCTGGAAAAAGCTCAGCTATGACGTATCGCAAAATGGCTTTTTGACCGACATTACCGAGGAGCAGGTCAAGGGCGCGCCTGCCACGAACGAGGGCTGGACAGAAGACCGTGCCTGGGAAGAGCGGACGCATCAACACTACCGCACAGATCCCTACTGGCTCTGACATCCCCCGGCAAAAAAGGCGGAACGGTCCACAGAGGGCCGTTCCACGCTGGTGGAGGATCGCCGAAAACGATCTTTTGGATCAGCGAAAACCATTTCCAGGCGGGTACCGCCCCCAGACGGCATGATCGTCGTGATGACGGGTCCGAACGGCCTTACCGCTGCATCAATGTGTCGGTATTCCTGCTGCCCTCAGTCTTCATGGTGGAGAAACCCGTAGATATTGAGGATTACGAAGACCAGGATTGAGATGAAGGCGGCCTCCTTGAGATAGCCCAGTCCGCAGGCTATCCCGACAGCGCCCGAGCCCCAGATGGCAGCCCCGCTTCCCACGCCGCGCAGCCGGCTGCTTTCGTCCCTCGTCATGATGGCGCCCGCGCCCAGAAAGCCGATGCCGCCCACGATGCCCTGGATCAGGCGTGTCGGATCCACGCTCACGGTCTTGTCGCTGGCAACCTCACTGAGAGAGAAGTTGAGCGTCAGGCTCATAAGTGCCGCGGATCCAAGGGCGACCAGCACATAGGCCTGACCGCCAAGGGGCTTGTCGCGGAACTCGCGATCGATCCCAATCACCAGGCCGCACGCGGCGGCAAACAGCACCCGGCCGACAAATTCCCAGAACCCGATCACGCACCGCGTCCTCTGATCTCGTCATCCCGCCCCAGGGATGGCCCCAGGATATTCTGCTGCAGGGACTTGGTCTCTTCGCGACCCAGAACGGTGATCCCGGCATTTGATTCCAGGATGACCCATCGAATATCCGAAAGGTCCGGAACGCCCTGCTGGCGGATCGCCGCCTGAATTTCTGCCTCGCTGACGCGCTGCTTTCGCATCGCAGCCCGGCAGTATTCACCATTTTCCACAAGGATTGTCGGCTCGGCCCGAATGAAATCCGAAAAGCCCCGCCAGACAACCGACAGCTTTGTCACGATCCACTGCAGCGATAACAGAACGAAGATCGCGGTCGCGGATTGGGCGATGGTCACCGAGTTCAGCAACGTGCCGGATGCCATGATCGAACCGATGGAGACGGTGACGATCCAGTCGAAGTTATTCATCTGCGAGGTCGATCGCTTGCCAAACAACCGGATCATCAGGACCACAAGAACATAAAGCGAGATCGAGGCGATACCAACGCCGGCCAGCTTCTCGATGTCGCTAAAGAAAATAGCATCGTTCATAAAGAGGCCCTACCCCGGTTGGCGAACTTGCGGTGATCCAATAGGTGTAACTCGGAGAATCCATGCAAGGGTTCCCCTATGAACTAATATCAACGTCGAGGCGGTGCTCATGATCGACTGGATTGGCCAGAACGGCGGCGCGGTGCAGGCGGCAGCAGCGGTGTTGACCGCGTTTGTCTGGCTGATCTATCTGCATATCCTGGTTTCCGGCCTTCGACGGTCGCGGCGCAGCGAGATCCTGATCACCCTGGCAGGACGCAGGGACCGTTCGGGCCGCATTCTGATCAGCAATCTTGGTTTCGAGCCGATCTATGTTCTCGATGTCTTGTTGCGCGGCGTAACCAACGAGGATGAGCAAATTGTCTCGGTGGCGGAACTGACCGACAGGGAAGGCACGTCGCCGGATTCGCTCAAGGCCGCTACGCTCCAGACGCCGTTGAAGAGTGGCGAAGTCATGGATGCAGGGCAGATAGAAGATCTGATAGGCCGAGCTGCGCGGCATCAAAGCCTCGACACCTGTCGCGACTCGCCCCGCGGACTGGAAATCACAGTAGCCGCGGTTACGGCCGCCACCTCGAATATCGTCGCCGCCAGACGCGAATTCCGTGTCCAAGAGGCTGAGAACGGTGAAATCACCGTGCGACCGGTTCGCCTTTACGCAGAACAGGTTCGCCGAAGGGGGCAGCGAAAGAAAATCGAGCGCTTGTTGGTCGAGGCGCTTTAGAGGCTCAGGCGGTCGGTGGGATTCCTGAGAAGACTGGTCAACCTTCGTATTTCGCAAGTTGCTTCAGTCATTCGCACATGACCTGCGGGCGCTCAATGTTGAGGATGACAGGCCTGGCGCCGATTCTGGATGATCGCGTGTGGTTCTTCTCAAGGGCTAGATCCCTGATTTCGCCGACATTGGCATCGCAAATCGCAGGCTTGGCAAGACCGTCGACCGTCACGTCTTCAGCGCGCACGGCCACATGCCAGCATGCCACTTCCCCACTTCGGCCCGGATTGCGGCTTCTGTGTCGTCGTCGACTGGCATGGCCGAATTCTTTGCCATATCGTCCTGCCGCTCGTGGGATGGGGCTTGCTCTTTGCCTTCGACGACTTCGTCAGACTAGACTTGGGCATAGGCATTTAGGGAGTGTGCCATGACCCACCGCTCAAGCTGCTTGGTGCGAAAACTGTCTCATTATGTCACCATCTCCGACATCGACCAGGGCCGATTGGAGAGGTTGGAAAAAAGTGAACGCGTCTACTCCACGGGCGATGAGGTCTTCCAGGGAGGCGACGAAAACAAGGAGCTCTATGTCGTCAAATACGGCTGGGCGTTCAGCTATACGGATCTGCCGGATGGGCGGCGCCAAATCGTCAAGATCCATCACCCCGGCGATGTCATAGGATTTCCCGATGTCGCGCTCAAGCATTCGACGACTACTTTGCGCGCGATCGAAGAGGTTTGTCTCTGTCCCTTTCCAAAATCGGCGCTGGATGAAATCTTGCGCAAATCGCCCCGGTTGTCGGCCTTGCTGTTGTCGATCGCGCTGAGAGACCAGGTGATTTTCATCGATGTCCTGAGAGCTATGGGTCGGATGAGCGCGAAAGAACGGGTCAGCTACATGCTGCTCGATCTTATCGCGCGGTTGCGGATCACCAACCGGGACATGACCGACACCATGCGCTTGCCCATGACCCAGGGCCAGATCGCCGACTATCTCGGACTGACGAATGTCTATATTAGCAAGACCTTCCTGCGCATGGAGCAAGAGGGTTTGATTCGCAGGGCGGACGACCGATTGCAGATCCTGCGAGAGGACGACCTGGTCGAACTGACAGACTTCCACGATCGCTATGCTGATATGGACACCTCCTGGTTTCCCCAGGATTGAATTCGTGACCGAAGGTTAAACCAGTTTGACGCGAAGGTAACGAAGGGCTGGCATCTTGGTCCAGCGGCAAGCCGCGAAGTTTTTCGGAACTATTGGTTTCGGACGAGGTTCGACACCGTTACGTGCTTAGTAACCATTTTTGCTCGATTAGCTTTTATTATGATTGAGAAATGAATACCTGACGCCTTCAGGGTGAAGTATGAATGCTTGGCTGATCGCTGTTTACGGACTCCTGGGTTTGGCGGTGTTTGAGCCGATGCTCGGCGTGGTCATTTGCGGGGCACTCATTGCTTTACAGGTCGCCTTGCTTGTTCTCCGCCCCGCGACGGCCGGTATTCCTGCGCGGGCTTTTGCCGATCCGATGGATCAGCCTGTCCCAAAATTCTCGATCCATGTCGCGATCCATTCGGAACCGTCGGGCCTTGTCATCCATACGCTGAAGTCCCTTTTGAACCAGAATTGGCCAGCGGATCGCTACGAGATCATCGTGATGGACAACAACACGGTCGATGAGTCGCTGTGGCGGCCGGTCGAAGCATTCTGTGCATGTTATCCTGGGCGAGTATTTTTTCTGCATCGTACCGGTGTGCGCGGAGCCAAGGCGGGGGCCCTGAACATCGCGCTCGAGCACACAGACCCTGACGTCACGCATATCATCACGGTCGATGCCGATTATGCCGTCCGGAGAACGTTTCTCAGTATCGCTGCGAATGCCCTCTCCAGGACCGGCGCGGACTATGTCCAGTTTCCGCAATCCTATAGCGGCACAGCATCGACAGCTCGCGGCATCAATGCCGAACTCGAGGAATATTTTCGCACAAACGCACTTGTCGCGGACCATGCAGAAGCGGTTCTGCTGACGGGGACACTCTGCGTGATTTCGAAGGGCGCGCTGATCGCCGCGGGCGGGTGGTCGGCCGCCACCATCACCGAGGATGCCGAGATGGGCGTCCGATTGTGCGAGGCCGGCTTCTCGGGCCGGTTCGTCAACATGGTTGTTGGCCAAGGAATGTTGCCACTTTCCCTGAAAGATCTCGAAAAGCAGCGCTATCGCTGGTGCAGCGGTAATTTTCAGACCCTATTGAAGCATCTTGCATCGGTGCTCGGTCCGAACAGCAGCTTCAATCTGCACAAGCGCCTGGTTGTGGTTTCGCAGCTAACGGCCTGGTTCAACTTGTCTTTGGTGCCCTGCGTCCTGTTGCTTGCCTGGCTGGCGAATGGTCGCGATCAGTCGGTTGCGGCATCCATGGCTGCCGGACTCATACTGCTGAGCTTTGGCGATGTGTTTCTGCGCATCGTTGGCCGCGGCCTGCGGGATGGTCTGCCGATTGGCGTCATGTTGGAGGCGCTGGCCTGCCGTATCGCCTTGACGCCACAATCGGCCAAGGCGACCTTCGATGCGTTCTGCGGCATAAACCGGAGCTTCGTCGTGACTGACAAGTCCGGCGGGCGCGGCTCACGAGAACGCCTGCATCTTTGCCATCTGGTGCTGTTTGTCGCGGTGCCGTCTGCCTTGATTTTCACTCCGTCTGCCAATCCATTGATACTTGCGGCCCTTGTGGCGCTGTTGCTGCCACTGCCGGCCGCCTGGGTCACGGATAAGAACCTGTGCGCATATCGAAAAGCCATGATCCCATCGATGAAAGGTATGACAGCATGAATTCGGACCCTCTCGCGCCTTTGGTCGACATCGTCATCCCGACTTACAATCGTGCGCATCTGGTCGAGGGCGCTATTCGCGCATCGCTCGATCAGTCCTGGTGGAACATCCGGGTTACGGTGGTCGATGATGCCAGCACGGACGCCACCCTGGAGGTGGTCCGTCCTTTCTTTACCGATCCGAAGTTCAATTACATCCGCTTGTCGAACAATCTTGGAACAGCTTTGGCCAAGAACGCCGGCCTCTTGCTGACGGATGGCGGCGCGGTCACCTTTCACGATTCCGATGATCTGCCGCATCGGGACAAGGTCCTGCATCAGGTTCGCGTCCTGACGGCGAAAAATATCGGGGCAGATGAGTGCCTGAATTGGGCGATGGCTGGCAAGAGGGCCGGCCAAAGACTGGCTGTGAGCGCGGCACTCACGCATCACGTGCTGATCCTTCCAGACGGCCGCCGTGTCGAGATCAGGCGGGACATCTCGCTGGTCGACGACATCTTTCCCAATCTCCAGATGGGAAGTCAGGTTCCCGGCGAATGGACGCATGTCAATTCGGGCCTTTTCCGCAGCGACGTTTTCCGCCGGGTCGGCGGTTTCGAAAACTGCATCGAGGAAGACCGCGAGTTCCGCAACAGACTGATTTTCAGCGGAGAGGTTCTCTGGGTCATCCCCGAACTCCTTCTTACCAAGATCGAGACGCGGGATAGCCTGACGCAATCGGCAATCTCGGATTATGACAGCGAGCGGCGCAAGGCAGACCGCAAGATCGTCTGGCAAAAGGCGCAACAATGGCGAGAATCCGGCTGCATCGAACCGGTTCCGGTCCATGTCCCTGATCTGGCGCTGGATTATGTCAGCAATCCGAATCTGCTTCACCCACGAGACATGCTCGTCAGTGCCCCGACGGCTTCTCTCGTTCAAACGATCCTTTCGGACATCAGATCTTCTCGGCTGGTCGCACAATGATATCATGTCAACACGATCTCCGGCTCCGTATCGCCGTCGTCGATCCCTGTAGTTCAAATGGTTACGATCTGTCGGACCTTGCTGCGGGTGGGATGGGCGGCACCGAAGCAAGCATCCTCCGTGTGGCTGCATCGCTGAAGCCTCGGTTTGATGTCGCGCACTACCAAAACGGACGCAGGTCCGAACACTTGTCGGACGTGGGAAGGCTTTGCCCTCTCGACCAGATCGACCGTCAACCTGCATTGCAACACGATGCTTTGATCGTGATCAATCGTTGGAAGGTCGCTCTCAGGCTGCGGAAACTTTTCCCTCAAGCCCCTATTTTGCTTTGGCTGCATGTCTATCCCGGCCGACATAACCGGGGGATGGGCGCGTTGTTGAGGGCTGCGAACATCGACGTGATCTGCGTTTCGCGGTCCCATGCGAAGCGGTTTCTGGAATTCGTTGTGGATGGTTCCGAACCGCGAACGCATATCATCTACAATCCTATCGCGGACGAACTTGTTCCTGACACCACGGTGCGCGATCCGAACCGGCTCCTGTTCGCGAGTTCGCCCCACAAGGGGTTGGCACAGGTCTTCGCTCAGTTCGCGGCCCTGAAGCGCCATCTTCCGGACCTCACCTTGGCGATTGCCGATCCGGGCTATCTGAAATGGGATACCGGGCCAGCTCCGGAGGGGGCTGTTTTCCTCGGTTCCCTGTCTCATGCCGCGCTTGTTCAGGAGATGCGCAGTTGCCTTTGTCTTTTCTATCCTCAGACCACATTTGCCGAAACCTTCGGACTCGTCCTGACAGAAGCGAATGCCGTGGGTACCCCCGTCCTGGTCCACGATGGATTGGGCGCAAATGCCGAAATCGTCGCTGACATGCAGCAGCGGGTAAATGGCCACGATGATGCCGATATCCGTGCGCGGATTATCAGCTGGCGTCAATCACTCCCGCGCGTGACTGCCAATCCCGGATTTCGCCTGTCTCGGGTGACCGAAGCGTGGCACCAGCTTCTTGTCCAAACCGCCTTGACCCGAACTCATTCTTTCAAAAGCTGCAGGCTGACGGCATGAACTCGGTGTATCACGTTCCCCATTACGCGTTGGAGCCGGAACCCAGTCAGACGATCCCCCTTGATGTTCTGGCCAAACTGGCATCTGCCGCCACTGCCGAGAATCGCGGCGACCGTCCGATAAGCCATTCTATCGATCTGCTGCGAAATACCGGACTTCTTTGCGATGACGGTTCTCGAAACCCACAACGAACAGCCAAGGCACTCATGCAGATCGGCGCGGCCAATCTGAGTGTCGGACGTTTGGTAGAGGGGCATCTCAATGCGCTGTTCCTTGTTCATCGCTACGGAACGCCCAGGCAGAAAGAAACGATTATTCGGCAGATCGAACAAGGCGCGTTTCTGGGTGTCTGGGCCGCGGATGCGATGGCGCCTGTCGTCGTGGACCCGGGCGGCGAGACGCTGCGCGGGAGGAAAAACTATGCTTCGGGTCTCGGCACTCTCTCGCATGCCATCGTGACAGTTGATACCGGCGCGCAGGTCCGGATGGCGCTCATCGACGTATCCGATCCGCTGCGTGCGGATCTGACCACCTGGAACATGCCCGGCATGAACGCGACAGCATCCGGCAATTTCGATTGTCACGAACTTCCGCTGGCCCATATCACCTGGATCGGCGCACCCGGCGATTATCTGCAGGAACCGCACTTCGTGGGCGGCGTTTGGCGTATCGCGGCTTTGCAGGCAGGCGCTTCCCTGGGACTGCTTGATGCAGCGGCAGCAGAGCTTCGTCGGACGGAAAGAATGTCATCCGAGGCTCAGAAGGCGCGGCTCATGGGCGCAGTCGCGACGGTGTGGGCGGGAATGGCGCTGACAGATCGTGCGGCAGAGGCAACTGCGGCTCATGCCTCGGAAGCCGAAATGATCGTCAGCACCTCGATCGCGGCTCGACTGTTCACGGAAAACGCCGCGCTCGATGCCATACGGGTCGTCGAGCAGAGTCTTGGCCTGCAACATTTTGCCGAAAGTTCGAGAACCCGGATCATGGCCTGCGATCTGTCCGTTTATCTTCGCCAGGCTGCGCGGGACGCGCTTTTGCAACGCGCAGCGGAACATGTGCTGGGACAGAACCAACAGGCTTGGGGAGCTTTCGGATGAACTCATCGGAAAGCCCAACGCTGCCATCTGCTTTCCGGGGCGATGAACGGATCGTCGTGATCACCCCTCACCCGGATGATGAGTCGCTTGCATGCGGCGCCCTTCTCGCCCACGCCTTCGCGGGTGCAGGTGCGCATGTCATCTGCCTCACCGATGGCAGTGCAAGCCATCCCGGATCGCGGACCTGGGTTCCGCCGCGGCTTGCCCGACAGCGTCATGCGGAACTGATCGACGCCCTCAAATGCCTTGGCGGTACGCCGGATGACCTGTTCTGTCTGGGATTGCCCGACGGGCGACTTGACCAGGCAGACGAGGCAGCGATCAGTGCCAGGGTGGAACAGATCGTCCAAGATACAGGGTCGCGCCATATCTTTGCATCTTCGGCCGAAGACCATCACGAAGATCATAAGGCCACGGCGAGTATCGCCGCGGCTATTCGGACACGCCGCCCAGATTGGTCCTACTACAGCTATCCGGTCTGGAGCCGATGGGATGATCCGGAATTTGATGCAAAAATCGCGCGCCACAAACCGATCTTTCTGGAAGCCGGTCAGCATCGCGACAAAAAGCGGGCGGCGATCAGGGCCCATCGTAGTCAGTTGGGAGAAATCGTCACCGACGATCCGTCGGGGTTCATCCTTCCTGCTGCCTTCATTGCGAAATTCATCGGCGAACATGAGATTTTTTGGAGGATGCCGTGACGGGTGTGAGCCGCGAGCGTTTGGACGCCATCTATTCCGGCAGCTCCGACCCCTGGGGATTTGCGCATAGCCGCTATGAACAAGCCAAGTTCGCCCAGACCCGCAAGGCGTTGAATCGGCCCCGTTATCGGTCTGCCTTCGAACTGGGCTGTGGAAATGGACAACTGGCGAGGTGGCTGGAGGACCGGTGCGACCGCTATACCGGCATGGATGCCGTGGAGGCCGCGATTGATGCGGCCCGGACATCCGTTCCATCGGGTATGTTCCTGAAAGGTTTCTATCCTTGTCCGCTGCCAGATGATAGCTTCGACCTGCTGATCCTTTCCGAGATTCTCTATTTTCTCGATCATGCCGGTCTCAGTAGTCTTGCGTCGCACATTGCCCGCAACTGGTGCTTGGCAGATGTGCTGTGCGTGACCTGGCTCGGCCCGACAGAGCACGAACTGCAAGGGCCAGACTCGATCAATCTCTTCGTGTCGTTCCTCGACACCCATGATTTCAAGCTTGTGACGCAGACGGATGACTACCGGATAGACCGCGGCACGCCGAGGGTTTTGCCATGATGCTGCAAGCACGCAAGGATATTGCTGTCGTAATTCCCGCGCGAAACGAAGAGCAACGCATCGGGTCCTGTCTGTCGGCACTGGCAGGTCAATGTAGCGAGCGAACCACCGTCTTTGTGGTAATTAACAATTCTACCGACCGCAGTATCGCCGTCGCCCGCCACGTCGCCGACCGCAAGTGCATCGACCTTCGTATCGTTCATTGCGTGATCGAACAGGACTTGGGTGTTGGCGCCGTACGGAATATCGGCTGCCTCCACGCAATTCGCCACATGCCGGATCTGCGCTATCTGCTCGGGACCGATGCGGATTGCGTCGTGGGTCCAGGATGGGTGTTCCGAAATTCTGCCCATCTCGAGACGTCCGACGCAGTCTGCGGCAGGGTCACCCCCCTGATCGGCGATCTGGCCGTCCTGCAAAAGATGAACCAGACGTTAGCCCGCAACGAGGGTGTCTATCGCGGTCTCGTGCAGACCCTCTATGCTTGTTACGCCGAAGGATGCCAGAGCTTGGGTGGCACCCATGGCGAGACGGCCGGAGCCAGTCTCGCGATAACCAAGGAAGCCTATCTAGCCATCGAGGGGTTTACATCGGTCGGTGCCCGCGAAGACCGTATGATCGTGCGAAAGTTGCATCGGTTGGGATATCGTGTGCGCCACGCAAACGACGTTGTCGTGCAGGCTTCCTGTCGTTTGGTCGGTCGTGCCCGGGGCGGCATGTCGGATGCGCTCAAGGCACGAATTTTCCACGACGACTATTATATCGATGATTGCCTGCCTTCCTCGGAATGCCTGCTGAAGCAGGTCGCTGCGGGGACGCTTGGCTCCTGGCCGCCTCTCGCGCCTCAAGATGATCGTGTGCTTGCCAGTGACCTCGGTCGCCATATCGACGCCCTTGCCACCTATTTGAACTCGCACCGGCCGGGACTCTCTGCTGGAACGACCGTGCCTGCCCAACCTGCACCAGACTGTCCGGCTGACGCGCTTGCTTGCATCCCGGACTACAAGATCACGCGCGCCGACGATCTGCTGCCTTGGAAGGCTTGCTGACCGCGGTCAGGCCGGACGTGCGTGGAGGGCCCCGTGAAAGCAAGCACTTTTTTGGACCGTTTGCCTGTTTGAATTGCGCGGGGCTTCTGCGACAACGCCGGCGAGCAGAACGTACTTCGCCAATTCGGCTGCTTCGGCTCTGATCGTTCGAAGTCCGACCTTGACGCCTTCGGCATCCCCGTCGTAGCCTCACGTATTTGTCAAAGGATAGGCGGTCCTTCATGATGCTCCGTTCGGCATTGTTCCTTGGCGTCGCCTTCGGGCTCTCTCAGCCCGCGCTCGCCGACGTCACCTTGACGAAAGGTCCGACGCCGATCCCGGACGGCGAGGCCGTCTCTGCGGGCGACATCACGATCCAGAACGAACGTCTGGCCTTTACGCTGGCGGTTGAATCGCAGGCCCCGTGGGGCGTGCCGCGCGGCGTCATCGTCGATCTGGCGCCGGTCAAGGACGGCGCGCCGGACCTTGACCGTATCGCCTTCGCCGACTTCATTCCGAACAATTGGTCCGCCTGGCCCAACACCCGGCTCGACGTCGAGGTCGTGACCAACACCCCCGAGATGGCCGTCATCCGCATCACCCGCGATTTCGGCGCCGCAGATCTCGAGACGACCTACACGCTGGAGGCGGGCTCAGATCGGGTGCATCTCGTCACGAAGATGACCAATACCGGATCCGAGCCGCTCGCCGATCAGATCTCGGGGTTCACGCTCTGGCCCGACAGCGGATATCTTTTCGCCGTCCCCGGGATGGCGGGCGTGGAGGAGGGCAGCGCCGACGATGCCCTGTCCGACCGGGTCGTCGCCTACGATGCCGACTGGTTCATCGCGCTGCACGCGCCCTACATGACCCAGGTGGGTTACGGATCAAAGGATCTCTACACGACCCACAGCCTTGCGCCGGACGAGAGCCGCAGCTTCGAGGGCTGGCTACAGGTCGGCCCCTCGGGCGATTTGGCGCCGGTCGTGGCGGCGGAGATCGAGCGGGACAGCCTGCCCGCGGGCGCCATCTCGGGACGGATCGCCTCCGGTGACGGGCCGGTCTCCGGGTCGGTGCTCGTGGTCGAGAAGGCGGGCGTGCCCTACGCCTGGACCCTGACCCCCGACGGCACCTACGATATCGCGCTACCCGTGGGCGACTACACGGTCTACGCGACGGCGGAGGGCTACTCGCAGTCCGCCCCACGGCAGGTCAGCATGGCGGCGGACGAAGCGGTGACGCTCGACTTCGACGATCTGGAAGCCCCGGGAACGGTGGATTTCGCCGTGACGGATATGGCAGGGGCGCCGATCGACGCGCGGATCGCCATCACCGAAGGGCAATCACCGGTGGTAGAGTTCCTCGGCCGCAAGACGTTCTTCACCGAGCTGCAGCCGGTCGGACGGGCCAGCGCTAAGCTCGCGCCAGGCGATTATGTCTTCACCGTGGGCCATGGCGCGGGTTTTCTGAGCAAGGGTCGAGAGGTCGAGGTCAGTGTCGGCACGGGCGAGACGCAGGACGTTCCCGTCGAACTCGATCTGATCGCCGACCCGGGGAAGTCCGGTTGGTACGCCTCGGACATGCACCACCATGCCGATCAGCTCGAGGGAACGACGCCCCCCGACTACCTCGCTCGCAGCGAACTTGCCGCCGGCCTCGACCTCATCTTTGTCAGCGACCACGACTCGACGGTCAATCATGCCGCGCTGGCGAAGATCGCCGAGGACCGGGGCGTGCCGTTCATTCCATCGGTCGAGATGTCGCCCTCGTGGGGGCATTTCAACGTCTATCCTCTGGCTCTGGGCGAGCCACTGGCGATCGACACCTCGACCGCCACTGCCGCCGAAGTCTTCGCGGAGGCGCGCAGGCTCGGCGCGGACGCGATCCAGTCGAACCATCCGTTCATCCCCTACGGCTATCTTGCGAGCCTCGAGGCGGGCACGGTGCCGGGGGGCCTCTCGCCGGATATTGACCTCCTGGAGATGAACGGCCCCGGCGACGATGCCAGGGTCTTCGAGCGTGCCGGGCAACTCTGGAGCCAAGGCCAGCGCATCTTCCTGTCCGCAGGCTCGGATGCCCACGATGTCTGGAACGACACGACCGGCTTGGCGCGCGCCTATGTCCATGTCCCCGGAGAGATAAGCACGGACGGCTTCGTGGAGAACCTGAAGGCGGGCCACGCCTACGTCACCCGCGGGCCGCTGATCCTGCCGGAGGTCATGTTCGACTCCGACCTGCGCATTCGGCCCGGCGAGGCGCGTACGCTTTCGTTCGACCTGACCGCGGCAAACGGGCTTGCCAGGGCGACGCTCGTCGGACCGGACGGAGAGATCGAGAGCCAGTCCTTCGATGCGGGTCCGACGACCGCGTCCGCGGCCTTCACCGTCACGGCAGATGCGTCATCGGATCGCTCCGATTGGGTCGCGCTGACGGTCGAGGATGCGGACGGCAAGATGGCCTTCTCCGATCCGATCTGGATCCGACCCCTGGCCGAGGCAGATGTCCTGCCGAAGGATTAACCGCGACAAGCCTCGATAGGAGCAGCAGCGCGAGGACGTCTCGACCGCTGCAGCAGGCTTGGGCCCAAAAGGGCCGACGCCTGCGTCATGGACGACAACCTCCCCGACAAGCTACACGTGATCGTCGAGCCGGTCGCCGATCATCGATTCGGGCTTGCCGGCAAAGGCTGCACCGATTGCGGCCGCGAGGCCGAGAAGCGCGGCGAGCGAGAGCAACAGGGCTGCGGTGGAGATCGCGTCGCTTGCGGCCTGCGCCGCCTCGACCGCTTAACTGCGACCGAAACCGCACTTCGTGATTGAACCGCAAACATCGCGCTTCGACCACATTACGCGAGAATGGCTTCGATGAATGCATGACAGAGCGAGCGGGTGCTCTACTCCGCCACGGGCGGAAGCGTCAGTTGCTCGGCCAATGTCCTGGTTCGGGTGGCCGGGCGGCTGAAATCAAGTCCGGCTTCCAGGTGCAGCAGATGCTCGTCGATCAGAGCCACGAGGCGCGGCTCGTCACGCGCCTCGATCGCGTCGACAATTGGCGCGTGTTCGCTCTCGGCGCAGGTTGTCGTGCCGGTTTCGTTGTATAGGCCAAGGATGAGGGTGGTCCTGAGCGTCAATTCGGTCAGGAAGCGTTCCAGCACACTGTTGGCGGCGATCGTCGCAAGCCGCATGTGAAACGCTCGCGACAGCCGTAGCTCGGCCGGTTTGTCGCCGCTTGCGCGGGCTGTGACCTCCTGCGCGATCGTGGCGCGCATCTTCGCTATATCGGCGTCGGTGGCGCGTCCGATCGCGGAGCGCGCCAGGGTCCGTTCGATCGTTCGGCGGGCCTCGAAGACCTCGCGGGCCTCCTCAGGAGACGGCGTTGCGACGAACGCGCCGCGATTGGGTCGGAGCTCGACCACATGCTGCGCCGCCAGACTCGTCAAGGCGCGCCGCACGTTGGCGCGGTGGCATTGGAACAGATCGCTCAGCGCCTGTTCTCCCAGCTTTGTGCCTGCCGGCAATCGCTGCTCGGCGACTGCGGCCAGGATGGATGCGGTGATTGCATCCTCCGGCATGCGGGGTGCGTCAAATCCCTGACGATCTGCGGTGATTTCGTCCATGCCACGAGCTTATCCCATATCGATCAAGCGCGGCAACACGATGGTGACACGTACAGGGTTGACTTGATGACAATTATTGTTGACAATATTTGCTAACAAAGGGAGGGGCCATGAGAATCCTGGTTATGAACCCGAACTCGACGGTGTCGATGACCGACAAGATCGTCGAGAGCGCGCGCCAGGCCGCGAGTGAGGGAACGGAGATCATAGCGGCGACCGGAGGAGCGCCAGCGCCTGCCAGCATCCAGGGGCATCACGATGAGGCGATGTCGGTGCCGGGCCTGATCGCCCGACTGAAGCAGGCTGAGGCGGACGGGGTGGACGGAGTCGTGGTGGCCTGTTTCGACGATCCCGGTATCCGTGCATGCCGAGAGGTGTTCTCGGGGCCGGTTCTTGGCATCTGTGAGGCCGCGACGAAGGCCGCCAGCATGATCGCCACGTCATTTTCGGTCGTCACAACGCTGCCCCGGTCGGCACCGATCATCGAACATCTTATCCACGGGTACGGCCTTTCGCATCAGTGCAGGCAGGTCCGGTCGGCGGCGATCCCGGTTCTGGCGCTGGAGGAGGAGGGATCCGGCGCCCGAGAGAAAGTGCGCGACGAGATCCTGCGCGCAGTCCGGGAGGATCGCTGCGAGGCGGTCGTGCTGGGCTGCGCGGGCATGGCCGACCTGACAGCATGGTTGACCGAGGAGACTGGCGTGCCGGTGATCGACGGCGTGACGGCCGCAACCCGGATGGTCGAAGCGCTGATCGGTTGCGGCCTGAAAACCAGTAAGGTGGGCGCTTACGCGCCTCCAATAGAAACCTGATCGCAACTTCAAGGGAGGACCAGATATGGCGATGAATGCAGAAATTGACGCTTCCCACGTCGATACGCTCGACCAGAAGGCGATCGGCGAAGAAAGCCTAGCGCCCCAGACGACCCGGATCATGGACCCATGGTCCTATCTCTTCGCCTGGCTTGGAGGCTGTGTGTCCATCGGGACGTTCACCGTCGGCTCGGGGCTTGTCGGGACACTGAACCTGCTGCAGACTTTCGTGGCAATCGGCATCGGCTGCCTGGTCATCGGCGTAGCGCTGACGATCAACGGCCAAGCCGGCCACAAATACGGCATCCCGTTCATGGTGCAGGCCCGTTCCGCCTTCGGCTTCACCGGCAGCCGCATCCCGGCGCTCGTGCGTTCGGTGCCGGCAATCGTGTGGTTCGGCTTTCAAAGCTGGATCGGCGCCGGTGCGCTTAACCTCGTCTCGGCGACCATGTTCGGCTACGACAACATCGTGGTGTTTTTCGTGGGCTTCCAATTTCTGCAGATCGGCCTGTCGGTACTCGGCTTTCACGGGATCAAGTGGCTTGAGAACATCGGCTCGATCTTCATCATCGGGGCGCTGATCTACATGTTCTACAGCGTCATCAGCAAGTACGGCGATGAGATCTCGACCAATCTCGTGAATGTCGAAGGCACTTGGGGCGCGCCGTTCTGGGGCGCGACGATGCTGTTTCTGGGCATCTACAGCACGATGATGCTGAACGTCTCTGACTACTCGCGGGAGTTGCGTCACAACGTCGGCCCGTTCCGGCAAGTGGTGATATACTCGAACTCGATCTTCCCGGCGACCTTGTTCATGGGCCTTATTGGACTGATGGTGTCTGGCGCGACGGGTGAAGTCGATCCGATCAAGGTATTCTCCAGCGCAATGGACAACACGTTTCTGCTGGTTGTGACGCTGCTCTTCATCGCCTTCGCGCAGGTCACGACCAATATCTTGAACAACGTGGTTCCGCCCGCCTACGCACTGATGGACGTCTTCAAGTTGAAGTTCAGGACCTCGGCGATCCTCGTCGGGCTGCTCGCCTTCAGCACCTTCCCCTGGGAGCTGGTGAAGGATGAATCCGCTGCGGGGCTGAACCTCTTCATCCAGACCTATTCCGCCTTCCTCGGGCCGATTTTCGCGATCCTGGTGGTGGATTACTTCGTTCTGCGCCGCCAGAAGCTCGATCTCGACAAGCTCTATGACGCCGATGGCCCCTACAAGGGCATCAACTGGGCTGCAGTGATCGCCATGGCGATCGGCGTGGTGGTCGCTCTGATCTTCTCGGGTATCTCCTGGTACGCCAGCCTGATCCCGGCGGGCCTGGCCTACTGGCTGCTGATGCGTTCGATGCCGAGCGCCCGGCGCTTCGCCAGTTGACGGCTCTGCCCGGCAAACACGCCGGGCAGTTCGCTCCGCGGCTGCAAAGCAGCATAGAGGCATGTTGACGAGCAGGATCCGCGAGCGGTCACATGCTCGATGAGCAGAGCGGGCAATGTCTGGGACAAATCGGCGATGGAAAGTTTCTTCTCAACGCTGAAAACCGAACGGACAGTCCGCAAGGTGTATAGCAGACGAAGATGTGCATCACATAGATCGTGTCGCCACTGGCCCGAAGGGTGTTGCCGCAAATCGCGTTCGAGCCCTTTGGGAAGGGCAGGACAAGCAGCACAGGGAGGAAGCCGAGCAAGACGACGCGGGTCTCTTTGTTC
>NZ_JBSXNM010000012.1:0-23400 GCF_056857655.1 Paracoccus sp. L-17
CCATGTTGGTTTTGGTCATCGGGGTCTCCGTAGGGTTCGTGGTTGAAGCGTCGAAACTCCACCTCGACCATACACCTCGATGGCCACCCGGGATTGCACCGATGAAGGCGCAGAAATTACACCACGTCCTCGGACGCTAACGCCGGTTACAATCTACATGGACCCAGGTTGCGCTTCAGGAGGCGCGGAGAGCCAGCCGGTTGGACCCAAGTGCATATGTCGATGCCATCCTTGCCTTCTTGGAGGCGGTTATGCTTTCACCAGCGTTGACACGGCCGCAGTGCTCCATGAATGGCGCTCTTCCAACGAAGAGGAGAATCCTCGCCTTTCCAGTTTGCTTGAACAGATTGCGGCCCCGAACAATGAGAATGGCAGCGTTGCTGGTCTCCTTGGCGGTCTATTCATGGCAGCTTGTGAAGTAGAGGATCAGGAGGATGCTCTCCTGCGCTTGGTCTCACGGGTTTATTCAGTCTTCCTGTCGCGCCAAACAGATGAGCAGGCTAAGAGCATCATGATCGATGCCCTTTCGCGAGCTGTCGAACTGAACCAGAGAGCTGGACGCAGAGAGCACCTTCCGGGGCGGCTAAAGTCGTCGACATATCTTTCATCTCCCGAGTTCCTAACACCGGAGTCTGATAGGGTTAGGGAGAAGCAGATCCTGGATACAGTTGGTCGCTGCATCCAGAAAACAATCGGAAGTCATGATATTCCGAAGAAACAGGTAGCAGCATTGAGTTCCGGGTAGCATGATCCCGCCACGAGGCCAGATGCACTAACTGCACATAGCAGTCGATGACGATGCGCAACGTTTGGATAAGGCCGCGTGCATCTTTGGCACGGCCTTATCTCATCGAACTATGCTTGCGGGTGGGCCTCCCACCACGCGGAATGCGTCAGGATCGAACCGCGCCCTTTTTCGGTATCAGCGTCCCAGCGACCACCAGCCGCGGCGCTTGCGCCGCGTAGTGTCAGAGCCTGCGGTCTCGGCCAACTCGGGCTCTCGGGTTTCGACCGGCTGGTCGGGCCCGGTCGTCTCGGCCGCCCCATCCTCGGCCGTCTGGGCGGGCGGTGTCGTCTGGGGCTGCACCGGCGCCGGTGGCGCTTCGGCAGGGATTTCCGGGACTGCAGAATCTGCGGTCCTGGGAGCCTCGGACGGTTCGGCCGTCACAGCTTCCTGCGCGGCATCCGGGCCGGGCAGGCCCTCGGCCAGGGTTTCTTCGGCATGATCGCGCAGATCCACGACTTCGGGCAGGCCTTTGGCCTGGGATGCGCCTGCGGCGTCGTCCGCCTTGCGGCCCCGCGAACGCGATCGGCGGCCCCGCGAGGCGGGCTTGCCTGCGACCGCTTCGTCGCTGTCGCCGGTCTCAGGCTGGCCGTCACGCTGCCCGTCAGGTCGTGGCTGCCCGGTATCGGCGGCTTCGTTTTCCGACGGTTGGCGGCCTGCGATCTCGTCGCTGTCGCTGTCACTGTCGGCGCTCCGTCCCGCCTCATCCGCATGGGACGAGGATTTCCGCCGCCGGCGCCGCCGGCGCTTGCGCGAGCGGCCGCCCTCGTCGTCCTCGTCCTCGCCCTCGGCATCCGGGGCGGTCTGCGACGCGGCATCCGGGGCGGTCTGCGCCCGGTATTCGGCCTGTTCCTCGACCTCGACCTCGTCCTCCTCGTCATCGATCTGCGCCATCAGGGTGGCATCGACCGACAGCGCAGCATGAGGCAGTTCGGCCACCAGGCGCGTGGCAGTCTTGAACTTCTCGATCGCGTAATCGGGCGAGATCAGCGCCGGATCGGCCTCGATCCGCACCGAAAGACCATAGCGCCCCTCGATCACGGCGATATGTTCACGCTTGGCGTTGATCAGGAAATTCGCCACCGCAACCGGCGCCTTGACCAGCACCTCGCGGGACCGCTTGCGCGTGCCTTCCTCCTCGATCGCCCGCAGGATGGTCAGGGCAAGACTGTCGTCGCTGCGGATCAGGCCGGTGCCGTGGCAATGCGCGCAGGGTTGGGTCGTGCTTTCCAGCATCCCCGGACGCAGGCGCTGGCGGCTCATTTCCATCAGGCCGAAACCCGAAATGCGGCCGATCTGGATGCGCGCGCGATCCGATTTCAGCCGGTCCTTCATCCGCTTCTCGACCGAGGCATTGTTCTTGCGCTCTTCCATGTCGATGAAGTCGATCACGATCAGGCCGGCCAGATCGCGCAGGCGCAGCTGGCGGGCGACCTCCTCGGCGGCTTCCAGATTGGTCTTCAGCGCCGTCTCCTCGATCGAGCCCTCCTTGGTCGCCCGACCCGAGTTCACGTCGATGGCGACCAGCGCCTCGGTCACGCCAATGACGATGTAGCCGCCCGATTTCAACTGCACCACGGGGTTGAACATGCCGCCCAGATAGCTTTCGACCTGATGGCGCGCATAAAGCGGCATCTGGTCGCTATAAAGCTTCACGTTCCTGGCATGGGACGGCATGATCATCTTCATGAAGTCCTTGGCCACGCGATAGCCACGCTCGCCCTCGACCAGCACCTCGTCGATCTCCTTGGAATAAAGATCGCGGATCGTGCGCTTGATCAGGTCGCCTTCCTCGTAGATCGGCGCGGGGGCCACGGACTTGAACGTCACCTCGCGGATCTGTTCCCACAGCCGCAACAGGTATTCGTAGTCGCGCTTGATCTCGGTCCGGGTGCGCTGGCTGCCCGCCGTGCGGATGATCAGGCCCGCGCCCTTCGGCACGTCAAGTTCGCCGGCAATATCCTTCAGCTTCTTGCGATCGGCCGCGTTGGTGATCTTGCGGCTGATGCCGCCGCCGCGGGCGGTGTTGGGCATCAGGACGCAATAGCGGCCCGCCAGCGACAGATAGGTGGTCAGCGCCGCGCCCTTGTTGCCGCGTTCTTCCTTGACCACCTGGACCAGCATGATCTGGCGGACCTTGATCACCTCCTGGATCTTGTAGCGGCGCGAACGCGGCTTCTTGGAGACGCGGATTTCCTCGCTGACATCCTCATCGGCCACCGATTCAATGCTGTCATCCTTGTCGACCGCATCCGATGCGCCGGCCTCTTCACCGTCGGACCGGGAATCCTCCGCGACGATCTCGTCACCATTTTCGGCCTTCTCGGCCTTTGCGGATTTGCGGCTTTTTCCGCCCCGCGAAGCCTCTTCGGCCTCTTGCGCCTCGGCATGGGCGCGTTCCTCGGCCAGCAGTGCATCGCGGTCGGCGGCGGGGATCTGGTAATAATCGGGATGGATCTCTGCGAAGGCCAGGAAGCCGTGGCGATTGCCGCCGTAATCGACAAACGCCGCCTGCAGCGAGGGTTCGACCCGCGTGACCTTTGCCAGATAGATGTTTCCCGAAATCTGCCGTCTGTTTACGGTCTCGAAATCAAATTCCTCGACCTTGGTTCCGTCGACAACGACCACCCGAGTCTCTTCGGCATGGGTTGCGTCGATCAGCATTTTCTTTGCCATTGTCATGTCTTTCGCGCAGCACTGCGCCGGGCGGCGCCAGTGGCGCCCCGGAAGTCAGGCTGCGTTGTGATGGGGACACGGGCGCGGCGGGTGCCACGACCAGTCGGGCGGCCCGGCCCATGGCCCGCCCCCCGTCTGTTCGTCCGTCCCCTGCGCGCGTCATCGCGTCTGTTCCTTGATGATGGTCCGGTTGGCCAAGGCCCGCCGAACCGCTGTCTGGTATCGCCCCGGTCGCGAGGTCTTCGCTGCCAAGGGCGGGTTTTTCCGCGTGGCACATGCCGCCCGCCAAAGGTCGGGGCCAGAGGTGCCGCGCTGCGAAACTGTTTGCGCCATGCAACCTGCGATTGAGGCCGCTTGGCGTATATACGCAACATAGAGGGTCAGCCGGGGAAAATTCAATGGGGAAAACGGCCTAGGCACAAGGATGGCGGTTTCCGGCCGGATTGCGCGACGTATCGCCACCGGTCAGGCGCCGCCTTGGCCAACGGACAAGTGATGCGCTGCCGCTGACCGATGACAGTTTCCGCGACGTTCCGCAGTAATCTGATTTCGAGCGACAAAAACCGCCTAAAAAGCGCAACGCATCTTCACGCAGGCTTAACACTTCTTTCACGCGACCGTCGCACCCTCGATCTACCACAGCGCCAGATGAGGCCATTGGGGAGGTCGGGATGCCCGTCGTCAGGATCAATGCCGATCACGCTCTGCCGCAGCATTTGTGGCAGGTCGCCGCCGACCTGCCCGCCGAGGCGCCCATTGTCGTGATGATCCACGGCTACCGCTATTCGCCCTCGCAGCCGGCCCATGATCCCCATCGTCACATCCTGTCGCTCGATCCCGATCCGCGGCAGCGGCGGGCGACATCCTGGCCGCGGGCTCTGGGATTCGGCGGCGTCCATCCCCAGGACGGACTGGCCATCGCCTTTGGCTGGGAAGCGCGGGGCACCCTGCGCGGGGCCTATCGCCGGGCGGGCCTTGCCGGGCGGTCGCTGTCGGGGCTGGTAGACCGGCTGGCGCATGCCTCGGGTCGGCCTGTGGCCGTCATCAGCCATTCCCTGGGCGCGCGCGTCGCGCTGACCGCCCTGCGCGAGGCGGTTTGCGGCACGATCGGGCGGATGATCCTTCTGACCGGAGCCGAATTTCGCGACGAAGCCGCGCGGGCCCTGGCCTCGGCCGCCGGTCGGCAGGCCGAAGTGATCAACATCACCTCGCGCGAGAACGACCTTTTCGACTTCGCGCTGGAACAATGGCTGTCGCTGGGCCGCAGGCAGGCTTTGGGTTTCGGGCTGAACCGGCCGACGCGGAACTGGGTCGATATGCAGATCGACGAGGGCGAAACGCTTGCGGCGCTGGAACGCCTTGGATTTCCGACCGAACGTCATCCGCGCCGATTGTCCCACTGGACGCCCTATCTGCGGCGCGGATTGTTCGATTTCTACCGGACCGCCCTGTTCCAGCCATGGGCGCTGCCGATGGGGCTGCTGCACGCGCGCCTTCCCGGACGAATCGAGCCGCGCTGGTCGCGGCTTTTGTCCCGGCCCGGCCAGATGGGCGCCGCAGCCGCAAAGGCGGATGTCAGGCTGCACGCCGGCTGACAGAAAAATTCCGGCAGGGCCGGTCCCGCCGCCTTTATCTCAGCAATCGGGCAGTCCCGCCAGATCGGCTGCTTCGGGTTTCGGCCCGTCCTGAGGCAGGTCGGCCGGTTCAGGCCGTCCGGAAAGATCCAGTCCGCGCGCGGTCGGCGCGTGCCAGGTCTTCGATCCCGGCAGCCCACCCTGAGCATTGGTGCCGATCTGCGAACCGCCGGTTCCCCCGCTCCAACCGGTGCTGCCGGAATTGGCCGGAGACATGCCGTCATCGTCCGGTTGCGGCTGGGTCGCTGGCACTGCCTTGCCGGCTGCGTTGTCGCATTCGCGGCTGGCGGATTTGGCAGCGGTGCCGGTCGTGGCAAGATTTCCGCCGGTCCCGTTCCCCTCCGGCTGCGCACCGCTCGCCGCAGTTCCGGCAGCGCGCGGCTGGCCGTCTTCGGGCGCGGGGGCTGCATCTTGCGACCAGCCTGCAACCGGCAATGCCAGAGCCAGGGCCAGGGCGGCCAATCCGCCGGTCTTTCGAGGATGATCCATGAGGTTGATCCCGTTCGCGTTCCAGGGCGTCGATTGGGAACGCGCTTGGGCGCCGGCGGTTCCGCAATCTGCTTGCAGACCCCCGCCCCCACGACTAGAAGGGCGGAAATTTTCAGGTCGCCCTGCTTCTGGCGGCCCTTCTGGATATGAGGACGATGATGCAGGTCAAGGAAACCCGGAACGAAGGTCTGAAGCGGGGCTACCAGTTCACCCTGCCCGCCGCCGACCTGGCCGCGACGGTCGATGCCAAGCTGAAAGAGGCGCAGCCCGAGATCGAGATGAAGGGCTTTCGCAAGGGCAAGGTGCCGATGGCGATGCTGAAGAAGCAATTCGGCCCGCGCATCCTTGGCGACGCCATGCAGGAGGCCATCGATGGCGCCCTGCGCAAGCATCTGGAGGAAACCGGCGATCGCCCCGCCGCCCAGCCCGCCGTCGAGATGGAGAACGGCGAGAACTGGAAGGAAGGCGACGATGTGGTTGTCAATGTCAGCTACGAAACCCTGCCCGCCATCCCCGAAATTGACATGACCGGGCTGAAGCTGGAAAAGCTGAGCGTCCCGGCCGAGGAAGAAGCAGTGAACGAGGCGCTGGAGAACCTGGCGAAATCGGCCCAGGATTTCGACGACCGCCGCAAGGGCAGCAAGGCCAAGGACGGCGATCAGGTCGTGATCGACTTCAAGGGCTTTGTCGATGGCGAGGCGTTCGAGGGCGGAGAGGCCGCGGATTACCCGTTGGTCCTGGGCTCGAACAGCTTCATTCCGGGCTTCGAAGAACAACTGGTCGGCGCCAAGGTCGATGAGGATGTCACGGTGAAGGTCACCTTCCCGCAGGAATACGGGGCCAAGCATCTGGCCGGCAAGGAAGCGACCTTCGAATGCAAGGTGAAGGCGGTCAAGGCGCCGAAAGCCGCCGAGATCGACGACGAACTGGCCAAGAAATTCGGCGCCGAGGATCTGGACGGCCTGAAAAAGCAGATCTCGGAACGGCTGGAAACCGAATATGCCGGTGCCGCCCGCGCGGTGATGAAGCGGTCTCTGCTGGATCAGCTGGACGATCAGGTCAAATTCGAGCTGCCGGAATCGCTGGTCGAGGCCGAGGCCAACCAGATCGCTCACCAATTGTGGCACGAAGAACATCCCGAGGAGCAAGGCCACGATCACGGCGCCATCGAGCCCACAGACGAGCACCGGAAACTGGCCGAGCGCCGGGTGCGTCTGGGCCTGCTTCTGGCCGAGATCGGGCAGAAGGCCGAAGTCAGCGTGACCGATCAGGAAATGACCCAGGCCGTCTTGCAGGCGGCGCGTCAATATCCGGGTCAGGAACGGGCCTTCTTCGAATTCGTGCAGCAGAACCAGAACATGCAGCAGCAGTTGCGCGCCCCGATCTTCGAGGACAAGGTTGTCGATCACATCGCCGAAAAGGCGCAGGTCGAGGAAAAGAAAATCAGCAAGCAGGAACTGGAAAAGGCCGTCGAGGCGCTGGACGAGCTCTGATCCGCTTGTGATGAACGAATCCTGAAAGCCGCGGCCGATGTCGCGGCTTTTTGCTGTCGCGCCATCGGCCGCGGCTCTGAGAGACGACGCCATTCTTGAACCTGAACTGCATCTCGCGGCCAAGGAAGACCCGATGCCACGCGACAATCTTGGCCGGCACGTCATCCTTTCAGGCTGTTCGGGCGGCGGAAAATCGACGCTTCTCGCCGAACTGGCACGGCGGGGATTCCCCGTCGTGCCCGAGCCCGGCAGACGGATCGTCGCCCAAGAGAAGCCCGGCCATGGCAGCGCGCTTCCCTGGGCCGATCCGGAAGCCTTCGCGCGCAGGGCTATCGAGATGGCGCTTGAGGACCGGCGGGGTCTGCGTGGCGTCACCGGCTGGCTCTTTTTCGATCGCGGGCTGATCGATGCGGCCGTCCGCTGGAACACGCGGCTGGGACACCGCTTGGCGAGACGCTCGGCGGGCGGGGGCGTTTTCACCAGCAGGTTTTTCTGACCCCGCCCTGGCCGGAAATCTACCGGACAGATGACGCGCGGCGGCACGACATGCAGGACGCCATCGATGAGTATCACCGCCTGGCCGATGCTTTCGGTCGGCTTGGATACGATACCATCGTCCTGCCAGGAACCGATGTCGAGGCGCGGGCGGATTTCGTCCTGGCGCATCTTGCCAGCCGGCAAGATTCGTCACCCGCGATCGGCAGTGCCTGACGTCGCCCGCTTTGGCCAACGGACAGGACCGGTCCGCTTGCGGCGCGTCTTCGGCCCACCTATCTTGCGGAGATGCCAGCCCCGCTCAACCTGATGAAACTCTGCGTCGGCGCCGACGGCCCCGAGGATCTGCTGCACTGGCAGAAGCAGCGTTTCCACGAGGCGCCGGCCATTCACGTCACCCGCATGTGGCCCAGACGCGAGGCGGAACTGCTGGACGGAGGCTCGATTTACTGGGTGTTCAAGGGCGTCATGCTGGCCCGCCAGCGGCTTTTGCGGCTGGACGAAAGGCTGGGCCAGGACGGCATCCGCCGCTGCGCGCTGGTGCTGGACCGCGATCTGGTGCGCGTCGCCGCCGTGCCGCGCCGCCCGTTCCAGGGCTGGCGCTATCTGAAGGGCGACGAGGCCCCTGCCGATCTGCCTGCCGACCGCGCATCCGAGGATCCGCTGCCGCCCGACATCGCCGCGGCCCTCGCGGCCGTCGGGCTGGTCTGACAGCCTTGACGGCGCCGCGACCAACGGCTAATCGAAACGCCACGCGGGTGTAGCTCAATGGCAGAGCAGAAGCTTCCCAAGCTTACGACGAGGGTTCGATTCCCTTCACCCGCTCCACACAGCATTGTGATTGACAAGGCCGCCGGATGCTCGAAGTCACCCTGACCTTTCTCGCCGGGGTGCTGGGTGGCGTCCTGAATGCGGTTGCCGGCGGCGGCACCTTCATCACCTTTCCCGCGCTGGTCTTCACGGGCGTCCCGCCCGTCGTCGCCAATGCCACCAGCACGGTCGCGGCCCTGCCCGGCTATGTCGCGGCGACGCTGGGCTTTCGCCGCGACATCCGCGCGATCGACGGCGTGCCGCTGATCAAGCTGACCCTGTGGACGATGATCGGCGGCGGCGCCGGCAGTGTCCTGCTGCTGGTCAGTTCGAACAAGGCCTTCGCGCTGCTGGTCCCCTTCCTGCTGCTGATCGCGACCATCGTGTTCTACTGGTCCGAACCGATCCGCCGCCATGCTTCCCGCTGGCAATCGGTGGTGATGCCCTTCGGGCTGGGCACGCTTCTTCCCATGTCGATCTATGGCGGCTATTTCAACGGCGGCCTGGGGATCATCATGCTTGCGGTCTTCTCGATGTGGGGAATGCGCGATCTGCACCAGATGAACGGTCTGAAAAGCTGGCTCAGCGCGGCGCTGGCGATCATCGCCTTCGCCATCTTCGCGGTTGGTGGCAAGATCGTGTGGATTCCGGCCGCGATCATGTCGGCTGGAACCATCATCGGCGGCTATGCCGGGGCCCCGATAGCGCGGCGCATCCCGCGCGGGCCGCTGCGCGCATTGATCGCCGTGGTCGGTTTCGGGATGACCGCGATCTTTTTCTGGCGTCTCGCAAAAGGAGCATGAAGACATGAGCGACATCAGGCGTATCGAAGCCGGCCAGCGGATGAGCCAGGCGGTCGTGGCGAATGGAATGGTCTGGCTGGCAGGCCAGGTGGCCCAGCCGGGCAAGCCCGCCGCCGAACAGACCCGCGCGATCCTGGCCCAGGTCGACTCGCTGCTGAAGAAGGCCGGCACGGACAAAAGCCGGATCGTCTCGGCCCAGATCTGGCTGGCCGACATGGCCGATTTCGCCGCCATGAACGAGGTCTGGGACGGCTGGGTCGCGCCTGGCCACGCCCCGGCCCGCGCGACCGGCGAATCGAAACTGGCGACACCCGATTACAAGGTCGAGATCATCGTCACCGCGGTTCTGTAACCGAACCAAGGACCGAGCGTGCCGCGCGCAGTCCCGGCGCCTCGCCGCCCTTGCCCAGCCGGTCCATGGCCAGATCCATCGCGTCCAGTTGGGCCTTGCGCGCGGTGCTGTCTTCCAGCGCATCCTGAAGCGCCTGGGCGATGGCGCCGGGTTGGCAGGCCTTGCCCAGGAATTCGGGCACGGCGCGGGTGTCGCTGACCAGATTGACCAGCGTGACCGTATCGGTGCGCAGAAGCATCCCCACGACCAGGCGGCTCAGCGGGGCCATGTCGTAGCCGATGACCATCGGAATCCGGTTCGCCGCCAGTTCCAGGCTGACCGTCCCCGAGGCCGCCAAGGCCAGATCGGCGGCCGCGAAGGCCGCGCGCTTTTCCACGGGATCCTCCAGCACGATCGGCGCCGTGGGCCAGCGCCGTGTCATTTCATGCACCATATCCGCGACGCCCGGCACGGTCGGCAGGACGATGCGGATTTCGGGCAGCCGGTCGCGCAGGCGCAGCAGCGCCTCGTCAAAACGCCGCGCCAGCCGCGACACTTCGGATCGGCGCGACCCCGGCAGGCACAGGACAACGGGCGCCTCGGGCGCGATGGCATGGGTCTCGCGGAACAGCGCCGCCTGGTCCGGACCCGCCACTTCGGCGGTGGCGATGGGGTGGCCGACGAAATCGCAGCGCATTCCGGCAGCCCGCATCAGCGGCGGCTCGAAGGGCAGGATCGCCAGAACATGGTCGATCACCTCGGCCATCTTCAGCGCCCGGCCTGGGCGCCAGGCCCAGACCGAGGGCGCGACATAGTGGATCGTGCGCAGATCGGGCCGCGCGGCGCGAACCGCACGCGCGACCCGCAGACAGAAATCCGGGCTGTCGATGGTGATCAGCGCCTCGGGGGCCGCCGCGATCACGGCCTCGGCAGCCTGGGCGATGCGGCGCTTCAGATGACGAAATTTCGGCAGCACCTCCCAGATTCCCATCAACGACAGCTCGTCCATCGGAAACAGGCTGTCCATGCCTTGCGCCATCATCTGCGGCCCGCCGATGCCGGTAAAGGCCACATCGGGCCGCAACTGGCGCATCCCGGCCATCAGGGCCGCGCCCAGTTGGTCGCCCGAGGTCTCGCCCGCGATCAGGAAGAACGTCATGCGGCTCCTACGGTTGCTGCCTTGCCCATGGGTATTGGGGCAACGAAGAAGAAACCAGCCCTTCTTCGTTGATCAAATACCCTCTTGCGGCCGTGCCCACAGAAACAGCCCCGCAGCCCTGGCGCGCTGCACCGTCTGCTGGCGATCCAGCAGGATGACGCCGCCCGCCTGCCACGCGATGCCGGCAAGATCCGCTGCCGCAGCCTGATCGACGCTGTCGGGGCCGATCGTCGGCAGATCGACGCGCCGATCCTGCCCGGGTTTCGGAGCCTTGTAGAAGACGCCTTTGGCGCCGGTCGGGTCGGGGCGCAGTCCGGTGTGGCAGGCGGCGAAGTCAAGCATGGCTGCCGTGCCCGGCTGGGTTTCCAGCGCCATGCACAATCCTTGCGCCACCACCGCGCCCTGCCCCAGATCCAGGTCGCCCATATGCGACAGGATCCGGGCCGCGCGGGCGGCGTCGCGGCGGTCGGAATCGGTCGGGGCGCCGGTCAGGATCCCCGCCTCCGGCACCAGATCCGGGGCGATCTGGTCGACGCCGCAGATGGTCAGGCCGTGTTCCTCGAAGATATCCAGCACCATGCGCAGGGCCGCGTCGTCGCCCGATTGCAGCGCGGTCAGGATGCGCGGGACCAATTGCGCCGTGCGCGGATCGAAAGCCTCGGGATCCAGCCGGGGGCGGCGGACGGCACCCGCGAAGATCACCCGGTCCACACCGTGTTCAATCAGGCGGTCGAGAAAGGGAACCAGCCGTTCCAGCCGAAACGGGGTCGCGGGCACGGGCGGCGCGAAACCGTCCAGCGCATAGACCAGCGGATCGTCCAGCGCGGCGATGACGGCCGGGGCAAGCCCACCCTGACCGGCGATGACGGCGGTGCGGCTCATGCCGGGCGCGGCGCCAGAAACGAACGGTCCGAGGGTCCGAGGATGAAATCCAGCACCTCGCGCTCCATCGCCGAAACCGTGCCTTCCGCGCGCGTCCGCGCACTGTCGCGAAAAGCACCGCGTCCCAGATCGGCCAGCAGGCTGCGCAGCGCGGCGATCTCGGCGCGGCTGACGCCGCGGCGTTTCAGCCCGATGAGGTTCAGCCCGTCCAGATGGCCGCGCGGTCCCTGGACCAGACCGAAGGGAATCACGTCCGCCGTGACCATCGTGACCGCCCCGATCATCGCGCCGCGGCCAATGCGGACGAATTGATGCACGCCCGACAGGCCGCCGACGATCACGTCATCCTCCAGCACGCAATGGCCCGCGACCGAGGCGTTGTTCACCAGGATCACCCGGTCTCCGATCCGGCAATCATGGGCGACATGCGCGCCGGCCATGAACAGCCCGTCATCGCCGATGCGGGTGACGCCGCCGCCGCCCTCGGTGCCGGGATTCATCGTCACATATTCGCGGATGCGATTGCGGGCGCCGATCTTCAGGCGCACCTTCTCGCCGCGGTATTTCAGATCCTGCGGCACCTCGCCGATCGAGGCGAAGGGAAAGATCACCGTTTCGTCGCCGATCGCGGTGTCACCGGTCACGACGACATGGGACCGCAGTTCCACCCGGTCGGCCAGCCGCACCTGGGAGCCCACGACGCAGAAGGGGCCGATCCTGACCCCGGTGCCGATCTCTGCCCCGGGCTCGATCACGGCCGTGGGGTGGATCGCTGTCTCAGCCATCGGCCTTCAGGTCCATCATGGCGGTGAAATCGGCCTCGGCCGCCAGCTGGCCATCGACCCTGGCCTCGCCGTGGAATTTCCAGATCCGGCCGCCGGCGCGGGTGACGGTGCAATGCAGTTCCAGCACGTCGCCCGGCACCACCATGCGGCGGAACTTGCAATTGTCGATCCCCATGAAATAGGTCAGCAGCGGCTTGTCGATGACGTCGAGGCTGATGCCAACCACCACGGCCGAGGTCTGCGCCATCGCCTCGACGATGGTGACGCCGGGCATGATCGGCTGGCTGGGAAAATGGCCCTGGAAATGCGGCTCGTTGCAGGTCACGTTCTTGACGCCGATTGCGCTTTCGAAGGCCACGATGTCGCGCACCTTGTCGATGAACAGGAACGGATAGCGGTGCGGGATGATCCGCTTGATCAGCGAAAGATCGGCCTCGGTATGGGGGGCTGGGTTGCGCGGGGCGGCGGCCATGCTGGTCTTCCTCCGGAGGATTTGTGACCGGTTAGCAACGCCGCCCGGCCTTGGCAAGCGCGTCAGCCCTGGCCGGCGGCCGGATTGCCCGTTACAGGCGCCGCCTTGCCGGTCCTGCGGCCCTCGGCCAGCCAGCCCGGCAAGATGAGCCCCGCGATCAGCGCCAGCCACGCCCAGCCGGGCAGCAAGGGCCGCCGTTCGAGGCCGGTGACCGTCGCCGCATCGCGCGGGGTGATGGCAATCCAGTCACGGGCCACGCCCCGGCCATGGGCCGTCCGGCCCGGCGCGACCGTTCTGAGATCGGGCACGCCGTCGGACAGCGCGACGACGCCGCCGCCCGAGGCCTCGACCAGCGGCGCCAGCTGGTCGGTGCTGGCAACGGTCTGTTCGAATTCGCGCGGCGCGGCGGGGCCAAGTGCCAGCACCCGGCGCAGATCACCGTCCTGCAGACGGTAGAGCCCCGGCTCGGGCGCGGTCCAGTCGGCGCTGAAGCGGCCCGGCCCGGCCTGGGTCAACGGAACCTCTTCGGTCTGGCCATCCGGCCGGGTCACGATCAGCGGGCCGGCCTTGTCCTGCATCGTGCGGCGGGTGAAGCGCACGTCCAGACCGCCCGAAACTTCGGCCAGCAGCGCCTCTTCCTCCAGCTCCGGTTCCTTCATCGACCAATGCGCGATGCGGCGCAGCAATTCCAGCTGCGGCCCGCCGCCCTCGAAACCGCGGCTCCAGAGCCAGACCTGATCCGAACTCAGCAGCGCCACCCGCCCCTTGCCGACCCGGTTCAGGATCAGAAGCGGTGCGCCATCCGGACCGGTCATCGCGACCTGAGCGTCGGGGTCGGGCGTCACCTCGGCCATGCGCAGCCAGCGGCCCCAGCCGCCCGCGCCGTTCTCGTCGGGCGCATCGGGCAGACCCGATGTGACCGGGTGGCGGCGCCCGGCCTCGGTCAGTTGCGGGCGGAACGCCTGATTGATGATCCGGCCGGTGGGGCGGGCGGGCAGGATCCGGCCCATCGGCGACAGGTTCAGGCTTTCGACGCTGGCCATTTCCGGCCCCGCCGCAACCAGCACCGCGCCGCCATTTTCGACATAGCGGGCGATATTGTCGAAATAGGAGGGCGGCAGGATGCCCCGCACCCGGTAGCGGTCGAAGATGATCAGGTCGAAATCGTCGATCCGCTGCAGGAACAATTCGCGCGTCGGAAAGGCGATCAGGGACAGTTCGTCGACCGGCACGCCGTCCGACTTGTCGGGAGGGCGCAGGATGGTGAAATGGATCAGATCGACCGCCGCGTCCGATTTCAGCAGATTGCGCCAGGTCCGTTCCCCGGCATGGGGCTCGCCCGAGACCAGCAACACCCGCAGCCGGTCGCGCACGCCGTTGATGCTGATCGCGGCGCTGTTGTTGCGGTCGGTCAGTTCCGGCCCCGCGCCGCCGGGGTCGGGCGCGTCAAAGCCGATCTGGACCACGTTCTGGCCGGCATGGGTCAGGGTCAGCGGCAGTTCCAGCGATTGTCCCACGGGCACGGCGAAGGTCTGTTCATCCTCGCCATCGACGCTGATGCGCAGATTGGCAGAACCTCCGGCGACGCTATCGGGGACCGCGCCCTGATCCTCGATCCTCAGGCGGATCGTGACCTGCTGGTCGATGAGACCGAAGGCCGGCGCCTCTTCGATCACCAGCCTGCGATCCCAGTCCTGCGGCCGCCCGGTCCGCAGGACATGGACCGGGGCGGGCACGGATTGCGGCAGCATCGGCGCATCGTGGATCCGGCCGTCGGTCACGGCGATGACACCGGCCAGGCGGCTTGCCGGCTCGGCCGCGACGGCGCGGGCCATCTCGGTCGCAAGCAGGGTGCCGTCCTCGCTGTCGCCGACGGTGACGCGGCGCAACTCGGTATTGGGCAGCGCCTCGATCCGGCGCGTCAGCTCGGTTACCGCGGCATCGGTCTGATCGCCGCGTTCCGGCAGGCTCTGGCTGGCCGAACGGTCGTCCAGCAGCACCACGATATCCGACAGGCCCGCACGGCTGCCGATCTCCAGCGCCGGCCCCGCCAGCGCCAGCGCGGCGGCCAGACCGGCCAATCCGCGCCAGGCCCAGCCGCGCAGGCCGCGCCACAGCGCGAAGCCCGCGATCAGCAGCGCCAGCCCCGCCAGCGCGCCGATCACCCACCAGGGCATCAGCGGATCGAAGCGCAATTCGGTCATGGCAGCAGCCTTCCGGGATCAACCCCGCGCAGCCGGTCCAGAAGCGCGGGAACATGGACCTGATCGGATTTGTAGTTCCCGGTCAGCACATACATGATCAGGTTGATGCCGAAACGATAGGCCATCTCGCGCCGGCGTTCCCCCTCCCAGCCGCGCCCGACGGGAAAGACCGGATAGCCGTTCCCGTCGACCGCCCAGGCCTCGGCCCAGGAATTGCCGCCGATGACCACCGGGCTGACGCCATCGTTCAGTTGCCGGAACGGCACGCCCTCGGCGGCCTCGGCCCCGGCGGGCGGCGCTTCGACCCAGACCGGGTTGCCCTGCCAGCGGCCGGGAAAATCCTCGAGGATATAGAAACTGCGGGTCAGGACGTGATCTTCGGGGATCGGTGCCAGGGGCGGGATCTCCAGCGGCGCGGCCAGATTGCGCAGGGTCTGGCCCAGATCGGGCCCGCCGAGGCCCGCCACGTCGCCGTCGCGGGTATCGAACAGGATCATCCCGCCCGAGCGCAGGTAATGGTTCAGTCGCAGATAGGCCTGCGGCGAGGGCGGGGTCTGCCCCGCGCTGATCGGCCAGTAGAGGAAGGTAAGCACCGACAGGTCGTCCGTGTCGAGGTCGATCGCCACGGGCTCGCCCGGCTCGACCGAGGTGCGCTGACGCAGGGCCAGCGACAGACCGGTCAGCCCCTCGTAAGAGGTCTGGTCCAGTTCCTGATCGCCGGTCACGACATAGGCCAGCGCCACCTCGTTGGCGGCGCGAACCAGATCGGGGTCAGGCTGGTCCTGTTGTGCCCGCGCCTGCCCGCCGGGCAGCGCCAGAAGCACTGCCAGAAGGATCGCCGCCGCCGGCATGGCGCGCGCGCGCGTGCCGCGCGCAACGAAGGCCGAACCGATCGCGTCCAGAGCCAGCAGCAGCGCGGCGGCCGCCAGCAGCCAGCCCTTCAGATCCCGTCCCGGCAGTTCGGCCGCGGCCTCGACCGTGGCACCGGGCCATGTGGCAAGGGTGAAGTCGCCACCCGCGTTCAGCGCCCTGCTGCGATCGCCGGCCGCGTAGATGCCGGCCGGGCGGCCGGGCGCCGGTCCCCCGGCCATGTCGCCGGCGGCGATGGGCGACAGATCCTCGGCGGGCGCGGCGCGGCCGAAGCCGTCAAGCACGATCTGCGGCGTCCAGAAGGCTTGTTCGCGATCCTCGGCCTGTTCCTCGGCCGGGCTGACGCGGGCAGTGGCGACCAGCCGGTTCAGCATCTCGACGAACAGCCCCGACAGCGGCAGGCTGGACCATTCGGCGTTTGCGGTGACATGGAACAGGACGATCTGGCCCTGCCCGACACGCGCGCGCGTGACCAGCGGCGTCTCGTCCGACAGGGCGGCGATGGTGCGGTCGGACAGGTCCGGCGCGGGCTGCGCCATCAACTGCGCCCGCACCGTCACGTCACCGGGCGCGGTCAGGCCGGCGAAGATGCCATCGGTGGCGAAGGGGGCCAACCCGCGCGGGTCGCCCCAACTCAGCGCGCCGCCGATATCGCGGCCGCCCTGCCGCAGGGTGACCGGCAGCAGCGGTTCGTCCACCAGACCATCATAGGCGGCCATGCGCGGCCCGGCAAAGCGGATCAGCAAGCCGCCCTCATCGACCCATTGCGCCAGTTCTCCGGATTCGGCCATCTCGACCTGATCGGCGACGATGATCACATCGGGGGCGGCGTCCAGCACATCGCCCAGCCCCCCCTCGACCAGATCGGTCGTCGGCGCCAGCGCCCGGCGCAGGTAATACAGCGGCGACAGAAGCCGCTGCCCCTCGGCCTGATCGGCGGCGTCGCCCACCAGCCCGACCTTGCGGCGCCGAACCCGGTCATCGGCCAGGACGACCGCGCCGGCATGGCTTTCGCCTTCGATCTGGAACCGGGTCACGCGGTTGCGCAATTCCGGCGGCAGATCGATGGCGACGGGGCGGGTCAGAACGCCCTCGGAGCGCGTGACATCGCCGGGGGTCAGTCGGGCCAGCTCGCGCTCGATCCCCTGCGGATCGGGCCCGATGGCCAGGATCTGGGGCGCGGCATCGCCCGTGGCGTAAAGCGTCAGGGCGGGCCGATCGCCGCCGCCAAGGCCAAGCGCGGTCAGCGCGCGCGTCGGCGGCACCACCGTCACCGGCCCGCGATCGGCCAGGGCGGCCAGCCAGGCGGCGCGGTTCGGATGGTCCAGCCCGTCGCTGATCCACAGCGTCGAAAGCAGCCCGTCCGGCACATCCGCCAGCGCCACGTCAGGATCGTCGGGCAGCGCCGTGTCCCAGGAAACAGGCCCCGACGCGCGCAGACCGGCCAGGAGCCGGTCGGCGGGGGCGAAGACCAGGGCACCGGAACCGGTCCGGCCATCCGCCAGCAGCAGCGCGGCGGGGCGGCCCTGGCCGGCGGCTTCGGTCAGGGCCCGTTCGGCGCGGGCCTGCCGGCCGGCCCAGCCCGGCGCGGCGGCCCAGCCTGCATCCATCACCACCAGCAGCGGGCCATCCGCATCGCTGCGCAGCACCGGCTTCCAGACCGGCCCGGCGAAGGCCAGGATCAGCGCCGCGACCGCCGCAAGCCGGATCAGCAGCAGCCACCACGGCGTCCGCTGCGCCACGGGCGAGCGGTCGATCAGCCCGCGCAGCAGCGCCACGCCGGGAAAGGCCACCAGACGCGGCGCCGGTGGCATCGCACGCAGGATCAGCCACAGGACCGGCAGCGCGACCAGCGCGCCCAGCACCCATGGCGCCGCGAATCCCAAGGGCCCGAGGATCAGCATCAGCCCCCCAGAACCTGATAGAGCCAGCTCAGCGCGTGGGCCGGGGCGTGGCCGGTCGCGTGATGGCCGAAATGCCAGCCCGCGCCCCGGGCCTGTTCGCGCAACCAGTCGCGCCGCTGGGCCAGCCGCGCCAGATAGGCCTCGCGCAGCCCACCCGCGTCGCGGCTGTCATGGCGCGTCGCGCCCGACAGGGACCGGAAGACCACTGCACCGGAATAGGGAAAGTTCTCCTCGTCCGGGTCCAGAACCTGCATCAGAACGCCGCGCACGCCGATCCCGGATGCGCGTGCCAGCAGCGCACGGACCCAGTCCGGATCGGTCAGGAAATCCGACAGGATCACCAGCCGCTGCGCGGGGCGCAGGCTTTCGGGCGCAGGCGCGTCGGCGTCGTCGCGAGCGGTCTGCGTGATGGCCATCGCCTCGGCCAGTCGTTCGGCCTGAACGCGGCCGGCGCGCGCCGGCTGGCCCAGCATCCCGACCTTCTCGCCCCCGCGCAGCAGGATCATCGCCAGCGCAAGCGCCATTACCTGGGCGCGGTATCCCTTGGTCGGCCGATCGACCGCGCCGGAATAGCCCATCCCCTGCCCCGCCGAGACCCACAGCCCGACCGCCTGCGCCGTCTGCGCCTCGCGGTCGCGCACGAATTGCGAATCCGAACGGGCCGAGCGCCGCCAGTCGATGCTGCGTGCAGTATCGCCGCTGCTGGCCGGGCGGTATTGCCAGAAATCCTCGCCCGGACCGGCCCGGCGCAGGCCATGCGCGCCCGGCGCGACCATCGCGGCCAGCCGCTCGGCCGACAGGATCAGGCCGGGCAGATGGGCGCCGGCTTGCTCGGCGCGGGATCGAAGTTCGGCGGGACTGCGCGTCAAGACCGCCTCATGCCGCCTGACGGCTGCCGAAACGCTGATCCAGCAGGCGGGCGATCACCGCGTCGGTGGTCTCGCCACGCGCGCGGGCAGCGAAGGACAGCGCCATCCGATGCCGCAGAACCGGCGGGGCCATCGCCTCGACATCCTCCAGCGTGGGCGCGAACCGGCCGTTCAGAACTGCGCGCGCCCGCGTGACCAGCATCAGCGCCTGCGCGGCCCTGGGACCGGGGCCCCAGACCAGGGTGTCGGCCACGAAGGGCGCGGCCTCGTCGGCACCGGGTCGGAAGGCGCGCACCAGATCGAGGATCGCTTCCACCACGGCCTCGCCCACCGGCATCTGCCGGATCAGGCGTTGCGCGGCGATCAGCCCCTGCGCGTCGAATGCCGCATGGGCCGCGCCCTCGGCAATGCCGGTCGTCGCCAGCAGGATGCCGCGTTCGGTGTCGCGGTCGGGATAATCGACGTCGATCTGCAGCAGGAAGCGGTCCAGTTGCGCCTCGGGCAGTGGATAGGTTCCCTCTTGTTCGATCGGGTTCTGGGTGGCGAGGACATGGAAGGGGCGCCCCAGCGGACGATGCCGGCCGCTGACCGTCACCTCGCGTTCCTGCATCGCCTGCAGCAGCGCGGATTGGGTGCGCGGGCTGGCGCGGTTGATTTCATCGGCCATCAGAAGCTGGGTGAAGACCGGTCCTTCGATAAAGCGGAAGGCACGGCTGCCATCGGTCAGCACGTCCAGCACCTCGGAGCCGAGGATATCGGCCGGCATCAGGTCGGGGGTGAACTGGATGCGCTGGCTGTCCAGCCCCAGCACCGTGGACAGCGTATCGACCAGCATCGTCTTGCCCAGTCCCGGCTGGCCGACCAGCAGCGCATGACCGCCCGACAGGATCGCCGCGAGAACCTGCTCCACCACATGGTGCTGACCGACGAAGCGGCCTTCGATGCTGGCGCGCGCATCGGCAAGCCGCGCACCCAGGGTCTGAACCTCCTGCACCAGAATTTCATCCGAAGCCATGACAATGCCCTTCCGCTGCTTTACACCCGAGCATAGGGAAATCGGGCGGAGGCGACCATAACGAATGCCGGATCGGGGTGACAAAAGCGTGAGTGCGGCGGGCATCGCCGAAGCCGCCGGCAAGGCCGCGAAGAAAGGCGGACTGCCGCCGGTTCATCTGTGGAATCCGCCGTTCTGCGGCGATCTGGACATGGAAATCCGCGCCGATGGCGTGTGGTTCTATGAAGGCACCCCGATCGGGCGACCGGCCATGGTGAGGCTGTTCTCGACCGTGCTGAAACGCGAGGGCGACAGCTTTTTCCTGGTGACTCCGGTCGAAAAGGTCGGAATCCGTGTCGAGGACGCGCCATTCATCGCCGTCGATGCCGAGATCGCGCCGGACCGGATCATCTTCACCACCAATGTCGGCGATCTGGTGACGGCCGATGCCGAGCACCCGATCGTGATCCGCGGCACGACGGCCGAGCCGCGACCCTATGTTCATGTCCGCGCCGGTCTGGAGGCGCTGATCGACCGCAAGACCTTCTACCGTCTGGCAGCGGCAGCCGATGTCACCGGGGACGGGGACGGACGCGCGGGCGTCCGCTCGGCCGGGCAATTCTTCCCGCTGGAGCCCTAGGACCCCATGCCGCGCTTCGCCGCCAACCTGACCATGCTGTTCACGGAACTTCCGCTTCAGCAGCGCTTTGCCGCCGCCGCTGCGGCGGGATTCGAGGGTGCCGAGATCCTGTTTCCCTATGATATCGCCGTCAGCGATCTGTCGCGCGCGGCGATCAGGGCGGGGCTGGAGATCGTGCTGATCAACTGCCCGCCACCGAACTGGGCGGGCGGTCCGCGCGGCTTCGCCGCCCAGCCTGGCATGGAAGACCGTTTCCGCCACGATTTCGTGCGCGCCCTGCGCGTCGCCGAATCGCTGCGCGCGCGCCACATCCACATCATGGCCGGCAAGGCCGAGGGCGCCCGCGCCGACGCAGCCTTCCTTGACAATCTGGCATGGGCGGCCGCGCGCGCGCCTCATGCCAGCCTGACGATCGAGCCGATCAACCACGAGGACATGCCGGGCTATTACCTGTCGGACTACGACAAGGCCGCCGCGATCATCGAACGGCTGGGCGCGACGAATCTGGGCCTGCAATTCGATGCCTATCACGCCCAGAAGATCACCGGCGACGCGCTGGCGGCCTGGGCCCCCGTCGCATCGCTGGTGCGCCATGTGCAGATCGCGGGTTGTCCCGGACGCCACGAGCCCGATACCGGCGGGATCGACTATCCCGCGTTCTTCGAAATGCTCGACCGATCGGGATACCGGGGCTGGGTCAGCGCCGAATACGACCCCGTCCGGCAGACCGCCGCGGGCCTGGGCTGGCTGCCCGCCCGAACGCCATGACCGCGATTTTTCGTGGCGCCATGGGAACTTGATACAAGCGTTGCCGTTCTTTCGGCAGCACGACATGCGACGGACGGCCGCGACGGTGCGTCCGCGCAAGCGGAAAACGAAGGGAGAAGCTTCATGAATTCTATCATCTATATCGTCGGCCTTGTCGTGGTCGTCCTGTTCATCCTGTCCTTCCTCGGCCTGCGCTGAGGCTTCGGGCGGCTGCGCATGGCAGCCGCCCGGAGGGCCGGCTGCGGGGCAGTCGCCCCCCTTCCAGACAGGGCGATTTCCGCTGGCCTTTCCGGGCCTGCCGCGATAGGGCAGCGGCGCAAACCGGAAGGCCCCACGCATGGACATTCGCAACATCGCCATCATCGCCCATGTCGACCACGGCAAGACAACGCTGGTCGATCAGCTCCTGAGGCAATCGGGCGCCTTCCGCGAGAACCAGACCGTCGCCGAGCGGGCGATGGACAGCAACGATATCGAACGCGAACGCGGGATCACGATCCTGGCCAAGGCGACCAGCGTCGAATGGAAGGGCACCCGCATCAATATCGTGGACACGCCGGGCCATGCCGATTTCGGCGGCGAGGTCGAACGGATCCTGTCCATGGTCGACGGCGTCTGCCTGCTGGTCGATGCCGCCGAGGGCCCGATGCCACAGACCAAGTTCGTGACATCCAAGGCGCTGGCGCTTGGATTGCGCCCGATCGTCGTGCTGAACAAGGTGGACAAGCCCGCCGCCGAACCCGATGACGCGCTGAACGATGTCTTCGACCTGTTCGCCAATCTCGGCGCCTCGGATGAACAACTGGATTTTCCGCATCTCTACGCCTCGGGCATCGGCGGCTGGTGCGACGAGACGCTGGACGGTCCGCGCAAGGACATGACCGCCCTGTTCGACCTGATCCTGCGTCATGTCGAGCCGCCGAAGCAGATAAGCCGCACCGACGAGCCCTTCCAGATGCTGGCCACGACGCTCGGGGCCGACAACTTTTTGGGACGATTGCTGACCGGCCGGGTCGAGGCCGGTCACGCCAGGGCTGGCGATACGGTGAAGGCACTGGCGCGCGACGGCGCGCGGATCGAACAATTCCGCATCAGCAAGGTGCTGGCCTTCCGCGGCCTGACCCAGCAATCCGTGGACGAGGCACGGGCCGGCGACATCGTGACGCTGGCCGGAATGGCCAAGGCCACGGTGGCCGACACCATCTGCGCCCCCGAGGTCGAGACCGCCCTGCCCTCGCAGCCGATCGACCCGCCCACGATCAGCGTTACCTTCGGTATCAACGACAGCCCGCTGGCCGGCCGCGACGGCAGCAAGGTGCAATCTCGCGTCATCCGCGAGCGGCTGATGAAAGAGGCCGAATCGAATGTCGCGATCAAGGTCGAGGACACGCCCGGCGGCGAGGCTTTCGTGGTCTCGGGGCGTGGCGAATTGCAGATGGGCGTCCTGATCGAGAACATGCGTCGCGAAGGGTTCGAATTGTCGATCAGCCGCCCCCGCGTGATCTTCCGCGAGGAAGACGGCCAACGCCTGGAACCGGTCGAGGAAGTCATCATCGATGTCGAGGACGACTACACCGGCGTCGTGATCGAGAAGCTGACCGGGGACCGCAAGGGCGATATGGTCGACATGCGTCCCGCGGGCCTCGGCAAGACCCGCATCGTGGCCCATGTTCCCTCGCGCGGGCTGATCGGCTATCACGGCGAATTCATGACCGACACCCGCGGCAATGGCGTGCTGAACCGCATCTTTCACGGCTGGACACCCTACAGGGGCGCCATACAGGGGCGCCGTCAAGGCGTGCTGATCAGCATGGAGAACGGCGTGTCCGTGGCCTATGCGCTGTGGAACCTGGAGGATCGCGGCAAGATGTTCATCGGCGCGCAGGAACAGATTTATCAGGGCATGATCATCGGCGAACACAGCCGCGACAACGACCTGGAAGTGAACCCGTTGAAGGGCAAGAAGCTGACCAATGTCCGCGCCTCGGGCACCGACGAGGCCGTGCGCCTGACACCGCCCGTGCGCCTGTCGCTGGAAGCGGCCATTGCCTATGTCAATGATGACGAACTGGTCGAGGTCACGCCCAAGACGATCCGGCTGCGCAAACGCCATCTGGATCCGCATGAACGCAAACGCCAGGCCCGTGCGGAGGCCTGACCATCGCGGTGAAATTTCGCCATGGAATCAGGCTTTCCCCTAGGGTCAGGACTCATAGCCAGAACATGACGACGGCTGCGAGGGCGCAGGCTGAGAGGAACAGATCGGCGCATCTGTCGTAGCGGGTGGCAATCCTGCGCCAGTCCTTGAGGCGGGCGAAGGCGTTCTCGATCCGGTGAC
>NZ_JBSXNM010000013.1:0-19337 GCF_056857655.1 Paracoccus sp. L-17
GTCATGCGTGACGCAAGCACGCGTATCCGTTCAGGCCCTGGGTGAAGACGGCGGCCGATCCCACTCAATACCGGTCCCGCTGACCTTTGCTGACACGATCCGACCGCCGCCATGGCCCGCCATAAATGGCGTGGCGGGCCATGGCTCCCGAGTACCCCGAGAACCAAGAAGATTCATAAGACAATGCGATGGTCTCCCGCGCCCGGGTAGAGCTGCGAGAGCTTGAAGTTGAATGTCGCCAAGCCTGCCATCAGAACCTCGGATATCCGCGGCTCTGCCTCGAGTCGTTTTCCGACCAAAGACCAGAAAATCCGCATGGATCGAAGTCGATGCGGACATTCGTCCACGATCTTCGCTGCGTTCGAAGGTCAAGCTTGTGGTCGGAGAATATTGGCTGTATTTTCGGCCTCAGAAGAAGAAATGTCCGAGATCCCGGAAATTTCTTCGTTCGGATAGGCAGATGATACCGCCGAGAAAAAAGTCTCGGATTTCCGCCCTGTTTTTCTTTTTCAGGCCCTCAGAAAATCCGCTTGAAATACAATGACCTGCCGCGCGTCACGCGACAGGTCAGTTTGTTCAGGCCTCCCACCGGACGGAATGCGTCAGTTCGATCCGCGCCCTTTCTTCTTGTGCGAGCCTCGCCTGAAAGGCGGCTCTACATGAAACCCAGTTCCAGCCGCGCCTCGTCGGACATCATGTCCATGCCCCATTGCGGCTGGAAGGTCATCTCGACATCGACCTGTTTCACGCCGGGCAGGGGTTCGATCGCGTCGGCGACCCAGCCCGGCATCTCTCCGGCCACCGGGCAACCCGGCGCGGTCAGCGTCATGACCACCCGAACCTCGTTTGCCGCATTGATGTCGATCGTGTAGATCAGCCCCAGATCATAGATGTTGACGGGAATTTCCGGGTCGTAGACCGTCTTGCAGGCCTCCACGATCGGCTCGTAGAGCGCGTGGTCGGTGCTTGAAGGGGCGATCAGCGGATCGCCTTCCATCATCGGCTGGGTCATGGCGGTTTCCTTGCAATTCCGACCGATTATATAGGACATCGCCCGGCGCGGGTCCAGAGGGCCGGCGTTGCATCCGCGACTGGCGGGCGGTAAGGACGCGCGTTTCCACCCGGAAGGCCCCGAAGATGAGTGACCGTTTCTCCTTTTCGCTGCATGCCTCGGACGGCGCGGCGCGCAGCGGCACCATCCACACCCCGCGCGGCGAAATCCGCACGCCCGCCTTCATGCCCGTCGGCACGGCCGCGACCGTCAAGGCGATGATGCCCGAATCCGTGCGCAAGACCGGGGCCGACATCCTGCTGGGCAACACCTATCACCTGATGCTGCGCCCGGGGGCCGAAAGGATCGCCGGCCTGGGCGGGCTGCACCGCTTCATGAACTGGCCGCGCCCGATCCTGACCGATTCCGGTGGCTTCCAGGTCATGAGTCTGTCCAGCCTGCGCAAGCTGACCGAAGAGGGGGTGACCTTTGCCAGCCATATCGACGGCAGCCGCCATCACCTGACCCCCGAACGCAGCATGGAAATCCAGCGCCTTCTGGGCAGCGACATCGTCATGGCCTTTGACGAATGCCCGGCGCTTCCGGCGGCGGAACGCGACGTCGCTGTCTCGATGCGGTTGTCGATGCGATGGGCGCGGCGGTCGCGCGACGCATTCGGCGACCGGCCCGGACATGCGCTTTTCGGCATCATGCAGGGTGGCGTGACCCGCGATCTGCGCGAGGAAAGCGCCCAGGCCCTGACCGGGATCGGCTTTGACGGCTATGCCATCGGCGGGCTTGCCGTGGGCGAAGGCCAGCAGGCGATGTTCGGCGTGCTGGATTATGCGCCGGGTTTTCTGCCGGCGGACAAGCCACGCTATCTGATGGGCGTCGGCAAACCCGATGATATCGTCGGCGCCGTAAGCCGCGGCATCGACATGATGGATTGCGTGCTGCCGTCACGCTCGGGCCGGACCGGGCAGGCCTGGACGCGGCGCGGTCAGGTCAATATCAAGAATGCCCGCCATCAGGATGACCCGCGCCCGTTGGATCAGGATTGCATCTGTCCGGCCTGCCGCAATTATTCACGCGCCTACCTGCACCATGTCTTCCGCGCCGGCGAGATGATCAGCGGGATGCTGCTGACATGGCACAACCTGCATTACTACCAGGACTTGATGGCCGGGTTGCGCGCGGCGATCACGCAGTCCCGGCTGTCGGATTTCGTCGCGGATTTCCACGCCCGACGCGCCGAAGGCGACATTCCGCCACGTTGATTCCGCGCGCCTGCCGGTTGCAGTCTCGTGGCATGACGGTTGCCGTGGGCGTAAACTGTCCTTTTCAAATCACGGCCTGGGGCGTATTCATTCCGGCGGCGGACGAACCGCCCATCCGAAGGACCTCATGAGCAGCACGATCACAACCATCACCCGGACCGAGGATCTCGCCCGTTTCTGCGAGACCGCAAAAACCGCGCCCTACGTCACCGTCGATACCGAATTCCTGCGCGAACGGACATATTGGTCCAGATTGTGCCTGATCCAGCTTGCGATTCCGCCAGCCTCCACCGATGCCGAGACGGGCGGCGAGGCCGTGCTGGTCGATCCGCTGGCCGAGGGATTGTCGCTGGACCCGCTTTACGAGCTGTTTCGTCACGAGGCGACGGTCAAGGTGTTCCACGCCGCCCGCCAGGATCTGGAAATCTTCTTTCACGACGCCGCGCTGTTTCCGGTGCCGCTGTTCGACACGCAGGTTGCCGCGATGGTCTGCGGCTTCGGCGAACAGGTCGGCTACGAGACGCTGGTGCGCAAGATCGCGCGGGCGAATCTGGACAAGTCCTCGCGCTTTACCGACTGGTCGCGCCGACCGTTGTCGGATGCGCAGAAATCCTATGCACTGGCCGATGTGACACATTTGCGGGTGATCTACGAATTCCTTTTGGCCGAGCTGAAGAAGAACGGTCGCGAAAGCTGGCTGGCCGAGGAAATCGGCGTCCTGGAAGACCCGGAGACCTATATCAACCGTCCCGAAGAAGCCTGGCTGAAGATCCGCACGCGCACCAATTCGCCGCGTTTCCTGGCGATCCTGCGCGAGCTGGCGCGGTTTCGCGAAAACTATGCGCAGGACCGCGACGTGCCCCGCTCGCGCGTGTTCAAGGATGACGCGATGATCGAACTGGCTTCGACCCGGCCGGCAACCGAAGCCGATCTGGGCAAGTCGCGGCTGCTTCTGCGCGAAGCGCGGCGGGGCGACATCGCGGCCGGGATCCTCGCCGCGGTCAAGGCCGGGCAAGAATCCGGCGATCTGCCGAAACCCAAGGGCGTCGAGCCGGGGCGTCCGGGCAATCCGGCGCTGTCGGATCTGTTGCGCGTCCTGCTGAAGGCCAAGGCCGATGCGGCGGGGGTGGCCCCCAGGCTGATTGCCTCGGCGGCGGATCTGGACGCCATCGCCACCGGCGAACGCGATCTGCCCGCCCTGCATGGCTGGCGGGCCGAGGTCTTTGGCCGCGACGCCCTGCGGCTGGCCACGGGCGAGATCGCGCTGTCGGCCGGGGGCGGGGTGGTCCGCGTGGTGCCCGCGCGCTGATGGCCGCGCCCGTTACCCTGACCCGTCCCTGGCCCGAGGATGCCGATACCATCGTCGCGGCCCTTTCGGACTGGCAGGTGACGCAATGGCTCAGCGTCGTGCCCTGGCCCTATGCGATGACCGACGCGCAGGCTTTCATCGCCGAGGCGGGCCCCGACGAACACGCCGTGCGGCAGGGCGACAGGCTTGTGGGCATGATCCGTGCCGGGCAGAGCTTCGGGATCTGGATCGCGCCGGGCGCGCAGGGGCAGGGGATCGGGCTTCGCGCCGCGGTGCTGGCGCTGTCGCGCCGGTTCAATGAAGGGGCCGAGATGGTCGAATCCTACCATCTCGCGGGCAATCGTCGCTCGGCCGGGCTGCTTGCGCGGCTGGGATTTCGGCCCGTCGGTCAGGAAATGCGCTGGTCGCGGCCTCATGGCCGGGAAATGGCAGCCGTGAAGCTGCGGCTGGCTCGCGACGATTTCGCCGCCCGTCATGGCATTGCGCTGGCCACGGCGCGGCTGCTGATCGATGCCCCGCGTCCCGCCGATCTTCCCGCCTTGCACCAGATCGTGACGACACCGCAGATCGCACGGATGCTGCTGCTGTTTCACCCCGGCATGAGTGTCGAGGACATCGCCCCGATCTTCGGCGACCAGTCGCTGACATTGCCGATGCGGCTGGTCGCCCGCAGCGGCGGCAGGGTGGTCGGATCGGTCGGAATCGGCGCGGGCGAAAAGCCCCGGATCTATTATTTCCTCGCCCCCGATCAGGTCGGTCAGGGACTGGGACAGGAAATGGTCGGCGCCTTTCTCGACGAGATCCGCGCCCGTTTCGACCCGGCGGAACTGCTGGCCGATGTCTTTCTCGATAACCAGCCCTCGCGCCTGTTGCTGAAGAATCTGGGCTTTCAGCGCGGCGAGGACGGGCCGCTGGCCTCGTTGGGCCGCGACTCGGTGGATGAGGGCACCGTCTACAACTGGCGCCGCCGCCCCGCGAGCTGAGGCGCATGCGACGGTGCGCGGCGCGGGCCTGGTGCACCGGCTCGCAAATGCGTGATCGGATGCCTGTTGCGGCGCCTTTGGCGAGGGCAGGGAAATCGACGTCGTGTTTCTCGTATCTGGTCCCGATGGCCCTGGAATGCTTGAGTTTCGAGAAGAGGCGATCAATCCGGCCGGTGTCGCGGACGAGGGGCGGCGGCACGGATCGGCGCGGGCTGGGTCTCATGACGGCCCTCGCGCCGATATTTGCGAGGCGGTCGCGCAGCCGGTTTCTGCCATAGGCGGCATCCGCCAGCAGTGTCCGGCCGGGCCCGACGGGGACATGCTGTTGCTTTTTTCACAGACCTGCATCAACAACCCTGAAACCGCGCTAGTCGTTTACGACCGCGATCCTAGCTGTTTGATCCCACGGTTTGATGGTGCGATCTGAGCTATCCCCGGAAAATCGGACAGTGACGGAAGCTACGATCTGACGTCTGCCGGTCTCCAAGCACGAGAAGATCAGCACATGTCGAAACGCAGGAACCACGATGCAGCGTTCAAGGCGCGTGTGGCGCTGGAGGCCGTGAAGGGGAGCGCACGGTGTCGGAACTGGCCGCCGAATTCAGCGTGCATCCGACGATGATCCATCAATGGAAGCGTTTGCTGCTTGAGGGGGCCGCAGGCATCTTCGAACGTGCCGGCAAGGCTGTGGCGGCGGCCGAGGTCAGCGAAGAAACGGTCCGCGACCTGCACGCCAAGATCGGAGAGCTGGCCGTCGCCAACGATTTTTTGTCCAAAAAGCTCAAGCCCCGGATCGGCAAGTGAGGCGCGGGATGATCGAGCGCTCACATCCCAGGCTGTCAGTCGGCGCGCAATGCCGCCTGCTGTCGATCTCGCGGTCGTCGTTCTACTACGCGCCGCAGGGTGAGGCGGCCACGAACCTCGATCTCATGCTGCTGATCGACAAGCAGTTTCTAGAAACCCCGTTCTACGGCGTCCGCCAGATGACATGGCATCTGCAGAACGAAGGCAATGCCGTGAACCAGAAACGCATCCGCCGTTTGATGCGGCTCATGCGCCTGATGCCGATCTACCAGAAGCCCGACACCAGCAAGCCCGCGAAGGGCCACAGGACCTACCCTATCTGCTCGGCGGGTTGCGGGTGGAGCGGCCCAACCAGGTCTGGTGCGCCGACATCACATACATCCCGATGCGCCGCGGCTTCCTCTAGTTGGTGGCTGTTATGGACTGGCAGGTCACACCCGGAAAGTGCTGGCTTGGCGCATCTCCAACACGCTGGAAGCCGGCTTCTGCGTCGAAGCGCTGAACGAGGCGACCCACCGCTTCGGCGCGCCCGAGATCATGAACACCGATCAAGGGTCGCAGTTCACGTCCTTCGCCTGGACCGACCGGCTGAAACGGGTCGGCACCCGGTTCTCGATGGACGGCAAGGGGGCGCCGCCTCGACAACATCTTCATAGAGCGCCTCTGGCGGTCCCTGAAGTATGAATGCGTCTATCTGCACGCCTGGGAAACCGGATCGCAGGCCAGGGCAGGCATCGGCACTGGATCACCTTCTACAATCACCATCGCCCACACACCTGCCCATGGCGGACAACCGCCCGCCGTGGTCTACTTCAACCACATCGAAACCGACCAGCAGGTGCAGGCCGTAGCTTCAGTCGGTTGGAAATCTGTCCAAAGATCGGGGAGTAGCTCAACACCATCCCTCACCGATAACGGCATTCAGTTCGCAGAGCAGCCTCGGAACAGGAATACCATCTACTCCCGTCCGATGCGCTTTGACATGATCTGCGGTGCAAACGGGGTCAGGTCGAGCGGATGAACCGCACGATCAAGGAGGGTGAAGCGGAACAGGAAAAGATCCGGGGGATCGTTTCCCCGCCGAACGTCAAACGCTTCCATGACGACAGCCACGACCAGTTCCGAGCACATCTGACGGACTTCATGGCGGCTTACAGCTTCGCGCGCAGGCTCAAGACCCTGGGCGGTCTCACGCCATACGAATACATCTGCAAGATCCGGACATCAGAGCCTGACAGATTCATCCTGAACCCGATCCACCAGATGCCGGGACTGAACACCTAAGGCAGGCGCGCAATCCGTTCCGTGATCAGCGCGAACAGCGCGTCGCGGTCCAGATGCCGGATGAACAGCGCGTTGGCGGGCCGGTCGCTGACCCGCCACCAATCCGCCACCGTCATGCCGGTGGTGAATTCGCCCTGCGTCTCGATCTCGACATTGATTTCGCGTCCCTCGAACAGATCCGGCCGCAGAAGCCACGCGATGGTGCAGGGATCGTGCAGCGGTGCGCCCTCGCTGCCGTATTTGTCGCGGTCGAAACGCTCGAAGAAATCGGTCCAGCTTGCCACGGCGGGACCACAGCGGCCCGGCATCCCGCGCATGGTCTCGATCCAGCCGCGCGAGGTCAATGCCTCATGCGTGGCGTCCAGGGGCAGGATGACCAGCGGCGCGCCCGCCGCAAAGACCGCGCGCGCGGCCTCGGGATCGACATAGATGTTGAATTCGGCGGCCGGGGTGATGTTGCCCACCTCGAAATAGGCGCCGCCCATGATCACGATCCGCCTGATTCGTGCGGCGATATCGGGCGCGCGCTCCAGCGCGCGGGCGATATTGGTCAGCGGCCCGATGGGAACCAGCGTGACACTGCCCGCGGGTTCCCGGCGCAGCGTCTCGACGATGAAATCGACGGCGTGACGGTCCCGGGCGGCCGTCGCTGGCACCGGCAGTTCGATGCCGTCCAGCCCGGTCTTGCCATGGACATGTTCCGCGGTGACCAGCCTGCGCCTCAACGGCGCCTCGCATCCGGCAAAGACCGGAAGGTCGGCGCGACCGGCAAGTTCCAGGATTTTCAGGGCGTTCAGCGTGGTCAGCGGCAGCGGGACATTGCCCGCGACGGTGGTGATGCCCAGCACCTCCAGTTCCGGCGAGGCCAGGGCCAGAAGGATCGCCACGGCATCATCCTGCCCCGGATCGGTGTCGATGATGATCTTCTCGGCCATGTTCGCTCGCACTCATCCGCGTCTTTTCTGATGCGGAGTTGCGGATCGTGCAACCCGAAAGAATTGCCGGCCGCGGCTTGCCTTGCGTCCCGCCAGCGCGGATTGCGGCCATGGAACGGTCCGTGGCCGCAACCTTCGGGCTGATCAGCCGTCGAAGTTCACCTCTTCGATCAGGTCCAGCGCCTTCGGCCGCAGATCGGAGATTTCGCTCAGCGAAAGGCTGTCGGGGGTGAACTGGCCCCAGCTCTTGACCAGGTCGGACCGCTCCACATCATCCGAGACGGGAAATTCGTAGTTGGTTTCGGCATAGATCTTCTGCGCCTCGTCGCTGACCAGAAACTCGACCAGTTTCAGCGCAGCTTCCTTGTTCGGCGCGGCCTTGGTCATCGCGACCCCCGAGACATTCACATGGGTGCCGCCATTCTCGAAGGTCGGGAACACGATGCGCACGGAATCGGCCCATTGCTTCTGTTCGGGATCCTTCAGCATCTGGCCCATGTAGTAGGTGTTGCCCAGACTGATGTCGCATTCGCCCGCCCAGATCGACTTGACCTGGCCGCGATCGTTGCCCTCGGGCCTCTTGGCCAGGTTGGCCTTGACCCCTTCCAGCCATTGCCGGGTCGCCTCTTCGCCGTGATGAGCCAGATAGGCGGCGGTCAGCGCGACATTGTAGTCGTCCGCGAAGGGGCGGGTGCAGATCCGGCCCTTCCATTTCGGATCGGCCAGATCCTCGTAGGTCGTGACCTCGCCATCGGCGACGCGATCCTTGCTGGCATAGATGATTCGCGCGCGGGTTGTCAGGCCGAACCATTGGCGATCCTTGTCGCGCAGGTTCTCGGGGATGATGTCCAGCGCCGGGTCCTCGATCGGCTGGGTGACGCCGGCCGCCTCGACCTCGCCCAGACGGGCCGCGTCCACGGTCATGATCAGATCGGCGGGGCTGCGATCGCCCTCGGCCTGAAGGCGCTCGACCATGCCCTTGTCCACGAAGGCAGTGTTGACGGTGATGCCGGTGGCCTCGGTGAAAGCATCGGTCAGCGGTTTCAGCAGTTCCGGCTGGCGGTGCGAATAGAGGTTCACCTCCTGGGCCAGGGCGGGCAGGGCGGTCGCGCCCAGAAGGGATGCCATGACAAGCAGTCGCATTGTTGATTCCTTTCATCGGGTATTGCTGTTCCCGCTTCTGGCAATCTGCGGTCGGCGGGTCAATACCCGACTTAATTAATCGGAAAGCCGGACGGCCGGATTACGGATTTTCAATCTGCGCCGGATGAAGCCGCAATCGCAGCAGTCGATGCGTGTCCTGTGCGACGACAGAGATCGTCGTATCATCATTCAACTGGGACAATGACCATGGAACGTTCTTCACATCACCTGGCCAGCAAGGTCGCGCAGGTCACTGCGATGTTCTGGCTGCTGAAGATCATCGCCACGACGCTGGGCGAAACCTTCGGGGACTTCATTTCGCAGACGCTGAACTTGGGTTATGTCGTCGGGTTGTCGATCACCGGGCTGCTGCTGGTCCTGGTCCTGACCGCGCAGATTCGCGGCGACCGGTTTCATCCGGCGCTGTTCTGGGCCGGAATTGCGGCGACAACGACCGCCGGAACCGAGATTTCGGACCTGATGGATCGGACACTTGGGCTGGGATACACGCTTGGCGCCATGATTCTGGCCATCGGCCTCGTGGTGACGCTGTCGATCTGGTATGTACGCAAACAGGATCTGTCGATCTATCCGATCGTGGACAAGGAAAAGGAACTGCTGTTCTGGATCGCGGTGATCTTTTCGAACAGCCTTGGCACGGCCTTCGGGGATTTCCTGGTCGATGTGGTAGGTCTCAGCTATTCGCAGGGCGCTCTGGTCACCATGGGGGTTATCGGGATGGTCCTGGTGCTGCACTACATGCGGGCCGCAAGCGAGGTGCTGCTTTTCTGGATCGCGTTCATCTTCACCCGGCCCTTCGGCGCGACTTTCGGCGATTTCCTGACCAAGCCGCTGGCCAAGGGCGGCCTGGAACTGGGCACCTACAACGCGGCCGCGGTGTCATTGCTGCTGATGGCGTCGCTGATCTATGTCTCGATGCGTCGGCAGCGTGGGGCAGCCAGGATCAAGGGCAACTAGATCCCGGCCCCGTTCAAGCCAGGATTCGCGCCGCCCCCGCAGGCATCAAGCCGGCGGGGGTTTCGCATGGCCGGCTTGCCAGTGCGCCTTGCGCAGGGTAACCGGCGCGCATGGCCCGCGCACCAATTCTGCAACTGACCGACATCTCGCTGACCCATGGCGGCGACCCTGTTCTTGACGGCATCAGCCTGACCCTTCAGCCCGGCGACCGAACGGCGCTTGTGGGCCGCAACGGGTCGGGCAAATCGACGCTGATGAAGGTGATGGCCGGGCAGGTCGAACCGGACCGCGGCGAGGTCGTGCTGGGCGCCGGAAGCCATGTCGGATACATGGAGCAGGATCCGGATCTGTCGAAGTTCTCCACGCTGGGCGAATTCGCCCGTGCCGAGTTGGACGAGGGGCAGGGCTATCTGGTCGAGATGGCGGCCGAAGGGCTGAAATTCGACCCGGACCGGTCCGTCGCCACCGCTTCCGGCGGGGAATGCCGCCGCGCGGCGCTGGCGCGGCTTCTGGCGCAGGCGCCCGATCTGATGCTGCTGGACGAACCGACCAACCACCTTGACATCGAGGCGATCGGCTGGCTGGAGGATCAATTGTCCCAGACCCGCGCCGCCTATGTGCTGATCAGCCACGACCGCGCTTTCCTGCGGCGCCTGACGCGGGCGACCTTGTGGATCGACCGGGGCGAGATGCGCCGTCAGGAACGCGGCTTCGCGCATTTCGAGGATTGGCGCGAAAGCGTCTGGTCGGCCGAGGACGACGCGCGCCACAAGCTGGACCGCAAGATCAGGGCGGAAGCCCGCTGGGCGGTGGAAGGCATCAGCGCCCGGCGCAAGCGCAATCAGGGCCGCGTCCGCGCCCTGGCGGCGCTGCGGGCCGAACGCGCCGCCCGGATCCGTCGGCAGGGCACGGCGGCCATGGCGCTGGAACCGGGCGCGCAATCGGGCAAAAAGGTGATCGAGGCCCGGGGCATTGCCAAGGCATATGACGATCGCGTCATCCTTAAGCCGTTCGATCTGCTGGTCAATCGCGGCGATCGCATTGCCTTTGTCGGGCCCAACGGCGTGGGAAAGACCACGCTGATCAAGATGCTGACCAAAGAGATCGCGCCCGATCAGGGTGCCGTGACCCTGGGCACCAATCTGGATCTGGCGGTCTTCGACCAGGCCCGCGCGGCGCTGAATCCCGATCAAAGCCTGTGGGAATCGCTGACCTCGGATCCCGAACTGGGCGCCTCGGGCGGTGCCGATCAGGTGATGGTGCGCGGCCAGCCTCGCCACGTGGTGGGCTATCTCAAGGATTTCCTGTTCGACGAGGCGCAGGCCCGCGCGCCGGTGCGCAGCCTGTCGGGCGGCGAGAAGGCGCGGCTTTTGCTGGCGCGGCTGATGGCGCGGCCCTCGAACCTGCTGGTCCTTGACGAGCCGACCAACGATCTGGATGTCGAGACGCTGGATTTGCTGCAGGACCTGCTGGGAGACTACGACGGAACCGTTCTGCTGGTCAGCCACGACCGCGATTTCATCGATCGTGTGGCGGACACGACCGTCGCGATGGAAGGCGACGGCCGTGCCACCGTCTATGCCGGCGGATGGACCGATTATCGCGCCCAGCGAGCGGAAATGGCGGTGACGCAGCCTGCCGCAGGGAAGGCCCAAGCAAAGCCGCAGCCCGCACCCAGGACCGGTGGCCCGGTCAGGTCCGGGCTCAGCTTTACCGAAAAGCACCGACTTGACGAGTTGCCCGGGATCATCGCGCGGCTCGAGGCCGAGATCGCCCGATTGTCCGAGTTTCTCGCCCAGCCCGACCTTTACCAGACGGCGCCCGCCAAGGCGCAGAAGGCGACAATGGCGCTGACCGAACGGCAGGTGGCCCTGAATGCGGCCGAGGAGGAATGGCTGGAGCTCGAGGAACGGGCGGCGGGCTGAGCCTTTACGCGCGCTGCAAATCGGGCGCCGCCGACACCCGCCCGCGACGCCCGGCCGCCGTGCTTTGATGACAGCGCGGGGCAGCGCCTCTTGTGTCCTAGGCGCCCTGTTCGGCGTGACGTTTCAGCCAGCGATGCGCGAAACCGATCTTTTCGCGGATCGTCGGCGTCAGCACGAAGGGATAGAGGTCGCTGTTGTCCAGCGCCCGGTTGATGTCGTTAACCGCGATGGCGATTCTGGCGGCGATATCCAGCATCTGCTGGGTCTGATCGTCGTCATAGGGCGCATAGCCGGCGGGGATGCCCGGCATCGACAAACCGGCATTGATGAAGCTGTCGCTGAAATCGACCATGTGCTGAAGATGCGCCGCCGTTTCGGCCCAGTCCTCGTGCGGATGGGCGGTGGCATAGCCGGTGATGTAGTCTTCGCCGGGTTCCCGGGGGGCGGCATAGTGGTCTTGCAGGGCGGCGGCATAATCGGCACGCTCGTCGCCGAACAGCGCGCGGAACTCGTCCAGGAAACCTTCGGCAACGGTCAGCCTGTCGAACAGGAAATGCGCGATCTCGTGGCGGAAATGACCGACCATCGAACGATATTGCTCGCCCATCTGATGCTGGCGCTGAACCCGGATCCGTTCGTCGGCCTCGGTGATGTTGATCGTGATCTCGCCATTGTCATGTCCCATCATGATCTGCTGGGCGCGCCCGATTCCGGTGTCTTCCGACAGCATCCGGAATGCGGGCCGGCTGCCCTGATCGGCATCGGTGAACCAGTCCCAGTTGGACAGGTTCGCCAGAACCCATCGCTTCGCGCGCTCGGCCCGGGCAAGCAATGCCTGATTGTCGCCCACGTTCAGCGCCGGAAGGATTTCGGACATCGCGCAAGAGCGGCACAGCATGTTGTCGGGCATCGCCGCCCAGTTGCAGTTGATCGCCTCGCGGTTGGCGCAGGGCGTGGCTGCGTTCCACATGTCGCGCGCTTCGGGTTCGTAATAGAGCGGCTGTCCGCAAGAACAGAACAGGTTGTCGAAATAGACGCGGTTGTGACATGCGGGGCAGGTGAAGGTCTGCATCTGGGCTTCCTCGGGATGGCAGCAGGGAATGCGCCGGGGCGGGCCGCGGTTCCGAGTGGGCGAGCGAATTTTCAGGCGGGCGCGGCGGGTCGGGCAGTTGACTTGGCCACGCGAATCCGCCATATGCACGCGACCGGCCGGGCGGACGCCCTTGGCCGGTGTGTTGTTTTCAAGGACATCCCGATGGGCGGGATGCGCTGTCCGAGGCGGGGAAATCCCGGAAACGCCGGCATGAGGCCGGGGCCACAGGGCGCGGATGACGAAGGAAAGATGCGATGTTCGCAGTTCTGAAGACGGGCGGCAAGCAATACAAGGTGCAGGCGGGCGACGTCCTGCGCGTGGAAAAGCTGAATGCCTCTGCTGGCGAGACGGTCCAGTTCAACGATATTCTCATGGTCGGATCGGCTCTGGGCGCGCCGCTGGTCGAAGGCGCCTGCGTGCAGGCTGAGGTGATCGACCAGATCAAGGCCGACAAGGTGCTGACCTATGTCAAGCGCCGCCGCAAGCACAGCTCGCAGCGGACGCGCGGCCACCGCCAGCAACTGACGCTGGTGCGCGTGACCGATGTGCTGGACAAGGGCGCCGACAAGACCGGCGTGAAGACCGCCGTGGGCGCCCGCAGCAAGGACGAGGCGCCGGCCGGGAAACCTGAGGCCAAGGCCAAGAAACCGGCCAAAGACGCCGCTGAAGCGTAAGGAGACAGACCATGGCACACAAGAAAGCAGGCGGTTCCTCGCGCAACGGTCGCGATTCCGCGGGCCGCCGTCTCGGCGTCAAGCTGTATGGCGGTCAGGAAGCGACCGCCGGCAATATCCTCGTGCGTCAGCGCGGCACCAAATGGTGGCCGGGCGACAATGTCGGCATGGGCAAGGATCATACCCTGTTCGCGCTGACCGATGGCCAGGTGACCTTCCGGAAGGGTCTGAAGGGCCGCACGTTCATTTCGGTGATTCCAGCCAGCCTCGAGGCCGCCGAGTAACCCAAGCTTAACATTTCGATGTTAGAGGGGGATCGGCGAAAGCCGGTCCCCCGACCTGTTTTCATGCTCTGTCTTTCCGGGAGGGGGAAATGGTGATGTCTGCTCCGATGCGGGAAGGTAACAGGTTGGAAGACCTGAAGCCGGCCGGCGTCGTAATGAACCAGCCCGTCATCGAGACCGAACGTTTCGTGCTGCGGCCCCTGCGTCCGTCCGATGCCGGCATGATCGCGCATTACACATCCGATCGCCGGGTGGCGCAGGGCACGCGGGCCATCCCCCATCCGCTGCCCCCCGGCGCGGCCGAGGATTTCGTGGCCCGCGCCCTGTCGCCGTCGCGGACCGAGGATGTCTGGGCGATCGACGGCTCGGTGCACCGGCTTGCGGAATTGCTGGGCGTCGTCTCGCTGACCCGGATGGAGGGCGACCAGTCCGAGCTTGGCTTCTGGATCGGTGCCGGCTTCTGGAACACGGGCTTTGCCACCGAGGCGGTCGAGGCGCTGGTGGCGGCCAACCCGCACAAGGCGCGGACCCTGTTCGCCGAGGCGTTTCAGGACAATCCGGGCTCGGCGCGGGTGCTGACCAATTGCGGGTTCGTCTATCTGGGCGATGCGGAAAGCTGGTCGGTCGCGCGCGGTGCGCGGGTTGCCACCTGGACCTACCTGCGCAGGATGGGCTGAAACGGGCGGGGCTTTTTCCGGCCCCGCAGTCAGACCCCGCGCTATCGGCCGCTTGGCCCGTTGCAATCCTGCGCGCAATCCCTAACTGCCCGGGATGAGCAATCTTCCCTATTCCCTTCTCGATCTGGCTCCGGTTCCCGAGGGTTCCGAGGCGTCCGAGGCCATCGCCAACAGTCTTGATCTTGCCCGCCATGCCGAAACCTGGGGCTATCACCGCTATTGGCTGGCCGAACATCACAACATGCCGGGCATCGCCAGTTCCGCGACCGCGGTGCTGATCGGACTGGTAGCCCAGGCCACCCGTCGGATGCGTGTCGGGGCTGGCGGCATCATGCTGCCGAACCATGCGCCACTGACCGTGGCCGAGGCATTCGGAACGCTGGCCACCGTCTTCACGAACCGAATCGATCTGGGGCTGGGCCGCGCGCCGGGTGGCGACGGCGCCGTGATCCGGGCACTGCGCCGCGATCCGATGGCCGACAGTTTTCCGCAGGATGTGATGGAACTGCTGGATTATCTGGGTCCGCGGCGCGATGGCGCGGCCGTGCGCGCGCTGCCGGGCGAGGGGACCGAGGTTCCGGTCTGGATCCTCGGCAGCAGCCTGTTCGGGGCGCAACTGGCCGCGCATCTGGGCCTGCCCTATGCCTTTGCCAGCCATTTCGCGCCCGGCGACATGGAACAGGCGCTGGCGGTCTATCGCGACCGTTTCCGGCCCTCTCCCTGGGGAAAACAGCCGAAGGCCATGATCGCAATCAATGTCTTTGCGGCCGACGATGCCGACGAGGCGAACTACCTGCGCACCACGATGCAACTGGCCTTCGCCCGGCTGCGCACCGGCCAGCCGGGCAAGCTGCCGCGCCCGACACGTGATCTGGACGCGGCGATCGGATCGCAGATGCGGGGGATGGTGGATCAGGCGCTGAGGATCAGCGCCGTGGGCGACGCGGACCAGGTGCGCGACCAGCTGGGCGCGCTGATCGCGGCGCACAAGCCCGACGAGGTGATCCTGACCGGCCAGATCCACGATCATGCGGCGCGGCTGCGCAGTTTCGAGATCGCGTCCGAGGTGATGCAGTCCCTGTGATGCGCGCGGAGGGCCTGTAAGCCGGATTCTGTTCCCCGGTTTCCCGGATCGATGACCATTCCTCTGGCCCGGCCGTTGCCGGACGGGTCAAGCTGCCTACCCGGACCTGCTGGGGCAAGGCGGCCCTGCGAGTCGCAACCCGCGCGCGGTCCCTATTCGGCATTGCTCCCGGTGGGGCTTGCCATGCGGGTGCTGTTGCCAGCCCCCCGGTGGGCTCTTACCCCACCGTTTCACCCTTGCCGCTGCGAACAGCGGCGGTCTGTTCTCTGTGGCGCTGTCCCTGGGGTTTCCCCCGCCGGGCGTTACCCGGCACCGTCGCCTCATGGAGTCCGGACTTTCCTCGACGATCGAAACCGCCGCGGCCATCCGGCCCTCCGCGCCGGGCCGATATGGCCGGGAAGGGGCCGCGCGTCAATGGGTGCATCGTCGGGATTGATCGGGACCACGGCGTCCCGCATCCGGCAGACGCTGTCATTGCGGGGCGTGGCGCCGCCCGCATCCGCGGTCGGTCAGCGAAGCATGAAACCGCATCGTGCCGCAATCGCGATCCGCCACAGTCTTTTCGCGATTCATCCAACGCCTGGGCGCGCTGTCGTCAGGGCGGCGGCGATCATTCGGTCCTCGGCGCTTTCCGGGCCTTTTGCCCAGGGACGAAATCGCAGTCGGAACGCTGCCAATCGTGTTTCGGGCTCGGCCGGCGGATAGCCAAGCGCATCGAGACTGCCTGCCAGGGGCGCATCCGCGCCCGGGCCGTCGGGCCACAGGGCCAGCCCTTCGCGCGCCAGCCGTTGCCAGTCGAAACGCGGGCCGGGGTCGATCTTGCGGCCGGGGGCCATGTCCGAATGGCCGATCACGGCGGCTGGACCAAGACTCCAGCGCGCCATGATCCGGCCCAGAAGCAGAACCAGCGAATCCATCTGCGCGGCGGGAAAGGGGCGGTCGCCGGGATTGGCGATCTCGATCCCGATGCTGCGCGAATTGATGTCGTCGCGCCCGCACCACGCGCCCGCGCCGGCATGCCAGGCGCGGCGATCCTCGGCAACCAGCGCCTCGATGCGGCCGGCCTCGTCGATCAGCCAGTGGGCGCTGACGTCAGAAGCGGGATCGCAAAGCCGGTCGCGGGCCAGCGTCGCGTTCGCCATGCCTGTATAATGCAGCACGATCAGTTCGGGCCGATGGCCGCGCCGGTCGCCATGATTGGCACTGGAACAGCGCGCCAAATCCGCCAACACGGTCAGCGGTTACCGGGGCGCGGGGGCCGTGCGCACGATTTGCAGGCCGCCGCCGGCCTTCATCGTAGGGGGCACCGGCACCGGATTGCGGCCCGCGATCTGGGCGGGTGTCGGCGCTTGGAAAGGCCGCGCAACGGGGATCGTGGTTGCGCCCGCGCCATTCGAGACCAGGGCGACCTCGCGCGTCGCGCGATATTTGCCATAGGCGTTCGCGCCGAACTGATAGTTCGGGTTTGCCCCCTGATTGACGCCACAGCCGGCCAGTGCCAGCACCGAAATCACCCACCAGCCGCGCATGACGCCTCCATCCGCATCCTCACCTGCCGCAAGCCTACCACCAGCGTTCCGGCTTGGCCACAAATCCTGCCGCCCGTTCCAGGACCAGCGCCTGATTCAGCAGATCACCCTCTTCGAAGGGTCGGCCGATCAGTTGCAGCCCCAGCGGCAGCCCCTTCCTGTCCAGCCCGAGAGGAACCGAAATCCCCGGCAGCCCGGCCAGGTTCAAAGTGACCGTGAAGACGTCGTTGAGATACATCGCGACCGGATCGGCATCGGCCATCTCGCCCAGGGCAAAGGCTGCACTGGGCGTCGTCGGGGCGAGAATCGCGTCGATCCCGTCGGCATGAACATTGTCGAAATCGCGCCTGATCAGCGCGCGGACCTTGCGGGCGCGGTTGTAGTAGGCGTCATAGAACCCCGCCGACAGGACATAGGTGCCGATCATGATGCGGCGCTGGACCTCGGGGCCGAAGCCCTCGGCGCGGGTCTTTTCATACATCTCGACGATGCCGCCGCCCTGGCCCGGCGCCGCGCGGCGGCCATAGCGCACCCCGTCATAGCGGGCCAGGTTCGACGATGCCTCGGCGGGGGCGATGACATAATAGGCGGGCAGGGCGTATTTCGTGTGCGGCAGGCTGATATCGACGATCTCGGCCCCCGCATCGCGCAGCATGTCCGCGCCCCTGTCCCACAGCGAAGCGATGTCCTCGGGTATTCCGTCCATGCGATATTCGCGGGGAATGCCGATCCTCTTGCCGCGGATGTCGCCCGTCAGCAGGCTTTCGTAATCGGGAACCGGCAGGTCGGCGCTGGTCGAATCCTTGTCATCGACCGAGGCCATCGCGCCCAGCATGATCGCGGCGTCGCGCACGCTGCGGGTGATCGGCCCGGCCTGGTCGAGGCTGGAAGCATAGGCGATCACGCCCCAGCGGCTGACCCGGCCATAGGTCGGACGCAATCCCACGGTGCCGGTGAAGGCCGCAGGCTGGCGGATCGAGCCGCCGGTATCGGTCGCCGTGCTGCCCAGGCACAGTCCCGCCGCAACCGCCGCCGCCGAACCGCCCGAGGAGCCGCCCGCCGTGCGTTTCGCGCCATCGGCTGCCCGCCACGGATTGACGGTCGCACCATAGACGCTGTGTTCGGTGGACGAACCCATCCCGAACTCGTCCATGTTCAACTTGCCCAGCATCACCGCGCCCGCATCCCACAGGTTCTGGGTCACGGTCGATTCGTATTCGGGGCGGAACCCCTCCAGGATCCGGCTGGCCGATTGCGAAGGCACGCCCCGCACGCAGAACAGATCCTTCACGCCGACGGGGATCCCGGTCATCGCCGTGGCCTCGCCCGCCCTGATGCGCCGGTCGGCAGCTTCGGCCATGTCGCGCGCCATGTCGGAGGTCCGGTGGACGAAGGCGTTCAGCGCGCCCGCGCCCTCGATCACGGTCAGGCAGGCATCGGTCAACTCGACCGAGCTGGTCTCGCCCCGGGCCAGCGCGTCGCGGGCCTCGGCAATGGTCAATGTTGTCAGATCGCTCATTCCACCACCTTCGGAACCGCGAAAAAGCCCTCGCGTGCGTCGGGGGCATTGGAAAGAATCCTGTCGGCCATGCCGCCGGTGGTCACCACGTCCTCGCGCCGCTTCAGGCGCATCGGCGTTACGCCGGTCATCGGCTCGACCCCCTCGACATCGACTTCGCTCAGCTGTTCCATGAAGCGCAGGATTCCGTTCAGATCCCGCGCCAAAGCGGGCAGTGCCGCGTCATCGACCGCGATTCGCGCCAGATGGGCGACCTTGCGGGCCTCGTCCTCGGTGATCGACATTTGGGTTTCCTTTCGTTCCCGCGCGGTCTAGCGCGACCCATCCTTGCCTGCAAGAACCGGGCATCGCGCGGCACGGGCGACGAAGGCAGACCGGCGACGGAAGGGTGCGGATCCGGCGCGGCCCCGAACCGTGCAGGCCGTCCGGGAACATGCGGCCGGCGGGTCGGCGCGCGGCGGGAAAATTTGCCGTCGCGGCGGCGATTTTCCTCTTGCGCGCCCCCGGCGCTTTGCCTAAACACCGCCCCACGCCGTCGGCAAGGCCGGCAAAGGCGCAAAGGTGGCCCGTTCGTCTATCGGTTAGGACGCCAGGTTTTCAACCTGGAAAGAGGGGTTCGACTCCCCTACGGGCTGCCACTTCAGAACGTTAGGACCCTGTTTTGTCCCACCGTCTGCAACGGGGTTCAAAAGTGGGACACTTTTGTTCTAGGGTCAGGACTCATAGCCAGAACATGACGACGGCTGCGAGGGCGCAGGCTGAGAGGAACAGATCGGCGCATCTGTCGTAGCGGGTGGCAATCCTGCGCCAGTCCTTGAGGCGGGCGAAGGCGTTCTCGATCCGGTGAC
>NZ_JBSXNM010000014.1:0-23377 GCF_056857655.1 Paracoccus sp. L-17
AAACAACAATCACCGAAGACGCGCCACTCTCACGACGCCCCAACGGCCATCCATCCCGGATAATCTCCCGAAACCCCAAAGCCAAAACCCGAAGCCCCGAACCAATCAAACCCTCAGGCCCGATCGGTGAAGGCGTATCTACGGATCACAAAACAAAGGTGCAAGAGGAAATTCGCAAAAAAACTGCCCTGCGCGTCAATTTCCTGCCAAGGGCCTGTTTCGAAAACCTTCTTCAGGCCCTTGCCGGTCTTGCGCGCGCCAGCGGTCTCTTGATCACGACCCGCAGGCCGAGAAGCAACAGAATCACCAGAAGCCAGAAGGTCGGCGTGACCGGAAAGGTCTTCAGCGACCAGATCCAGTGCAGGGCGACGAGCGGCGCGGCGACATAGACCAGCTTGTGCAGATTGCGCCAGCCTTGCGCGCCCATGCGCCGGATCGACAGGTTGTTCGATGTCACTGCCAGCGCCGTCAGCAGCGTGAACGCCACCATTCCGAACAGCAGATAGGGCCGCTTCACGATATCGCGGGCCATCTGCGCCCAGAGAAACCCCATGTCCAGCGCCAGCCAGGACAGGACATGCAGGCCCGCATAGGTGAAACAGATCAGCCCAAGCGCGCGGCGAAACCGCATCAGACTGATTCCCGCGATCCGCAGCAGCGGCGTGACCGCAAGGCTGGCGATCAGGAAATAGAGCGCGGTCCGGCCCAGGCGATATTCGATGTCGCGAACCGGGTCGATGCCCAGTCCGCCGAAGAACGTATCCGACACCAGCAAAGCAAGCGGGATCATGCCCCCCAGCCACACGACCCAGACCGGCAGTCGGCGCAGTGCATCATTGATTCTTCTGCGCATCAGAAGTTCTTCTTGAGATCCATGCCGGAATACAGCGATGCAACCTGATCGGCATAGCCGTTGAACATCAGCGTTTCCTCACGTCCGGCGAACAGTCCGGCACCGATGCGCCGCTCGGATGCCTGCGACCAGCGGGGATGGTCGACATTCGGGTTCACATTGGCGTAAAACCCGTATTCGTTGGGCTGACTTGCATTCCAGGTGGCATAGGGCTGGCTGTCGGACAGGGTGATCCTGACGATCGACTTGATCGACTTGAACCCGTATTTCCATGGCACGACCAGCCGGATCGGAGCCCCGTTCTGGTTCGGCAGCGGGTCGGAATACAATCCGGTCGCCAGAATCGCCAGCGGGTGCATCGCCTCGTCGAGCCGCAGTCCCTCGCGATAGGGCCAGTCAAGGATCGGATAGCGCAGACCGGGCATGTTGTCGGGCTGCGTCACCGTCTCGAAGGCGACGAATTTCGCCGAGGGCTGGATCCCGGCCGTGTTCAGCACCGAAGCCAGCGGCACGCCGATCCAGGGAATGACCATCGACCAGCCCTCGACGCAGCGCAGCCGGTAGATGCGTTCCTCAAGCGTGTTCTCGGGCGCAAGATCCTCGACACCGTAAGAGCCGGGGCGATCCACCAGACCGCCGATCTCGACCGACCAGGGATCGGTTTTCAGCCTGCCAGCATTGCGGGCGGGATCCTCCTTGCCGGTGCCGAATTCATAGTAATTGTTGTAATTTGTAATTTCTTCCAGCGTGTTGGGCTTTTCGTCGGTCGACAACCCGGACGGCTTGCCGCTTAGCGCCAGCGCCGGCGAGGCGGACAGAGCCGCGGCAGTCGCGATGAATGCACGCCGATCCAGCCAGTGGGCCTTCGGTGTCACGTCTGACCATGTAAGTTTCATGTTCTTCCTCCGATCCGTCTTGTGCGTGGCAGCCTTGCAACCCGACCTAGACATAGTCACGATGCGGCGGGCCGAAAATGCGCATCACATTCCCATTACCCTTCGTTCCGGCGATACCGCCCGTTACGGCACGAGCGATGACAAGCAGGTGATCGCAGGTGTCGCAGACGGACAAGAAGCCGGACAGGATCAACGCGGATGCGCCGATGTTTCCCTGCAACGGACGGGAATCCGCCTGTCAGGCAAAGCACGGACGGCACGCGGTGATGGGCCGCGTGGCGCGGCCTCAGCTCTCGGCGATCTGTCGCAGGAAGGCCGGACCGAAGCGATTCAGGCGCGCGGCATCCAGATGGCGCGACAGGGCAGCCTGGTCCGCGGGGCGAGATTCGGCGATGCGGCGCAGTTGCGCGGTCGAACAGGACAGCGGCTTTTCGGTTCCATCCTCGCCGCGCGTCAGCCGGTTCTGCGCCGCGACCAGACGGTCGAACAGGATGCCCTCGGGCCGGCCCGCCAGCGCCCGGCGGTGGGGATGCATGTCCGGCTGATCGCCTGCGATCACAGACAGGAATTCGGTGCCATAGCTTTCCAGCTTCTTCGCCCCGACCCCGCTGACCCGCGCCATCTGGTCCAGATCCTGAGGACGCAGGCGGGCCATCTCGATCAGCGTGCGGTCGGGGAAGATGACATAGGCAGGCACGCGGGCGGCCTCGGCCAGCGCGCGGCGCCGGGCCTTCAGCGCCGACAGAAGCGGCTCATCCTCTTCGTCGACCTGCGTGCGCAGGACATTGGCCCCCTTGGCCCGCAGGGTCGTGTCATGACGCAGGGTTACGCTGTCCTCGCCGCGCAGAACCGGATGGGCGGCGTCGGTCAGGAACAGCGCCCCGTGGCGTTCCGGATCGGGGCGGCACAGATCCAGGCCCATCATCTGCCGGAAGATCGCCTGCCACTGGCCACGCGAATGATCGCGACCGACACCGAAGGTCGGCAGCTTGTCATGGCCGCGTTCACGAACCTTTTCGGTCGAGTGGCCAGTCAGGATGTCGATCAGGTGCCCCGCGCCGAACCATTCACCGGTGCGCAGCATCGCCGACAGCGCCATGCGCACCGCCTGCGTGCCGTCGAACAGCCGGGGCGGGGTCAGGCACAGATCGCAATTGCCGCAATCCGCCTGCATGTCCTCGCCGAAATAGGCCAGCAGGCGGCGGCGGCGGCAGCCTGTCGCCTCGGCCAGACCCAGCAGCGCGTTCAGCCGCGCGTGATCGGCCCCCTTGCGATCATTGGCGGCCAGCCCCTCATCGACCTGCGCACGACGCAGGCGAATGTCGTCGGGACCGTAAAGGGTCAGCGTCTCGGCCGGATCGCCGTCCCGACCGGCGCGGCCGATTTCCTGATAATAGGCCTCGATGGATTTCGGCAGGTCGGCATGGACCACCCAGCGGATGTCGGGCTTGTCGATGCCCATGCCGAAGGCGACCGTCGCGCAGACGATCAGGCCGTCTTCCTGCTGGAACCGGCTTTCGACCCGACGGCGCAGATCGGCTTCCATACCGCCGTGATAGGCGACCGCGCTGTGGCCTTGGTCATTCAGCGCCTGCGCCAGCGTCTGGGTCCGGGCGCGGCTGGCACAATAGACGATGCCCGATTGTCCGCGCCGTGCGGCAACGAAGGACAGCAATTGCTTGCGCGGGCTGTCCTTGGGCTGAAAGGCCAGCCGGATATTGGGGCGGTCGAAGCCGCGCAGGAAGGTGACGGGTTCGGCGCCGTCGAACAGGCGGGTCACGATCTCGGCCCGCGTCTCGGCATCGGCGGTCGCCGTGAAGGCCGCCAAAGGCACGCCCAGCGTGCGCTTCAGTTCGCCGATGCGCAGGTAATCGGGCCGGAAGTCGTGACCCCACTGGCTGACGCAATGCGCCTCGTCCACGGCGATGGCGGTGACGCCCGCCCGGCGCAGCAGATTGATCGCCCCGCCCGAGGCCAGCCGTTCCGGCGCCATGTAGAGCAGTTTCAGTTCGCGCCGTTCCAGCGCCGCCAAGACCGCATCGGTTTCGTCCTGCGTATTGCCGCTGGTCAGCGCGCCGGCCGGCACGCCCGCTGCGGTCAGCGCGCGAACCTGATCGCGCATCAGGGCGATCAGCGGCGAGATGACGACCGTTGCGCCGTCGCGCATCAGCGCGGGCAATTGATAGCACAGCGACTTGCCGCCGCCGGTCGGCATGATCGCCAGAACCTCGCGGCCTTGGGCCACGGCCTCGACGATCTCGCCCTGGCCGGGTCGAAAGCCGTCAAAGCCCCAGACCTGCCTCAGAAGATCGTCGGCGGGCACGTCCCTGGGCATCACATGCCGTAGAAGAAGCCGGCATTGTTGGCCAGGGCGCGTTGCAGGATGATAATGATTATGAACACGACCAGCGGCGCCAGATCCAGCCCGCCGGTATTGGGCAGGATGTTGCGGATTGGACGGTAGAGAGGTTCCAGAAGCCGGTTCAGCCCGTCCCAGATCTGTGCGACCAGCGGCTGGCGCAGGTTCAGAACCTGAAAATTGATCAGCCATGACATGATGATGTGGACGATCATCACGAACCACACCACTTGCAGGATCAGTTGCAAGGCCTCGTACAGCGTTCCCATTATGCCCTCGTCGTCGCGGTCCGGACCTCTATGCAGGCGCCGGCGCCGGCGTGCAACCCGGTTGCCGCAGCGTTCGGGTTGACGATGCCGCCGGGCCGGGCCACGCCCGGCCCTGCCCGGCAACAGAAGGGGGCCCGATGTATCCGCTGATCCGTTTCGCCAAGGAGATGATCAAGTTCCGCGGCGCGCCGCCGCTTGGACCGATGGACGCGCATGTCTCGACCCATCGCTGCTGGCCATGGGATCTGGATCCCTGGATCGAGTTGAACAACGGCCGCACCCTGACCCTGTACGACCTGGGCCGGATCCCGCTGGCTTCCCGCACCGGGCTGGTGCCGGTTCTGCGCGAGAAAGGCTGGGGGATCACCGTCGCCGGAAACTCGACCCGCTACCGGCGGCGAATCCGCGCCTTCGAGAGGTTCACGATGATCTCGCGCATGGTCGGCTGGGATGATCGCTTCATCTACATGGATCAGTCCATGTGGAAGGGATCCGAATGCTGCAATCAGGTGCTGATCCGTTCAGCGGTGACATCCCGGCAGGGGATCGTCCCCCCGCCGCGGCTGATGCAGGCGCTTGGCCATCCGGTCGGCAGCCCCGACCTGCCCGGCTGGGTGCAGGCCTGGATCGACGCCGATGCGGCACGGCCCTGGCCGCCGCTGGTTCCCGACGGCACGAAAGGTGACTTGCCAGTCTGACCCGCCTCGGGCCTTATGGCGAAAAAGCGACCGGGGGACGAGATGGACCGCAAGCGGATCTGGGGCTGGTGGTTTTTCGACTGGGCCAGCCAGCCCTATGCCACGCTGCTGCTGACCTTCGTCTTCTCGATCTATTTCGCCGAGATCGCGAAAAGCCATTTCATCGCCCTGGGCGATGGCGTGACGCTGTCGGGGGCGCGTGCGCAGGCGTTGTGGGGTTACGGTCTGTCGGTCAGCGGCGTCGTGATCGCGGTTCTGGCGCCGATCCTGGGCGCGGTGGCCGACACCTCGGGACGCCGGATGCCCTGGGTCTGGCTGTTCTCGGCGCTGTATGTCCTGGGCGCCGCGGGGCTGTGGTTCGTGGTCCCCGAACAGCCGCCGCTGATCGCCGCGGTCACGCTGTTCGGCATCGGCCTGATCGGCATGGAATTCGCCACCATCTTCACCAATGCCATGTTGCCCGGCCTTGCCCCGCGCAACGAGATCGGGCGCCTGTCCGGGTCGGGCTTTGCCTTCGGCTATGTGGGCGGCGTCGTCGCGCTGACGCTGATGCTGGCCCTGTTCGCCGAAACGCCGTCGGGCCGGACGCTGGCCGGGATCGCGCCGCTTTTCGGTCTGGATCCCGAGACCCGCGAGGGGACGCGCTTTGTCGGGCCTTTCGTGGCGATCTGGTATGCCATCTTCATGGTGCCGTTCTTCCTGTGGGTCCGCGAGCCGCGCGGGCCGCGCGCAAGAATCAGGCTGGGCGCCGCGATGCGCGATCTGGGACGGCTGATCGGCAGCCTGCGCCATCGCCGCAGCCTGGCGGCCTGGCTGGTCTCGTCGATGCTGTCGCGCGACGCGCTGAACGCGCTATACGGTTTCGGCGGCGTCTATGCCGGCACCGTGCTGGGCTGGCCGGTCTTTCTGGCGGGTATCTTCGGCGTGGTCAGCGCCGTCTCGGCCGCGATCATCAGTTGGCTCGGCGGGCGCGCCGACCGACGCTGGGGCCCGCGCCCGGTCATCGCGGCCTGCATGCTGATCCTGATCGCGGTCTGCATCGTGATCATCAGCATGGATCGCGACACCTTCCTTGGCATGGCGGTGCCGGACGGCCCGGTCGTGGCCGGGCTGCGCCTGCCCGATGCGATCTTCTTTCTGTGTGGGGCGCTGATCGGCGGCGCGGGCGGCGCGCTGCAAGCGGCCAGCCGCACGATGATGGTCCGCCACACCACCGCGGACAAGGCGACAGAAGGCTTTGGCCTCTATGCGCTTTCGGGCAAGGCCACCGCGTTCCTGGCGCCGTTCCTGATCGCGACGGTCACCGATCTGACCGGCAATCAGCGCATCGGCATCTCGCCCCTGATCGCGATGTTTCTTCTGGCGCTGGTTCTGCTAGGCTGGGTCAAACCCGAAGGAGAGGCAAAGCAGTGATCCGCAAGTTCCTGACCGCAGCCGCCCTGTTGGCAGGGCTTGCCGCACCGCTGTCGGCCCAGTCGCTGGCCAAGGACGTGTTCGGCAACTTCCGCGGCGCCTCGCAAGGCCCGCCGGTATCGATCGGCTATTATTCCAAGGGCTGCGGCCAGGGCTTCGCGCAACTGCCCGAGTCCGGGCCAAGCTGGCAGGCCATGCGACTGTCGCGCAACCGCAACTGGGGCCATCCCGAACTGGTCGATTTCCTGGTCGGCCTGTCCCGCGTTGCACAGCAGGCCGGCTGGCGCGGCCTCTATATCGGCGACATGAGCCAGCCTCGCGGCGGGCCGATGACCTCGGGCCATGCCAGCCATCAGATCGGGCTGGACGCCGATGTCTGGATGCTGCCGCCCTCCTCGCTGGCGCTGAGCCCGGCGCAGCGGGAACGCATCTCCTCGGCTTCGGTCGTGGCCAGGGGCGGCACGGCGCTGTCGCCGAATTTCAACGGCGGGCACATGACGATCCTGCGCGCCGCGGCCCGCGATCCGCGGGTCGAGCGGATCTTTACCGACCCCGTGGTCAAGGTCGCGATGTGCCAGTTGGAAAAGGGCGACCGAGGCTGGCTTCGCAAGATCCGGCCCCTGAACGGGCATGAATCCCACTTCCATGTCCGGCTTGACTGTCCGCCCGGCTCGATCTGTCAGGATCAGGAACCGCCGCCCCCGGGCGATGGTTGCGCCGAGGCTGCCGAATGGATCAGGAACCGGATCGACCCCAGCCGCGTGAAACCCGCCCCGCCCGATCCGAATTACCGCCATCCCCGCACCTATCGCATGGCCGAGTTGCCTGCCCAATGCCGCACCGTCGCCGGCGCGCGCTAGGCGCCATCCTGTCCGTCCTGCTGATCACGGCCGGCGCCCCCGCGCCGGCCGTGACGCTGGATTACATCGGAACCTATGTCTGGTCGGGCACCGAAGGCAGTTTCGGCGGCTTTTCCGGGCTGGAGATCAGTGCCGACGGGTCCGGCTTCAACGCCCTCAGCGACCGCGCCTGGCTGTATTGGGGCAGCGTCGAACGCGACGCGCAGGGCCGCATCCGGGGCATGAATGTCGCCGGGCGCGCCCATCTGAAGGACAGCAAGGGACAACCGCTGAAGCCGGGCTATCTGGGCGACAGCGAGGGCTTGGCGATCGCGCCCGACAGCAGCATCTGGGTCAGTTTCGAAGGTCTGGACCGGATCGCCAGCTATGCCGATCCCGATGCGCCCGCGACCCGCCGGCCCTTGCCGCCGAAACTGCCCGACTTCCGCACCAATTCGGGGATGGAGGCGCTGGCTGTTCGCGATGACGGATTGCTGGTCGCGATCGTCGAACGATCCTCGCGCAAGGACCGGCCGTTTCCGGTCCTGGGTTTCCGCGACGGCAAATGGAGCCGCCTGGGCACGATCCGCCGGGATCCGCGCTGGCTGATGACCGGCGCGGATTTCGGCCCCGACGGGATGCTTTACATACTGGAGCGCGATTTTCGCGGCCTCTTCGGGTTCGTCTCGCGCGTGCGCCGGATGCGGCTGACCGCCGAGGGCCCGAAGGACGAGGAAATCCTGCTGACCACGCGACCGCTGCAATATGACAACCTCGAGGGGATCTCGGTCTGGGACGACGGACAGGGAATCCGGCTGACGATGATTTCGGACGACAATTTCCTGATCGTGCAGAGAACGGAACTGGTCGAATATCGGTTGCGAAACTGACCGGGAAAGGGGACCTCGCCGGCCCCCTCTTGGCCTGCGGCCAATTCACCCCCGCAGGTATTTGCAAAGAGCGCGAGGAGTTTGTCGAACCCTGGGTGCGATGGCGACCGGCCGCGGTTGCGAGCGCGCCGAATTGACAGCACCCGCCGGCCCGGCGTATGGCCGCGTTGTTCCGCGCCGCGGAGCCGAGTTGTCCGCAACCTTGTAAAACGGAACATCATTCATGACCCGCTATCTGCCCGGCGTGATCGCCATGGCCGCCATCGTCGTGGCCTCGAATATCCTGGTCCAGTTCGTCATCGGAGACTGGCTGACCTGGGGCGCCTTCACCTATCCCTTCGCCTTTCTCGTCACCGATGTGATGAACCGTGTCTACGGCGCGGCGGCCGCGCGCCGGGTGGTGCTGGCCGGTTTCCTGGTGGGGGTGATCTGTTCGCTGGCCGCAGCGGGCCTTGACAGGACCACGCTGCGCATCGCCCTGGGATCGGGCACGGCCTTCATCGTCGCGCAAACGCTGGACATCGCCATTTTCGATGCCCTGCGCGGCGGGCGCTGGTGGACGGCGCCGCTGGCATCCTCGCTGGTCGGATCGGCGCTGGATACGGCCCTGTTCTTCAGCATCGCATTTTCGGCCATCCTGCCGGCGGACGGCAATACCGTCTGGGCCAACGAGGCGGTTCCGCTGCTTGGTCAAGGACCGATCGGTCCGCTGTGGATTTCGCTGGCAAGTGCCGATTGGCTGGTCAAACTTGGACTGGCGCTACTGGCCCTTGTGCCATTCCGGCTGATTGTCCGCAATTTGTTGAGGCACCCCCAAGAAATCTGATTGACAGAATCTCGATCTGTGGCACCCTTCCCCTTGCAACGGCAACACATTGAAAGGAGGTGGTCCAGTGTCGAGAGTGATATTGGAGAGAGGTGTCGGAACAGTCAGGGGGGCCGTGGCCTAGGGGCAGCCCCCTGGGTCGTAAACCCTGATTGGGACCGGACGGATTCTAGCCATCCCTAACCGGGCCATCTCCGTGGAACTCGCGGGCCGTCTGATCTGGGCGGCCCGTTTCCGGTGCCGGCGCGCGAAGCGGGCCTTCACCGCGCATCGTGAGACGATGCCGAAAAGGGCGCAGCCGAGGATCAGGCCGCGCCCTTTTGTTGTCGCAGGGGCGGCGGCGCCGATCACATTCTCTCGATCGCGATGGCGATGCCTTGGCCGCCGCCGATGCACATGGTGATGAGGGCTTTCGCGCCGCCGGTCCGGTCCAGTTCGGACAGCGCCTTGACGGTCAGGATGGCCCCTGTTGCTCCGACGGGATGGCCCAAGGCGATGGCGCCGCCATTCGGGTTCACCCGCCCCGGGTCAAGCCCCAGCCCCTCGTTGACCGCCAAGGCTTGCGCGGCGAATGCCTCGTTCGATTCGATCACGTCGAAATCGGCGACTTTCAGCCCGGTGCGCGCCAGCAATGCCCGAACCGCCGGGATCGGGCCGATTCCCATGACGTCGGGCCGGACGCCCGCGACCGCGTAGCCCAGGATCCGGGCGCGCGGGGTCAGGCCCGCGGCCCGCGCCGCATCCGCCCGCGCCAGCACCAGCGCCGCCGCACCGTCATTGATGCCGCTGGCATTGCCTGCGGTCACGGTGCCCTCCTTGCGGAACACCGGTTTCAGGCTGGCCAGCCGGTCGAGATCGGTTTGCTTCGGGTGTTCGTCGGTATCGAAGACCGCGACTCCCTGGCGGGTCTTGACCTCGATCGGCACGATCTGGTCGCGAAAATGCCCCGCCGCGATGGCCGACGCGGCACGGCGCTGCGATTCCAGGGCGAATTCGTCCTGCGCCTGACGGCCGATCCCGTGTTCGGCGGCGACGTTTTCCGCCGTCACGCCCATATGGCCCGTGCCCATCGGGCAGGTCAGCGCCCCGGTCATCATGTCCAGCATCACCTGATCACCCATCTTCGCGCCGAACCGGGCCGAGGGCACGGCGTAGGGTGACCGGCTCATGCTTTCGGCGCCGCCCGCGATGGCGAAATCGGCGTCACCCAGCATCAGCGCCTGCGCGGCCGAGACGATGGCCTGCGCACCCGATCCGCACAGCCGGTTCACGTTCATCGCGGGCGTGGTGTCGGGTATCCCCGCCTCCAGCATCGCGACGCGTGACAGATACATGTCGCGCGGCTCGGTATTGATCACATGGCCGAAGACGACCTGCCCGATCCGGTCGGGAGCGATGCCGGCGCGCTCGATCACGGCGCGGGTGACGGTTGCTGCCAGCCGGATCGGCGCAATCGCGGCAAGGCTGCCGCCAAAGGTGCCGATGGCGGTGCGCGCGCCGGACAGGATGACGATATCGGATTCGGCCATGGTTTCCCCCTTGCTGATCATTCCGCAGCATAGGAGTCTCCGGCCGCACGGCAATCGTCGTTGCGGCGGGCCGGGATACGACGTTGCGGCGCGAGGACCGCGCACCTAGTCTGGAACCAGCCTCAACCGCCGGACCACAAGCCGATGCAAGCCCCCCTTCCCCGGATCAAGCTGCGCCTGGAATATGGCCATGCTCTGACGCTGGGTCCGGGCAAGATGCAGCTTCTGGTGCTGATCGACCATCACGGCTCGATCGCCGCCGCCGGCCGCGACATGGGAATGAGCTACAAGCGCGCCTGGTCGCTGGTCGAGGAAATGAACGCGGGCTTCACCCTGCCGGTGGTGGACAGCAGCCGTGGCGGACCGGGCGGCGGCGGCGCGGTGCTGACCCAGACCGGGCACGCCGTCATCCGGCATTTCCGGGCGCTGGAGACGTTGCTGGACCAGGCCGGCGCGCGGGACCTGCAGGCGCTTGGCCGGCTGCTGGCCGATCGCGACTAGCAGGCGATCACCACGGCCGTCTGCCATTCCCCGCATTTCCGCATCAGCGCATCGGGCAGGGGCCGATCCACGAAGACCGTGTCAAGATCGGACATCGAGATGATTCGCACCGGCGCGGATCGTTCCAGCTTGCTGATATCGGTCACCAGAAAACATTTCCGGGCCAGCCCGGCGATGGCGCGGCTGACCCGGACCTCGGCCATGTCGAAATCCAGAAGATCGCCATCGGCATCCAGCGCCGAGGCGCCGATGATGGCGTAGTCGGGTTTGAACTGGGCCATGAATTCGGTTGTCAGATCGCCGACCAGCCCCCCGTCGCTGCGCCGCAGCGCCCCGCCCGCGACCACGATTTCGCAACTGTCGTTGCCGACGAGGATATTGGCAACGTTCATGTTGTTGGTGATGACGGTCAGGTTGCGATGACCCAGCAATTCGCGGGCAACGGCCTCGGTCGTGGTGCCGAGATTGATGATGATCGAGGAATTGTCGGGAATCCGCGCCGCGCAGGCCCGGGCAATGGCGGCTTTCGCATCCTCGTGCATCCGCCGCCGCTCGGCATAGCCGATATTGCTGACGCCGCTGCGCATGACCGCGCCGCCATGGATCCGGTCCAGCATCCCGTGATCGGCCAGTTCGCCCAGATCGCGGCGAATGGTCTGCAAGGTCACGTCGAAACGTTCGGCCAGTTCCTCGACGCCGACGCGGCCGGACGCACGAGCGATCTCCAGGATCTCCATCTGGCGAATGTTCATGGCCACGACCCCCTCTTTCGTTTACGGAAAGATGATGTGCGCTTCTTGTCAATACGAAAGTAAATCGCGCATCCGCGAAAATTCCCGTTGACAGTTTGCACGAAGCCGTGATCACCTGACCCGGCTTTGGGAGGAGCCTCATGCCGGAGATCACCGACCTTTTCATCATCGGCGGCGGCATCAATGGCTGCGGAATCGCGCGCGACGCGGCGGGCCGCGGTCTGTCGGTCCGGCTGGCCGAGATGGGCGACCTGGCGCAGGCGACCAGCTCCAAATCCACCAAGCTGTTTCACGGCGGGCTGCGCTATCTGGAATATCTCGAAATCCGGCTGGTCCGCGAGGCGCTGCGCGAACGCGAGGTTCTGCTGCGCGCCATGCCCCATATCAGCTGGCCGATGCGCTTCGTGCTGCCGCTGGACCCGAAGATGACGTTTGAATCGGACACGCCCGTCAGCCGCGCGCTGTCCTTGGCGATGCCGTGGAACCGCGGGCACCGGCCGAACCTGCTGATCCGGGCGGGGCTGTTTCTCTATGATCATCTGGGCGGTCGGAAGATCCTGCCCCCCACCAGCACCCTGTCGCTGAAGGATACGCCCGAAGGGGCACCGCTGCAGGACCGGCTGGAGCGGGCCTACGAATACAGCGATTGCTGGGTGGACGATGCGCGGCTGGTGGCGCTGAACGCGCGCGACGCGGCCATGCGCGGGGCCGGGATCATGGTCGGCGCCAAGGTCGCCGAGGCTGCGCGTGAAGACGATTTGTGGCGCGTGACGCTGGAAGACGGACGCGCCTTCCGCGCCCGGGCGCTGGTCAATGCGGGCGGGCCGTGGGTCGGCCAGGTGATCCGCGACGTGGCGCACCTGCCCTCGACCGAGACGGTGCGCCTGGTGCGCGGATCCCACATCGTCGTGCCAAGGCTGTATGACCACGACAAGGCATATTTCTTTCAGGGCGCCGATGGCCGGATCATCTTTGCGATTCCCTATGAGCAGCGATTCACCCTGATCGGCACCACCGACCGCGATCACCAGGGCAGCCCGCTAGAGGCCGAATGCACCCCCGAGGAACAGGAATACCTGTGCGGCTTCGCCTCGGACTATTTCGCACGGCCGGTGACGCGCGACCAGATCGTCTGGACCTATTCCGGGGTCCGGCCGCTCTACGACGATGGCGCCAAATCAGCCACCGCGGCGACGCGCGACTATGTGCTGTCGCTGGATCAGGCCGGCGCGCCCTGCCTGAACGTCTTTGGCGGCAAGATCACCACTTATCGCCGGCTGGCCGAGCACGCGATGGAACGGCTGGCGCCGCACTTTCCGCGGGCCCGTTCGGCCTGGACGGCCGGTGCGCCCCTGCCCGGCGGAGATTTCCCGGTCGATGGCGTGGCCGGCCTGATCGCGGATCTGCGCGCGGCCTATCCGTTTCTGGATCAGGACCGGGCCGCGCGGCTGGTCCGGGCCTACGGGACCGAGGCCTGGACCATGCTGGGCACGGCAAAGGCTGCGGCCGATCTTGGCCGCGATTTCGGCGCCGGCCTGACCGAAACCGAGGTCGGCTGGTTGATGGACAAGGAATTCGCGCGTCGCGCCGAGGATGTCATCTGGCGGCGCAGCAAGCTGGGCCTGCAGATGAACGCAGACCAGATCGCCGAACTGGAGGGCTGGATGGGCCAGAAAAGGGCAGCCGCATGACGCTGGAACTGCGCGGCATCTCCAAAACGGTCGGCGGACGGGTGCATATCCATGCCACCGACCTGGTCCTGCAACCGGGCAGCATGAACGTGCTTCTGGGTCCGACTCAGGCCGGAAAGACAACGCTGATGCGATTGATGGCGGGCCTGGACCGTCCGGCGCAAGGCCGCGTCTTCTGGAATGGCGATGACGTGACCGACCAGCGTGTGCAGGACCGCAAGGTGGCGATGGTCTATCAGCAATTCATCAATTATCCGTCCATGTCGGTCTATGAAAACATCGCCTCGCCCCTGCGGCTGATGCGCGTGAAGCGGGACGAGATCGACCGGCGGGTGAAGCAAACCGCCGAGATGATGCGCCTGACGCCCTTGCTGGATCGGCGGCCGCTGGAATTGTCTGGCGGCCAGCAGCAGCGCTGCGCGTTGGCGCGTGCGCTGGTCAAGGATGCGGGCCTGGTGCTGCTGGACGAGCCGCTGGCCAATCTGGACTACAAGCTGCGCGAGGAATTGCGCGTCGAGATCCCCCGCATCTTCGAGGAATCCGGCGCCATCTTCGTCTATGCCACGACCGAACCCGAGGAAGCCCTGCTGCTGGGCGGCAATACCGCGACATTATGGGAAGGCCGGATCACGCAATTCGGCCCCACGCCACAGGTCTATCGCCAGCCCGCCGACGCTGTGACCGCAAGGGTCTTTTCGGACCCGCCGATGAATTTCAAGCCCGTCTCGGTCCGGGGCGGGGTGGCCGGGATCCACGACGCGACCTGGCAGGTCGATCTGCCCGACGGCGACTATCTGGCGGGATTCCGACCGTCGCACCTGTCGCTGCACGAACGGCCTGGCGCGATGCCGCTGTCCACCGTCCTGGAGACGACCGAGATCACCGGCGCGCAGACCTTCCTGCATCTGCGCCACGGGCCCGATCGCTGGGTCGGGCTGGTCAACGGCGTGCACAAGCGCGATCATGGGCAGGCGCTGACGGTCTGGCTGGATCCGGCGCATGTCTATCTGTTCAACACCGATGGCGGGCTGGCGCGCGGCGCCGCCTATGCGGCGGCGGCATGAGGGCATGAGGGCATGACGACACCATGACCGAGATCACGCTTGAAAACCTGGCTCACAGCTATCTGCCTGATCCGTCCGGCGACGCGGACTGGGCGCTGAAGCCGATGAACCTGACATGGCGCGACGGCGGCGCCTACGCGCTTCTGGGCAGTTCCGGCTGCGGAAAATCGACCCTGCTGAACATCATATCCGGGCTGCTGGTCCCCTCGCAGGGCCGCGTCCTGTTCGGCGAGACGGACGTGACCGGCCTGCCCACGCTTGATCGCAACATCGCGCAGGTGTTTCAGTTCCCGGTCGTCTACGACACCATGTCGGTGCGGCAGAACCTGGCCTTTCCGCTGAAGAATCGCGGCCTGGCCGAGGATGTGATCAAGTCGCGCGTCGCCGAGGTGGCCGAGATGATCGGCATGACCGACGTGCTGGACCGCCGCGCCCGCGGTCTGACCGCAGATGCCAAGCAGAAGATCAGCCTCGGGCGCGGCATGGTCCGCCAGGATGTGAACGCGATCCTGTTCGACGAGCCGCTGACCGTGATCGACCCGCACATGAAATGGGAATTGCGCACCCAGCTGAAGGATCTGCATCGCCGTTTCGGCCATACGATGATCTATGTCACCCACGACCAGACCGAGGCCCTGACCTTCGCCGATCAGGTCGTGGTGATGTATGACGGCCGGGTGGTTCAGGCCGGAACCCCGCAGGCGCTGTTCGACGCGCCCGAACATACCTTCGTCGGCTATTTCATCGGCTCGCCCGGCATGAACCTGCTGGATGCGCGGGTCGAGGGCGCGACGGCGCAGGTGGCGGGCGTGCCGATCGCGCTGGCGCGGGGCTATGGGCCGCTATCGGGCAGGATCCGGATCGGCATCCGCCCCGAATTCATGCGCCTCGGCACCGGCTGCGAGGGCCTGCCCTTCATGCTGCACCGGATCGAGGATGTGGGCAATCACCGGATCGTGCGCGGCCATGTCGAAGGCGCCGCGGTCAACGTCATCGTCCCCGAGGGCCAGCCCATTCCCGCCGGGGCGGACCGGATCATCCCCGATCCCGCCTTCATCCATGTCTATGCCGATGACTGGCGCGTCGATCCGGCCGCCGTGGAAAGGGCCGCCTGATGGAAAAACCCCTCAACAACCGCGCCTGGCTGCTGGTTCTGCCGGTCCTTGCGCTGGTCGCCTTCTCGGCGGTGCTGCCGCTGATGACGGTGGTGAATTACTCGTTCCAGGATACGTTCGGCGGCAACCAGTTCTTCTGGGCGGGCCTCGAATGGTTCGACGAGACGATTCGCTCGGACCGCGTCCGCGCGGCCCTTGGCCGGCAGATCCTGTTCTCGGCGATCATCCTCGCCATCGAGATTCCGCTGGGCATCTTCGTGGCGCTGAACATGCCGAAAAAGGGCGTCTGGGCCTCTTTCTGCCTGGTGCTCATGGCGCTTCCGCTGCTGATCCCGTGGAACGTGGTCGGCACGATCTGGCAGGTCTTCGGCCGCGTCGATATCGGCCTTCTGGGCTATACGCTGTCGAAACTGGGCATCGACTACAATTATGTGAACGACGCCTTCGATGCGTGGATTACGGTGATCGTGATGGATGTCTGGCACTGGACCAGCCTGGTCGCACTGCTGTGCTATGCCGGGCTGCAATCCATCCCCGACGCCTATTATCAGGCCGCGCGGATCGACCAGGCTTCGCGCTGGAAGGTATTCCGCCATATCGAGCTTCCCAAGATGCGGGGCGTGCTGCTGATCGCGATCCTGCTGCGCTTCATGGACAGCTTCATGATCTATACCGAACCTTTCGTCGTCACCGGCGGCGGGCCCGGCAACGCCACCACCTTCCTGTCGATCGACCTCGTGAAGATGGCGGTGGGTCAGTTCGACCTGGGGCCGGCAGCCGCGTTCAGCCTGATCTATTTCCTCGTGATCCTGCTGATTTCCTTCGTCTTCTACACACTCATGACCAAGGAGGGAGAGACGCTCTGATGGCCGCCGTCGCTGAATCCAAGGGCCGTGGCGCCGCGCTGGTCATGGCGCTGTACCTGCTGTTCCTGATGCTGCCCATCTACTGGCTGCTGAACATGAGCCTGAAGACCAACAGCGAGATCCTCGGTACCCTCAGCCTGTGGCCGCGCAATCCCACGCTCGACAATTACCGCACGATCCTGACCGATCCGTCCTGGTATATGGGCTATGTCAACAGCATGACCTATGTGGCGATGAACACCGTGATCTCGATCTCGGTCGCGCTTCCCGCAGCCTATGCGTTCAGCCGCTATCGCTTTCTGGGCGACAAGCACCTGTTCTTCTGGCTTCTGACCAACCGCATGGCGCCGGCGGCGGTCTTCGCGCTGCCTTTCTTCCAGCTTTATTCCTCGATCGGACTTTTCGACACCTATATCGCCGTGGCTCTGGCGCATTGCCTGTTCAACGTGCCGCTGGCCGTCTGGATCCTGGAGGGATTCATGTCCGGCGTCCCGCGCGAGATCGACGAGACCGCTTATATCGACGGCTATTCCTTTCCGCGTTTCTTCGTGAAGATCTTCATGCCGCTGATCGCCAGCGGAATCGGCGTCGCGGCCTTCTTCAGCTTCATGTTCTCCTGGGTCGAACTGCTGCTCAGCCGGACGCTGACCTCGGTCAATGCGAAACCCATCGCGGCGACGATGACACGCACGGTCAGCGCCTCGGGCCTCGACTGGGGCGTGCTGGCGGCGGCGGGCGTGCTGACCATCATCCCCGGTGCGCTGGTGATCTGGTTCGTGCGCAACTACATCGCCAAGGGTTTTGCCATGGGGAGGGTGTGATGAACCATCCGCAGAATTCGCGGCGCCGTCTCCTGATGCCTCCGCGTCCCGGCATCGTCCCTGCCGGCCGCGCGACACAATCGAAGGGGCCGGACCATGCGTAGATCCGTCAATCTCGGTTTCGCGACGATTGGCCTGATCTGGCTGGGCTTCGTGTTCTGGCTGACCACGCTGGTGCCGATGCGCGACGAGGCGCGCGACTGGACGGGCAGCATCAATCCCGGCGGCTGGATGGCCTGGACCTTCCCGACCGCCCTGTTCTTCACCATCATCGCGGGCCTTCTGATCCTGTTCACATGGCTCGCCATCCGCTTTCCCGAGACCCCGCGCCGGGGCGTCCTGGGCATCACCACCACGCGCGGGGACCGGCTGTTCATCAGCCTTCTCGGCTCGGCCTTCATCAGCCTGATCTGGCTGGGAACCATCGGCACGCCGCTCTGGGGCGGACTGGCCGTTGCACTGATCTACGCCGCAGCGGTGTTTCGCTGGGTGTGAAAACCGCCGGAGCCAAACCGGCATCCAATGGGAGGGAAACCATGAGACGATATCTGACGACCGCCATGGCGCTTGCGCTGATGGCGACAGGCGCGCAGGCGGGCATGGAAGAGGCGAAAGCCTTTCTCGATGCCGAGATCGACAATTCGACCCTGACCCGAGAGGAACAGGAGGCCGAGATGCAATGGTTCATCGACGCGGCCAAGCCCTTCGCGGGCATGAACATCAACGTCGTGTCGGAAACCCTCACGGTCCACGAATACGAATCCAAGGTGCTTGCCGAGGCCTTCAGCAAGATCACCGGCATCAACATCACCCACGACCTGATCGGCGAGGGCGATGTCATCGAGAAGTTGCAGACCCAGATGCAATCGGGCGAGAATGTCTATGACGCCTATGTCAACGACACCGACCTGATCGGCACCCATTGGCGCTATCAGCAGGCGCGCAACCTGACCGACTGGATGGCGGGCGATGGCAAGGACGTGACCAATCCGGGCCTCGACATCGACGATTTCATCGGCAAGTCGTTCAGCACCGCGCCTGACGGAAAGCTTTATCAGTTGCCCGACCAGCAATTCGCGAATCTCTACTGGTTCCGCTACGACTGGTTCAACGACCCCCAGATTCAGGCCGATTTCAAGGAAAAATACGGCTATGACCTGGGCGTCCCGGTCAACTGGTCGGCCTATCAGGACATCGCCGAGTTCTTCACCGGGCGCGAGATCGACGGCAAGAAGGTCTATGGCCACATGGATTATGGCAAGAAGGATCCCTCGCTGGGCTGGCGCTTCACCGATGCCTGGCTGTCGATGGCCGGGAACGGCGACAAGGGCATCCCCAACGGCAAGCCCGTCGATGAATGGGGGATCCGGGTCGATGAAAACGACCGCCCCGTGGGCAGCTGCGTGTCGCGCGGCGGCGATACCAACGGGCCGGCCTCGGTCTATGCGATCCAGAAATATCTGGACTGGATCAGGGCCTATGCCCCACCCGCCGCGCAGGGCATGACCTTCAGCGAATCCGGTCCGGTCCCCGCCCAGGGCGAGGTCGCCCAGCAGATCTTCTGGTACACCGCCTTCACCGCCGACATGGTCAAGCCCGGCCTGCCGGTCGTGAACGAGGACGGCACGCCCAAGTGGCGCATGGCTCCCTCGCCGCATGGTGCCTATTGGCAAGAAGGCATGAAGCTGGGCTATCAGGATGCGGGCTCGTGGACGCTGCTGAAATCGACGCCGGTGGACCGCGCCAAGGCGGCATGGCTCTACGCGCAATTCGTGACGTCGAAGACGGTCGATGTGAAGAAATCCCATGTCGGGCTGACCTTCATCCGCGAATCGACCATCCAGGACGAAAGCTTTACCGAACGCGCGCCCAAGCTGGGTGGCCTGATCGAGTTCTATCGTTCGCCCGCCCGCCTGAACTGGACGCCGACCGGCACCAACGTGCCCGATTATCCGAAGCTGGCGCAGCTGTGGTGGCAGGCGGTCGGCGACGCCTCCTCGGGCGCCAAGACCCCGCAAGAGGCCATGGACAGCCTCTGTGCCGAGCAGGAAAAGGTCATGGAGCGTTTGGAACGCGCCGGCATCCAGGGCGATATCGGCCCCAAGATGGCCGAGAAGAAGGATCTGGAATGGTGGAACAACAAGGCCAAGGAAGACGGCACCATCGCGCCGCAACTGAAGCTGGACAACGAAAAGCCCCAGCCGGAAACCATCAGCTATGACGAACTGGTCAAAAGCTGGCAGCAATAAGATCTGAAGCCGCTTGGGGGCGGTCGCACGGCCGCCCCTTCTTCGTTGTCCAAATACCCATGATCCCGGCGATGAGGACAGGTGCCGCGGGCACGGATATTCGGACAGGAAAGACCAGGCAGGAGACACGATCGCGATGACGATTCTGGCAATGGATCAGGGGACGACATCCTCTCGCGCGCTGATCTTTTCCGACGATCTGCGGGTGCGGGCCTCGGCGCAGCAGGAATTCCCCCAGCATTTTCCGCGCTCGGGCTGGGTCGAACACGACCCCGACGATATCTGGACCACCAGCGCCGCGACCGCGCGCGGGGCTCTGGAAAAGGCCGGCAATCCGCGCATCGACGCGATCGGCATCACCAATCAGCGCGAAACCGTGGTGATCTGGGACCGCGAGACCGGTCAGCCCATCCACCGCGCCATCGTCTGGCAGGACCGCCGCACCGCCGACGCGATCCGGCGCCTGAAGGACGAGGGCGTCGAGGATCAGGTCACGGGCGTCACCGGCCTGTTGCTGGATCCGTATTTCAGCGCCACCAAGATCGCCTGGATCCTGGACCGGATCGAAGGCGCGCGCGCGCGGGCCGAGGCGGGCCGGCTGGCCTTCGGCACGATCGACAGCTTCCTGATCTGGAAGCTGACCGGTGGGGCGGCGCATGTCACCGATGCCACCAATGCCAGCCGCACGCTGCTTTACGATATCCGCAAGGGGGAATGGTCGCAGGACATGTGCAAGCTGTTCGGCGTGCCGATGGCGCTGCTGCCCGAAGTGAAGGACAGCGCCGACGATTTCGGCACGACGCGAGACGATCTGTTCGGACGCGCGGTTCCCATTCTGGGCGTCGCAGGCGACCAGCAGGCGGCAACCGTGGGTCAGGCCTGCTTCCAGCCGGGCATGATGAAATCGACCTACGGGACCGGCTGCTTTGCGCTGCTGAATACCGGCACACGGGCCGTGCGGTCGGAGAACCGGCTGCTGACGACGATCGCCTACCGCCTGGATGGTCAGACGACCTATGCGCTGGAAGGCAGCATCTTCATCGCCGGCGCGGTGGTCCAGTGGCTGCGCGACGGCCTGCAACTGATCCGCGAGGCGGCCGAGACCGGCCCCCTGTCGGCCAAGGCCGATGACAGCCAGCAGATCATCATGGTCCCCGCCTTTACCGGTCTTGGCGCGCCGCATTGGGATCCCAATGCGCGCGGCGCGGTCTTCGGGCTGACGCGCAATACCGGCCCGGCCGAATTCGCCCGCGCCGCACTGGAAAGCGTCGGCTTCCAGACCCGCGATCTGTGGGAGGCGATGCGCGCCGACTGGATCCCGGATGGCGACGCGGTGCTGCGCGTCGATGGCGGCATGACCGCCAGCGAACCCGCGATGCAGTTTCTGGCCGACATCCTCGGCGCACCCGTGGACCGGCCGGACAACACCGAAACGACCGCCCTGGGTGCGGCATGGCTGGCCGGCTATCGCGCGGGCCTGTGTCCCGGCCCGCAGGATTACGCCAAGGCATGGCGGCTGGATCGCCGGTTCAAGCCGCAGCTGGCGCCGGACCGGCGTGAGGATCGCTATGCCGCCTGGCGGCGCGCGGTCCAGGCGGTCATGTCCGTCTGAAGGAACCGAACCGCGCGGCCCCCGCGGGAAGGCGCCCGCCTCCGGCGGCCTACGGCTTTGTCATTTCAACCGGTCCGTTTTTCCCCTATCATCATGGAAAAACGGACGAGGGCAGGATGAACAGGTTTTCGAAACTGGCGATTGTCGGTCTTCTGGCGTCATGCGGCGTGGCCAATTATTCGGCTCCGCGCAATCTGGACAACGCATGTGCCATAGCGGCCGAGCGCCCGGCCTATATGCGTGCGATGAAAAAGGCCGAGCGCCGCTGGGGCGTGCCGGTCCATGTCCAGATGGCCGCCATCCATCAGGAATCGAAATTCATCGGCGATGCCCGCACGCCGCATCGCTATGCGCTTGGCGTCATTCCCATCGGCCGGCAAAGCAGTGCCTATGGCTATTCCCAGGCGCTGGACGGCACGTGGAAGGAATATCGCGCCGCGACCGGAAACCGCGGGGCGCGGCGGAACGATATCGAGGACGCGACCGATTTCATGGGCTGGTACATGGATGGTTCGTCGCGGCGGCTGGGCATCTCGAAATGGGACGCGACCTCGCAATACCTGGCCTATCACGAGGGCCGCACCGGCTTTGCGCGCAAATCCTACCTTTCTAAAGACTGGCTGGTGCAGGTCGCCGGCGACGTGGGCGAACGGGCGACGATGTATCGCAACCAGCTCGTCGCCTGCGGCAAGGCCTGACCCGGCCCCTTGCCATCGCCCCTGATCCGCGCCTCTATCAGGGCATGAAAGAAGAAGGGGGCGCTGGTGGAGGATCCTGACGAAAGCCTGCGCGATCTGGCCAAACTGCAATCCGATTTCGCCATGCATCTGGGTGCGCGGGTCGTATCCGCATCGAAGGACCGGATCGAGATGGAGATGGAGGTTACGCAAAGCCTCGCCAATCGCAACGGCGTCCTGCATGGCGGCGCGATCATGGGGCTGGCCGACAATGCCGGCGGCACCGCGACGATCCTGAACCTGCCCAGCGGCAAAAGCACGACCACGCTGGAGAGCAAGACCAATTTCCTGCGCCCGATCCGGATCGGCGATGTGGCCCGCGCCATCTGCGAGCCGCTGCATCGCGGCCGCACGACGCAAATCTGGCACACCCGCATTCTGCGCGGCGACGGCAAGCTGGCCGCCATCGTCACACAGACCCAGATCGTGCTGGAATGGAAGGACTAGCCCGCGCATGTACACCATCATCGGCACCGCGAAAAGCCGCAGTTTCCGCGTCCTGTGGATGCTGGAGGAACTGGGCCAGGCCTATCGTCACGTGCCGGCCAACCCGCATGGCGAGGGCGTGGTCGAATTCAATCCGGCGGGAAAGGTGCCGGTCCTGATCGATGATGGCACGCCGATCACCGATTCCACCGCCATCCTAACCTATCTGGCCGACCGGCACGGCCGCTTCACCCATCCGGCCGGCACGCTGGACCGCGCGCGTCAGGATAGCCTGACCCAGTTCCTGCTGGACGAATTCGACGCGGCGCTGTGGCTGGCGGCGCGCCACAGCTTCGTCCTGCCGGAGGAAATGCGGTTGGGCGCGATCAGAAACACATTGCGGTGGGAATTCGAACGCAGTCAGAAAACGCTGATCCACCGCATCGGCGAGGCCGATTTCGCGATGGGCGAAAAGATGACCGTCCCCGACTTCATCCTCGCCCATTGCCTGACATGGGCGCTGTCCGCGCGTTTTCCGGTGGTCGAGCCGCGCCTGACCGCCTTTCTCGACCGGATGCGCCATCGCCCGGCCTTCGCCCGCGCGGCCGCCCTCTAGAGCGTGTCGCAGCCTGTCCGATTCAGGATTTCCAGATTGGCTGTAATGTGATTCCCTGCCTTCCAGGCAGATATGGGGGTCGCATTTGGGAAAAGCCACATCCTATAGAGCTGCGCGTGCGCGTGGTTGCGTTCGTCGATGAGGGTCACGGGCACCGCGAGGCGGCGCGGCACTTCCGGGTGTCGCCGAAGTTCGTGAACGATCTGATCAAGCCGCGGCGCGAAACCGGATCGCTGGCGCCGCGGCCGCAAGGCAACGGCGGCGGGTACGGCAAGCTGGCGGGCGTGACTGGCCGGATCGAGGCGCGCGTCGCCGACAAGGGCGAGATCACCCTCGACGAATTGGCGGCGGAACC
>NZ_JBSXNM010000015.1:0-21141 GCF_056857655.1 Paracoccus sp. L-17
GTCACGGTGGACAGCCAGGGCCTTGCCCCCGGCAGCTACGACCTGATCGTGGCGGACAGCATCACCGACAACGGCGCAACCCTGCCCGCCGGGGTCAGCATCATGGGCGGGAATGTCCTGCGGCTGACCGTGGCGTGAGGCTCCGAAACCTGACGGTGACCGGCACACCCAGATGCGAGTGCCGGCTCGCCGTCATGTTGGGAAAGTCGCCTCATTTGCGCCTGCCATAAAACGGCTCGTTAAGGCGCCGTTTTATGAAACTGATCTGCTGCAAATCTTTCTGTCAAACTGTGCAAATTTTCGTGGCGCACTACACCGGGTCCGTCATCCTTCAGGGGGTTTGCCCTACGGTCCCGGCTGCCGCGAAGGGGCCGCATCAAACACCTGCGCCGTGGCCGGCCGAAAAGCCCGGCCCCCGCCGGGTTCCCGGCGCAAGCGCAATCGGTCAGACGTAGCGGTTGACGATGTTTTCCAGCCGCTCCTGCCGGCCCGAGACTGGCGCCGGGTTCGTTCCCTCGGCCATGACACGATCTGCGATGCTGGCCAGGTCGGAATCAAGCAGTGCGCGCTGCTGGTCCCATGCCGCATAGCGGGCCCTTCGCGCCGTTTCCAGCGCGCCGTCTTCCAGCATCCTGGCGGCTGCCTTCAGCCCGCGGGCGCAGACATCCATCGCGCCGACATGCGCGGCCAGCAGATCCACCGGATCCAGCGATTGGCGACGCAGCTTGGAATCGAAGTTCGTTCCCCCGGTGGTAAATCCGCCGGCCTTGAGAACCTCGTAATAGGCAAGCGCGGTTTCGGGAACGTTGTTGGGGAATTGATCGGTGTCCCAGCCCGATTGATAATCGTTGCGGTTCATGTCGATCGATCCGAAGATGCCAAGCGCCGCGGCCAGGGCCAGTTCGTGTTCGAAACTGTGCCCGGCAAGGATGGCGTGGCCCTGCTCGATATTGACCCTGACCTCCTTCTCCAGGCCGAAATCCTTCAGGAAGCCGTAAACCGTGGCAACGTCGTAATCGTATTGATGCTTGGTCGGTTCCTGGGGCTTCGGTTCGATCAGGATGGCGCCCTCGAAGCCGATCTTGCGGGCGTAATCGACCGCCATCGACAGGAACCGCCCCGCCTGCTGGCGTTCGCGCTTGAGATCGGTGTTCAACAGCGTCTCATAGCCCTCGCGCCCGCCCCACAGCACATAATTCTGCCCGCCCAGCTTGTGGGTGGCGTCGATGCAGGTCTTCACCGTCGCGGCGGCGAAGGCAAAGACATCCGGGTCGGGATTTGTCGCCGCCCCCGCCATGTAGCGGCGGTTCGAAAAGAGATTTGCCGTCCCCCACAGAAGCTGCGGCCCCCCGGCGGCCATCTTCTGACCGATATAGTCGGTGATTTCTTCCAGCCGCCTGGTGTTCTCGGCAAAGCTGTCCGCCTCGGGGCGGATGTCGACGTCGTGGAAACAGAAGAATGGCTGCCCCAGAAGGGCGAACATCTCGAACGCCACGTCGGCCTTCATCCGGGCAAGCGCCATCGTGTCGCCGAACCAAGGCCGCTCGAAGGTCTGGCCGCCGAAAGGATCGCCTCCGGGCCAGGCGAAGCTGTGCCACCAGGCGACGGAGAACCGCAGGTGATCCTCCATCCGCTTGCCCATCACCATCTCGTCCGGATCGTAGTGACGATAGCTGAGATCGTCCGAAGCGTTCGGATCGAAGCGGACCGGCGCGATATCGCCGAAAAAGTCTGTCATGTCAGAGATCCTTCAGAATCGTATAGGCGGTCTGATAGCGCGCATGGGCCTGCGAGAAGGCCTCGGACAGATTGTCTTGCGGCTCGATCGTCCGCGCGATGTCGGGCGGCGTCGCGATTTCGGCGCCGGCGCCCGTGGCCGCCATCTGTGCCAGGCGCGCCGCGCCAAGGGCCGCGCCGAATTCGCCCGACCGGGGTACATGCAGAGGGATACCCAGCGTCGTCGCCAGCACCGCCAGCCAGTAATCCGATCGCGCGCCCCCGCCAAGCGCCAGCGCGCCCTCGATCCGGGTGCCGGTCGCCGCCAGCCGGTCACGGCAATCGGCGAAGGCGAAGGACACGCCCTCGATCACCGCGCGGGCGGCCGCGCGGGCATCGGTGGCGTGGTCCAGATGCAGGAACTGGCCCCGGATGCGCGCGTCGTTATGGGGCGTCCGTTCTCCGCCCAGATAGGGCAGGAACAGCGTTCGGCCGGGTGCGCGCAGCGGCGACAGGTCCGAGGTCAGCTGCGCCGCCGACTGGCCCGTCAGCCGCGACAGCCATTCCAGCGCATCCGTCGCCGCCAGGATCACGCCCATCTGGTGCCAGGTCCGGGGAACCGCGTGACAGAAGCTGTGCACGGCCGTGGCGGGGTCGGGGCGGTAGCCATCGGTGGCGGCGAACAGGACGCCAGAGGTTCCCAGGCTGATGAAGGCGCTGCCATCGGCGACGACGCCGGCGCCGATGGCAGCCGCGCAATTGTCGCCGGCGCCACCCGCCACGGGCACGCGCGGCAGGCCCAGTTCGCGTGCCAGATCGGCGCGCAGGGTGCCGCCGACGGCCGATCCCTCGACCAGCGCGGGCATGTGGTCGCGCGTCAGATGGCAACGGGACAGAAGATCGTCCGACCAGTCCCGCGCGCCGACGTCGAACCAGGCCGTGCCCGAGGCGTCGGACATGTCCGAGACATGATCCCCGGTCAGGTAGAGACGCAGATAATCCTTGGGCAGCAGAACCTTGGCGATCCTGTCGAAAATCTCGGGCTCGTTGCGGCGCACCCATTCCGTCTTGGGTGCGGTGAACCCCGGAAAGACGATGTTTCCGGTGATCGCGCGGAACCGTGGATCGCCATCCATCTCGGCGGCCTCGGCATGGGCCCGGGTGTCGTTCCACAAGAGGCAGGGCCGCAGCGCGCGGCCATCGGCCCCGACCAGCGTCGCCCCGTGCATGTGGCCGGCCAGACCGATCCCCTCCAGCCCGGACAGGTCGTGCTTGCCGGCCAGCGTGCGCAGCGCGTCGCGCGCCGCCGCGCACCAGCTTTCGGGCGCCTGTTCGGACCAGCCGTCAAGGGGCCGCTGGACCGACAGCGGGACCGAATGTTCGGCCAGAAGCCGCTGTTCCGAGTCGATCAGGATCGCCTTCAGCGACGATGTGCCCAGGTCGAGGCCCACGAACATCAGGCCGCCGCCCTTGGGTTCTTTCCCAGGATGATCATCGACAGGATGTCATCCTCGGTCACGTCCTCGACCCGCTCGCTGCCGACCAGTTGCCCGTTCTTCATCACCGAGACGCGGTCGCACAGTTCCATCATCTCGCGGGTATCGTGACTGATCAGGAAGATGCCCAGCCCCTGCGCCTTCAATTCCTGGATCAGGTCGGCGACCATCTTGGTCTCGTGCACGCCAAGCGCGGCGGTCGGTTCGTCCATGATCAGGATCCGGGCATTGAAATAGACCGCGCGGGCGATGGCGACGGATTGCCGCTGACCGCCGGACAGGGCGCTGACCGGGACGTTGATCTTGCGGAAATTGGGGTTCAGGCGCGCCATGATCTTGCGCGTCTCCGATTCCATCCTCGCATCGTCCACGAAACCCAGGCTGGTGGTCAGTTCGCGGCCCAGGAACAGGTTCGCGGGTGCGTCCAGATTGTCGGCCAGCGCCAGCGTCTGGTAGATCGTCTCGATGTTGTAGCGCCGCGCATCGGCGGGGCTGCGGATGTCCGCGGGCTTGCCGTCGATCAGGATCTCGCCCGAATCGCGCTGATAGGCCCCCGCGAGGATCTTGATCAGGGTCGATTTGCCCGCGCCGTTATGGCCCAGCAGGCCCACCACCTCGCCGGGATAGAGATCCATCGACACATGATCGACGGCCCGAATGCCGCCGAAGGCGATGCTGATGTCCTTCAGTTCGACAAGCGGCGTTCCGCGATGATCTGCCATCAATCCTGACTCCCTATGCGCCGGCGATACCAGATGTCGATCAGCACGGCCGCGACCAGCACGGCGCCGACGACGATGTTCTGCAACGGCGCGTCCACGCCGACCATGGCCATCCCCGATTGCAGCGATTGCATGATCAGCGCGCCGATGATCGCGCCGTAGATCGTGCCGACGCCGCCCTTCAGCGCGGTGCCGCCGATGACGGCGGCGGCGATTACCCGCAATTCGTCCAGAACCCCGATATCATTGGAGTGATAGGTCAGGCGCGAGGATGCCACGACCGCCGAAATGGCGCAGAGAACGCCAAGCAGCGTGAAGATCTTGACCGTCAGCAGGCGCGTGTTGATGCCCGACAGTTCCGCGGCGTCGGGGTTGCCGCCGGTGGCGAAGATATAGCGCCCGAACCGCGTGCGCCGGGCGATGATGGTCATCACGATCGCGACCGCGATCAGCAACACCACCGAGATCGGCACGCCGTAGCCCTGGGTCAGTCCTTCGGGCATGACCTCGCCGCGCGCCTCGAACCGGCGCTCCAGCAATCGGCTGGGGATGGTGTAGGCGTTCATGATCGCGACGAATCCCATGATCGCCACGACGATGATCGCGCCCACCGCCGCTTCGGCCCAAAGCGGTTTGACGTGGAATTCATGCGTGATCTTGTTGCGGCGCGCCGACCACAGCGCCCAGACCGCCGCGACCGAGGCGGCGATGGCCAGGATCCAGCTTCCGGTCTGGCCCAGCGTGCCGTTGATGCCACCGAAAAGCTGGAATGTGCTGTCCAGTGGGCCGATGGTCTGACCGCTGGTGATGTACCAGGCCACGTTGCGCCAGACCAGCAGGCCGCCCAGGGTGACGATGAAGGCGGGGATCGTCAGATAGCCGACAAGCCAGCCCTGGAATGCACCGATCGCGCCGCCGGTGATGATGCCCACCGCGATGGCAACCCAGGCCGTCGCCGGATGGTTCAACCCCAGCCCCAGCCAGTTCGGCATCACCTCTGTCTGCGTCACTGCCATCACCGCCGAGGCGGTCGCGAGGATCGAACCGACCGACAGGTCGATATGGCGGTCCACGATGATGAAGACCATTCCGGTCGCCATGATGGCGACGGATGCCGTCTGGATCGTCAGGTTGAACAGGTTCCGGGGCGTGATGAACCGGCCGCCCGAGGCCAGGTGAAACGCCAGCGCGATCAGGATGAAGGCGCCGATCATGCCCAGCAGGCGGGTATCGAGTTCCAGCGCCGCGAACCCCTTGCGGGCGGGCGGCGCGGATTGGGACGTGGCCGAATCTGCCATCAGACCTCCGGAAATGGGAACCGGGCGAGCGGCAGGCACGCCCTCGCCAGAAGAATGGTCCGCCCCGTGTCGTCAGGGCGGACCGGTTTCAGATCAGTTGCAGGGTGCCGGACCGTTCGAAACGCCCTGGCACAATGCCTCCTTGGTGATCCAGCCTGCGTCCACCACAACGTTGAGGTTGTCCTTGGTGATCGGGATCGGCTTGAGGAACTTGGCCCAAAGCTTGGATCCGCCGGGCGAGGTCCATTCCTCGGCGCCTTCGATGGCGGACATCTCGGTGCCCTGCGCCATGGCCACGGCGATTTCGGCGGCATTCTTGCCAAGCTCGCGCGAATCCTTCCAGACATCGACAGTCTGCGTGCCCTTGGCGATGCGGTTCAGCGCGGCGTGGTCGCCATCCTGACCCGACACCGGGACCACACCGTCAAGACCCTGCGCCGTCAGCGCCGCGATCACGCCGCCGGCCGTGCCGTCGTTGGAGGCGACGACGGCATCGACCTCGTTGTTCTGCGCGGTCAGGATCTGTTCCATGTTCCGTTGCGCATTGGCGGGCAGCCAGCCGTCGGTATAGGCTTCGCCCACGATCGTGATGTCGCCCGCGTCGATGGCCTTTTGCAGCACTTCCTGCTGGCCGCCGCGCAGGAAGTCGGCGTTCGGATCGGTGGGCGAGCCCTTGATCATCACGTAATTGCCCGTGGGCTGCGCGTCAAAGACGGCCTGGGCCTGCATCCGGCCGACCTCGACATTGTCAAAGGTCAGATAGAAGGCATAGGGATCCTCGATCAGGCGATCATATCCCACGACCGGGATCCCCTCGTTCTTGGCGGCGGTCACGGCGGGCCCGATGGCCTCGCTGTCCTGCGCCAGGATGATCAGCGCATCTGCGCCCTGCGAGATCAGCGATTCGACGTCCGAAAGCTGCTTGGAGGACGAGGATTGCGCATCCGTCGAAATGTAGCTGGCGCCGGCGGCTTCCAGCGCCTGCTTGATCGCCGCCTCGTCCGTCTTCCAGCGTTCTTCCTGAAAGTTCGACCAGCTTACGCCGACGACCGGCGCATCCTGCGCCAGCGCGGCGCTGGCGAATGTCAGCGTGGCGGCCGCGGCCGCCGTCAGAATTTTTTTCATGCTATCCTCCCGTTGGCGTAGAGCCCGCAGCATCGCCCCGGACCCGATGCCCGCAGGGAACCAAGTTTATGTTCGATTGTCAAAATTAATTTGACGCAGGGAGGCAAGAATCGTTCACTCGGCCTGCGTCGTCCGACGAAGGACGTGCTGGAAGGCTGCCTGCCTTCCGGGGGGTGGGAGTTATTAATTGCGGGATCGAACAAAAGTTCTGGATGTCACCCGGCCTGCCAGGACCAGGCTTGCGGAGGCAGACACACCGGGTTGCGGTCCCCTTCGGGGGGCGCGGCAGGCCGGGGTGCTGTCGCTCAAGCAGCAGATCTACGAACAGATCCGGTCCGCGGGCCGAATCAGCCGGGCCGCGCTTGCCAAGGCCTTGCGGGTTTCCCCGGGTTCGGTCACGCCGCTGGTTTCGGATCTTCTTGCCGCCGACCTTCTGCGCGAGCCGGAAAACGCCGCGCGCCATGCCGGGCGCGGGCGGCCGCCGGTGACGCTGGCGGTGAATGCGCAGCGCGGCCTGGTCGCCGGACTCAAGGTCAGCGATCACGATTATTCGGCCGTGCTCGTCGATCTGGCGGGACAGCCAGTTGCCGGGGCCACCCTGCCCCGCGCCGCGGAATCCCGTTCGGTCGCCAGCATGCTGGACGAGGTGGATTGCCTCTATTCGCGCCTGCTCTGCGCGGCCGGACCGCAGATGCCGCCGGTTCTGGGCGCGGGGCTGGGAATGCCCGGCATGGTCGATCACGCCAGCGGCCGGCTGCGCTGGTCGCCGATCGTCGATGAACGCGACGTGGATCTGGCGGCGCTGGTCTCGGCTCGTCTGAGCCTTCCCGCCTCGGTGGACAACGACGCGAACCTGCTGACCATGGCCGAATTGTGGTTCGGCAAGGGACGGTCGCTGTCGGATTTCGCGGTCGTGACCATCGAATACGGGGTCGGGCTGGGGCTGGTCGTCGATCACGCACCCTATCGCGGCGCGCATGGCCTGGGCATGGAACTGGGCCATACCAAGGTGCAGCTTGATGGTGCGCTGTGCCGCTGCGGTCAGCGCGGCTGCCTGGAAGCCTATGTCGCCGATTTCGCGCTGGTCCGCGAGGCGCCGATCGCCCTGAACGGCGAACTGCCCCGGCGCGGCGAGATCCTGGAATCGCTGTTCCGGCAGGCCAAGGACGGCAACGAGGCGGCGCGGGCGATCTTTGACCGGGCCGGCCGTTATCTGGCGCTTGGCCTGGCCAATGTCGCCAATCTTTTCGATCCGCGCCGCATCATCCTGTCGGGCAGCCGGATGCGCTATGATTTCCTCTATGCCGAGGAAATGCTGGCCGAGGTGGCCAGCCTGACGCTGAACCCGCCGCCCCCGATCGAGGTCCATGCCTGGGACGACCTGGTCTGGGCGCGCGGCGCGGCGGCGCTGGCGCTGTCGGACCTGACGCCCAGGCTGATGTCATGATCCGCTGGCTGCTGCTTGTGCTGCTGGCCGCGCCCGTTGCCGCCGCCGATCCGATCTTCCAGGCGGTCAAGGTGCCCGACCATGTCTATACCGGCGGCTGGGAACATTTCGTCGGCGGCGGTCTGGCCGCCTTCGACTGCGACGGCGATTCGCTGCCGGAATTGCTGGCGGCGGGGGGCACGTCACCCATGACGCTGCTGCGCAACCGCGGCGGCATGGTCTTCGAACGGGGCGAATTTCCGGTCATCACCGGCGCCAGCGGCGTCTATGCGCTTGATCTGGACGGCGACGGGGCGATGGATCTGGTCGTCCTGCGGGTCGGCCCGAACCTGACGTTGAAGGGCGACGGCGCGTGCGGCTTTGCCGTTTACGATTTCGGCGTGACGCCGGGCGATGCCTGGACCACCGCATTCTCGGCGATCTGGGAAGCGGGAAGGACGCGGCCGACACTGGCCTTCGGAAATTATGTGGACCGCCAGGATCCCGACGGGCCGTTTCAGGCCTGCGACGACAATCTGCTGCTGCGGCCCGAGGCAGAGGGTTATGCCGAAACCATCCTGACGCCCGGCTTTTGCGCGCTGTCGATCCTGTTCTCGGACGAGAACCGCGACGGCCGCGCCACTTTGCGGCTGTCGAACGACCGGCAATATTACGTTCGCGACGGCGCCGAACAGATGTGGTCCCCTACCGAGAACCGGTTCCTCGGGCCCGAAGACGGGTTCGAGGGCCCGTCGATCTGGGGAATGGGCATCGCCTCGCGCGACATCACCGGCGACGGGCTGCCCGACCTGGTACTGACCTCGATGGGCGATCAGTTGACCATGCTGTCGACCCCGACCGGGCTGGAAATGGCACCTTACGAGATCGGCAGCTTCGCGCAACGGCCCCATGTCGGTGATGACGGACGCCCCTCGACCGGCTGGCACGCCGCTTGGGGCGACGTGGACAATGACGGCGATGCGGATCTGTTCATCGCCAAGGGCAATGTCGATCAGATGCCGGACATGGCGATGGATGATCCCAACAACCTGCTGCTGAACGAGGCGGGACGTTTCCGCGAAGTCGCCGCGTCGGCCGGGGTCGCCTCGATGCGGCGCGGGCGCGGCGCGGCGCTGGTCGACCTGGACGGCGACGGCCGGCTGGATCTGGCCGTGGTCAACCGCCGCGCGCCGCTGGAGGTCTGGCGCAATCTGTCCACGGCGGGTCGCGCGGTCTCGGTATCGCTGTCGCAGCCCGGCGGCAATCGCGATGCCGTCGGCGCCTGGGTCGAGCTGCGCACAAAGGCCGGAACGCAGATTCAGGAACTGACAATCGGCGGCGGCCATGCCGGGGGCGCGGTGTCGCCCCTGCATTTCGGAATCGGTGACGCCACCAGTGCCGAGATTCGCGTGACCTGGCCGGATGGCAGCATCGGCGAATGGACACGAACCGGGCCCGGACCGGTCCTGATCCGGCGATGATAACGGCCGCGCGCGCCGCGGTGATGATGGCGTCCCGCCGTGGTCAGCGATCCACCGGCAGACCGGACGGCACCGTCGCGGGCGGACCCAGCCGACCCTTCAGCGCCGCATCGTCCCGCAGCGTCGCCAGAAACGCCATCAAGGCATCAAGATCCCGGTCATTCAGCACCATGTCGCGGCCTTCGATCGCCGCCGAAATCGCCGCGACCTCGGCCGGATCGTCCATCACGCGCCAGTCGTCCTGCTGCGGGACGCCCATATCCGGCAGCGTCGCGTCGCGGGCATAGGTTCGCAGCGCCTGACGCGGGGCGGCGTGATCGCGGACGAACCGGCGCAGATCCGAATAGGCGCCGGCATGGCCCCAGGGCCCGGTCTCGGTCACGTTGCGCAGCGACGGCGTGCGGAACGCGAAACGATCCGCTTCCCGTCCGGTGACGCGAAAGCGGCCGTCGTCGCGGGCATGGCGTTCGAACCGCGCGCGCTTGCCGGGCCCCAGTTGCGGCTGGCCCGTCGCGTGAAACCCGTGATCGGTCTGGAAGGGACCGGAATGACAGGTCGCGCAGCCGGTGGATCCGTAGAACAGTTGCGCCCCCTGCAAGGCAGCGTCAGGCAGATCGCCGGTGCCGCGCAACCAGGCGTCGAAGGGCGCCGTGTCCGACCGCCACTCCGCCTCGACAAACTGGGCGATGGCGTCCGAGATGTCGGTAAAGTCCAGCTTGTCGTCGCCGGGAAATGCGTCCTCGAACATCGCGGCGTATTCGGGGATGGCACGGACACGGGCCGCGATCAGATCCCAGGCGCCGTCCTCGCCGGTGATCAGACCCTTTCGGACTGCCCGGCTGACCTCGTTCTCGGAATAATGCCCGGCCATCTCGTCGGCCGACAGCACGGGAAACATCGTCTGTGCCGACAAAAGCGTGTCGAAGCCGCGCACCATCTCCGGACCCATCGGCGTGCGCAGGCTGCCATCGGGCAGGCTTTCGATCCGGCCGTCGTCGAAAAGGCGAATGAATTCGGTCGCGCCCAGATTCCAGAGTCCGGGCGCGTTGCGCGGCACCCGCTGCTCGGGCGGGTTTTGCGGATCGGCGATCCTGTCCGGTCCAAGCCCCATCCCGCCCTCGCCCATGCCCAGCGACAGCCCGTCGCCGGTGCCAAAGCGCGGATTGTGGCAGGTGGCGCAACTGATGTTGCGGTTGCCCGACAGGATCGGATCCCAGAACAGCAGCCGCCCCAACGCCACCCGATCCGGATCGGTCGGCCGATAGGCATCATCGCCGACCGCCGCCGGAAACTCGGTCGCGGCGGCGGGAAAGGCGAGGATCAGAACCAGAACGCGAAACATGTCCCGGATAGAAGCACGGCGCGACGAACGAGGAAAGGTCGGTATGGGGCGCGACATCGGCGATGTCGGGGAAGATCGCATCGTGCAGCCGCCGGACACTGCCCGGAATCGCCGGCATCGTCCGGCGCCGACAGCTTGCGTTCAGATCATGCCCCGGGCTCGGCGACCAGTTCGCGTCCGTTCCTGACATGGCGCGCCACCATGTTTCGCGCTTTCCTGCCGGACGCGATCGGCTTTGCGCTTGCGGCGCTTTCGCGGCGATCCTGCAGTTGGGGAAACAGGGCGAAGATCTCGGCACGCGCGATCTCTCCGACGGCTTTCATCGCCTGGTCACCGGTATACATCGCCTCGGTGGCCGCGCCGTTGGAAAACACCACCTCATGCCGTTCGAACAGCATGTGATAATACACCACATCGGTGTCGTCTTCCACGACGTCGATCCCGTCGATTTCCGTCAGATGCGTGGCGGCGACCAGCACCTCATCGGCACAGAACATCCGCTGAGCGATCTGGGACCGGACCAGAACCCGGTGCTGGGGCGACAGGAAGAGGTCCGATTCCGGCATCCCTTGTCCAAGCGCCCCGGCGCGAACCCTTATAGGGCGCAGCTTGGGTTTGCGCTGCAGCGCAGAGGCGTCCAGACGGGCGCAGCCGATCCAGCGCAGCGGCTGCAGACCGTGATCCATGGTCCGGACCAGATCGCCCACCTTCAGCGATTCCACCGCAACCGGACCATCCGCCGTCTCGATCATCGTGCCACGCAGGAAACACGGCACCACCTCGTCATCGCTCAGGACAAGTTCGCCGGAAGCGTCGTAATCGAGGGTGACGATGGCGGTGTTCGCCGTGCTCTGCAACAGGTTGCCGGTTCCCCTGATCGTGGCGGCAGCCGCTGGTCCCGCAAGCGGCACCGCGGCGACGGCGTCGGCCAGTTGGTCGGTGATCTCCGAAATGGGGGCCGTGACCTCGACCGGCGTGCCCGCCACCGTGATCGAGGCGGTCACGGCGATATGGGCATCGTCCACAGGCTCATCGGAGAGGAAATAGTATTCCCCGTCATCGCCCTCGAAGATGTCCCCGGCAATGGGGTTCACCTGCAACGAGACATTCGCCAGCGCGGGAATGCCGACGGTGACGAGGGCGTTGTTGATTTCGGCAGAACCAAGATAGGTTCCAGAAGCCAGCGTCGTGCCGTCGGAGGTGACGGTTGCAATCTCGTCGCCGTTCTGCAGCGTCGTGCCGTTTGTCGCCTCGACATCATACCTCTCGAATTCCTGCGAGGACTCGAAGGCGTTCAGCAGCGATGTACCGGGGACGAAGGCAATCGACCCATCCACGCCCACCGTGATCAATGAAGAGGGGATCTGTGTCACATATGGCATTGTCGGACTTTCAACTGGCGAAGCTTTGCTTCGCGGCCACATTTGGCTGTCCGGATAGAGGCAGGCCAAATATCCGCACGGCAATCACAAGAGGATGGTAACGCCTGCGCGGCATTTTCACAACCTGTCGGTGAGCGGGCTCGCGCGAAGTGATCGGCGCGGTTGCGCGGCAGGAAGAAGGGTCGTGCGCCGACCCTGCATGACACGCCGCGCGCCGGTCACGACCTCAGGATCAGGAAGGCGCCGCTGACAACCGCGAAGATCAGGACCGCATAGCGCAGGCTGCCACCGCCTATATGCGCGTGCGTCCGGCGCGACAGGGCGCTGCCCGCCATGATCGCCGGCATCAGGATCAGCGCGGCACTGGCCTGCGACATCTGGAACATGCCCATGATGGCAAGGATCGCCAGCGAGATCACCTCGCCCACGAAGAAGCAGGTGGCGACGGTCGAACGCAGCACCGGCCCCGGCGCGTGCTGATACAGCAACGCAAGCGGCGGGCCGCCAATGCCGGTCGCCGTTTCGGTGACGCCGGTAAACAGCCCCACCCCCAGTGCCGCCGGCCGGTTCGGGTCGAATCGAGGCGCCAGCAAAGCCACGGCGGCGGCGATCACCGTGAACCAGCCGACCGCCAGGCCCAGGTGACGACCGCTCAGCGCGGCCAGCATCCACAGGCCCGCGAAGGTGCCGAAGAACCGCCCCAGCGTGATCCAGCCGGTGCCCAGCCGATCGATATCGCCGCGCTCGCGCCAGGCGATGTGGAAATTCAGCGGCAGCATCAGGATCAACAGCGTTACCGGCAGGTATTCAGGTGCCAGGATGCCGAAGACCGGGGCGACGATCAGCGCGAAACCGATTCCGATCGCGCCCTGGATGAAGGCGGCCACGAAAACCGCGGCAGAGAGGATCAGGAACAGGGTCACGCGGGGGCCTTTGCGCAGCGGTAATCGGCGGGAGGATGGATACGGGTGATCGGTGCGGCAGCGATGGCGCCGGCCGTGGTTTCGCGGATCTCGGTCAGCAAGGCACGGGCGTCCCAGTCAACCGGCCAGCCCTGCCACAGCCGCAGCCGGCCTTGGGTGAAAACCGCGTCGATCTGGTCCCGGTTGCCATAGCGGACCAGTTCCCATGTCAGATCGTGCGAGGGGGTGAATTCCGGACGGTCCAGATCGACCAGCAGGAAATCTGCGGCCAGGCCGGGCGCGATGCGGCCGGTGACGGCGCCAAGTCCGGCCGCATCTGCGGCCATGCCCGTCGCTGCCGCCAGCCACAGCCAGCCGCCACCGCAAGAACTGTCGCCCGAGGCAAGGCCATAGCCTGCACGTTGCAGCGATTCGCCTGCGTCCATCAGGCGGAACCCGTCCGCGCGGGTGCCGTCGGTGCCCAGTCCGAAACGGATGCCCAGCGCGGCCATCTGCAGCGCCGGGGCGATGGCATTGCCCTTCCAGATCGAGGCCACCGGGTTATACGCGACCGCCGTGCCGGTATCGCGCAGGATGTTCAGTTCGCCCGGCGTCACAAGCGTCGCATGCGCGATCAGGACATGCGGCCCCAGCGCGCCGATATGGGCCAGATGTTCCAGCGGGCGGCGGCCATTGGCGACCAGTGACCGTTCGACCGCCACCAGATGTTCGTTCACATGGGTCTGGAAGATCGCCCCGGCCTCTGCCGCCATGTGCGACATCCGCGCCAGCATGCCGTCGCTGCCGACTTCGGGAATGGATATGGCCAGCGAGGGATGCAGCAGCGGATCGCCTTCACCGGCATGCAGATGCGCTTCGGCGCGCGCGATGATCCGGTCCGGCGGCGGCACATCGGCCGCACCGCCCAGATCGTTGCAGATCAGCCCGATGACCGAGCGGATCCCCGTCTCTTGCACGGCCGTCTTCACCGCTTCCAGATGCCCGGCAGATCGCGTGCCCGCATCGACCGCGCAGGTGAAGCCGCCGCGCAGGCATTCCAGCGCGGCAAGCTTCGAGGACAGGTAGACCATGCGCTGATCCAGACTGCCCTCCAGCGGAACCCAAATCCGGCGAAAGATTTCTGACGGCTCGCCGAAGACCAGGGACTTGCCAAGCGACTGGGTCAGATGCGTATGAGTGTCGATGAAGCCGGGCATCATCAGATGATCCGGCAGATCGACGGGCGTCAGGCCGGGATGGCGGGCGGTCAGGTCCGCCGCCGGCGCGATCTCCGCAAATCGTCCGCCGCGGATCAGCGCCGCCATTCCGCTGGCAGGACCGTCCTCAAGCAGCATCCGGCCTGGAACAAGCAGTATCTCGGTCCGCTCGAACAGGGTTTCGGGAAGATCCCTCATCAATTGCTCTCCTGCAGGCTTGGCTCGGCAACAGGACGGACGTGGTGGAACATGGCATTCACGACGGCAGCGGTGATGGTGCCGGCAGCAAGTCCGTTGCCGATGATCATCTGCGACCATTGCGGAAACTGGCTGTAGATACCGGGCACGAGAATCGGCAGCATCCCCATCGCCAGCCCCGAGGCCAGCGTGACCATCGCGCCGTGTTCACGAAGATCGGTGCGGCGCAGAAGGTCGATGCCGATGACGCCGATGATCGCGAAGACGACGACGGCGGTTCCGCCGATCACCGGGCCGGGCAATGCCGAGGCCAGGCGCGACACGGGTGCAAGCAGCGCGATCAGGATCAGGATCACGCCCGCTGTCGCTGTGACATAGCGTGACTTGACGTTGGTTGCACGAACGATGCCGACATTCTCGCCCGAGGTAATGATCAGCGACGTGCCGAACAGTCCGCCGACCAGCGACATGACCGCATCGCCGCGGATGGTGCGCGGCACGATCGCGCGTGCATCTTCGCGCCGGCCCACGATCTCGGCCGTGGCGATGGTCTGGCCGGTGGCCTCGGCCATCGAGATGATCGAGAACACGATCAGTGGCAGCGCGGCGATGAGGTCGAATTTAGGCATTCCGAACGGGAACAGCTGTGGAACCGCGATCAGCGGCCCGTTGCCGACGCCCGACAGGTCGATCTGGCCGAAGATCGCTGCCAGCGCCGTTCCCGCGACAAGCCCCAGCATGACCGAGATGCGCCGCAGCGTGCCGGTGAAGCCCCAGGCGAACAGCACCGTCATCGCGATCGTCGCCAGCGCCAGTCCGACATTCAGCGGATCGGCGAAGTTCTCGCTTCCCGGTCTTCCGGTAATGGTGCCTCCGTAGATGCGCACCAGGTTGACCGAAACCAGCAGCAGCATCGTTCCCACGACAATGGGCGGGAAATACCGCAACAACCGCCGAAAGACCGGCAAGGCCGCGAAATAGAAGATCGCGGTCAGCAGCACCGCGCCCACGGCGGTTTGCACATCGGCCTGCACCGCGATGGCCAGGAAGATCGCGATTGGCGCGCCACCCGGCACCATGATGAAGGGCAGTCGCGCGCCAAATCCCTGCGGTCCGAAACTTTGCAATATCGAACCGAGTCCGCAGACCAGAAACGTCGCGCTGATGACGCTGACCGTCAGCGCAGTGTCGAAGCCCAAAGTCTGGGCGACCAGAAAGACGGCGGTGATCGGCGACGCGGCCATGACCAGCACATGCTGCAGGCCGAACAGGATCAGGCTGCGCGGCGGCAGCATCTGATCGGCGGGGTCTTGTTCCCCTGGCGGAGTTCCGGTGAATGACATTTCGAGCGTTCCCTGTTGCTGTTCAGACGCATTTTCTTCTGTAGCAAAACGTTTTGCGTATTACCGTGCTACCACGATTGACGATTCGCGCAAAACGTTTTGTCGCGTTGGCCCGGACAAAGGTTGCCTTTTCGCCGGGACAAGGCATCTACTGCACCTGGATCAGGCAAGGGGAAGGCGTGCGAAAACCGACGATCATCGATCTGGCCAAGGCCGCAGGAGTATCTCCGACGACCATCTCGCACGCCTTCAGCGGCCGGCGGAAGGTCGATCCGGAAACGCGCGAACGGATCGTCGCGCTGGCCGACAAGATGGGATATCGCCCCAATCAGGCTGCGCAACGTCTGCGCAGCGGGCGCACGGGAACGATCGGGCTGGCCTCGTCGATGCCGTTCGCGGTAGCGGCCGGACCCTCGCGACTGGGCTTTCTCATGGAAATCGCCGCGTCGGCGGCGATGACGGCGCTGACCCGCGACATGGCATTGTGCCTGGTCCCGACATCACCGGGCCGCAATCTCGACAATCTGGGTTTCGACGGCGTGATCGTCGTCGAACCGGCCCGCGACGAACCGTTGATCCGCTATTTCGAAGGGCGGCACACGCCCATCGTGTCGATCGGCAAGGTGCCCGCGCGCCCCGACATTCCGGCGATCGACCTGCATTCGGCGCAGACCGCGCGTCTTCTGCTGGGGCATCTTTTCGATGCCGGCAGCCGGCGCATCGGCCTGATCACCGGCCGGCAGAGACGCACATCCTACGAAGAGACCGAGACGGTCTATGCAGAGTTTTCTGCCGCCCATGCCATGCCGGCGATTGCCCTGAGCCTTGATGAGAATGGCGGCGAGGAACTGGCCGAACGCGAAGCCGCCAAGCTGTTGCAACGGCATCCCCGGCTTGACGGGCTGCTGGTGACGGTCGACGCGCTCGCCACCGGAACGATGACGGCATTGTCGCACCTGGGATTGCGCGTGCCCGACAATGTGCGGCTTGCCACACGATATGACGGCATGCGGGCCCAGCTTGCCCAGCCGCAACTGACCGCGGTCGATCTGCACCTTGATCTGGTGGCCCGGCTTGCCGTGGAGACGCTTCTTGCACGTATCGAAGGACAGGACGCCGCCTTCACCACGCCCTGCCCCGACCTGATCGCCCGGCCATCGAGCGTCGGTTGACCCGATGGCGACCATGACCGCCATCCGGCTTGCCAGACCTGCCGGAATTCCCGCCAGCCGGATCGCCCTGCGCGGCGATCACGGTCATACGCCGGACGGGTCGGGCAACGGCACCGATCCGGCCCCGACGCCATTCATGCTATGAACCGGACGCGGCCGCCTTCAGCGTTCCCGCACCCGCCGACACCGTGGCTCTGCCCTGAGCGGTCGGAAGATCCTCCCAGCAGACCGCGCGGGCGCATTCCCGCGGGGAATGCCCCGTCATCAGACTGATCGCGACCAGAAAGATCAGGCAGACGGCCATGCCCGGAAATACCGGGTCGATGCCCGTTCCCAGAAACGGCCAGATGATCGTGACGGCCATGGCGGAAAGCATCGCCACACTGCAGCCGGCCGCGGTCGCCCGGTGCCAGAACATGACGGCCAGAAACGGGATCACCAGGGTCGTGGTCGAGATCCGCAGGGCCCACTGATAGGTGAACAACTGGGACCAGAGCCCCTTGTGGTGCTGGACCTGGAGCATTCCAGAAAATATCTTCTCGACCTTTTCGCCAGTCGGGGCTGAAACCCAATGTCGCCTACTCCGCCCGTTCGACCGATATGATGCGCGCGCTGATCGCGGCCGGTATGGGATATGGCGTCTTCAATATCAGGCCGTTGTCCAAACAGACCTGCGCGACCGGTGATCTGGTGCGCCTGCCATTGGCGGGAAGCCACGACGCGCCAAGTGCGGGCGTGCTGGTCCGGCGGGACGCGGCGCTGACCACAATCTGCCTGGCCATCATCGGCGCTTGCGAATTGAAGGCCGCAGAGGGCGCCTTCGACGCCGCTGTCATTCAGCCTTACACGCCATAGCAAGCCAGGACCGCGCATCGCGGCCCGGCCCGTATCGTGCGCCGAGATCGCGCAAATCCGGATTGGCGCCAGATCGCCGGCGCATTCTGACAGGACCGCCGCTGGAACCCCGCCTGAAGCGCGGATCGCCTAGGATGACCCACCCGGCCTCGGCATTGTTCCCGGAATTCTGTTCCCTCTTGACATCGGTCGCGCGGAACACTCTTCCTCATTTATTTCTCGATATTTCCGCTCCTTGTTCAGTCTTTCCGCCAGGCATATCTAGCCTTCAACGCAGAAGGAGACCTTGATGACAAAATCGTTCATCGCCGCATTGGCCCTGATCGCCGCGGGCACCGCCGCTTCCGCCGAGACGATTCGCGTCGGCATGTCGGGGGGATATTTCCCCTTCACCTTTGTAAAGCAGGACAAGCTTCAGGGTTTCGAGGTCGACCTGATGAATGCCATCGCCGCGGAAACCGGGGATACGGTGGAATTCGTCACCATGTCCTTTTCGGGTCTGATCGGCGCGCTGGAATCGGGCCGCATCGACACGATCGCCAACCAGATCACCATCACGCCGGACCGCGAAGCGACCTTTGCCTTTACCCAGCCCTATGTCTATGACGGCGCGCAGATCGTCGTGAAAGAGGGCAACGAGGTGGGCATCACCGGGCCGGAATCGCTGTCGGGAAAATCGGTCGCGGTCAATCTGGGCTCGAATTTCGAGGCGCTTCTGCGTGATCTGCCCAATGCCGCCGATATCGACATCCGCACCTACGATTCCAATATCGAACAGGACGTGGCGCTTGGCCGCATGGATGCCTTCGTCATGGACCGCGTCTCGACCGGACAGGTCATCGCGAAAAGCCCGCTACCGCTGGAAATGGCCGGGCAGTCCTTCAGCGAAATCAGGAACGCGCTGCCGTTCCGCAAGGACGAAGCCGGTCTGGCGCTTCGTGACAGGATCGACGCCGCGCTGACCACGCTGAAGGAAAACGGCACGCTGGCGGACATTTCGCGGAAATGGCTGGACGCCGACGTGACCAGCCCTGCCGACGAGTAATGGACGGGCTTGATACAGGATACATGATCGGGCTGTTCCCGATCATCCTGAGCTATGTCCCCCTGACCCTGACCATGGCGGTGACAGCCATGGCCGGGGCGCTTGTCCTGGCCTCGGCGCAGGCGATCATCCGCATCTTCAGATTGCCGGTGATCGACCAACTGGTCGCGCTGTTCATCAGCTTCTTTCGTGGCACGCCGCTGCTGGTCCAGCTGTTCCTGTTCTATTACGGGCTTCCGCGCGTCGTCTCGGCGCTGACCAGCATCGACGGCGTCACCGCCGCGATCATCGGTCTGACGCTGCATTTTTCGGCCTATATGGCGGAATCGATCCGCGCCGCGATCCTTGGCGTCGATCGCAGCCAGTGGGAGGCGTCTGAGGCGATCGGCATGACGCGCGGACAGATGCTGCGCCGCATCATTCTGCCCCAGGCGGCGCGGATCGCGGCCCCGACGCTGATGAATTACTTCATCGACATCATCAAGAGCACGTCTCTTGCCTTCACTCTGGGCGTCACCGAGATGATGGGTGCCGCGCAAAAGGAGGCCGCCGGCAGCTTTCTTTACCTCGAGGCCTTTCTGGTCGTGGCGTTCATCTATTGGGGCATGGTCGAGTTCTTCTCGTTCTTCCAGCGCCAGCTTGAAGTCCGGATGCAGAAGGCCTTTGTGCGATGACAACCAGTTGCAAGATCAGGATCAGCGGCCTGAGCAAGCGGTTTTCCGACAATGTCGTCCTGAACGACATCAACCTGGATCTGGAACCGGGCGAGCGGGTGGCGATCATCGGGCCATCGGGAACGGGAAAATCGACATTGCTTCGCTGCCTCAACTTTCTCGACCGTCCCGATGCGGGCCTTCTGACGATCGGGGATCTGTCCGTCGACGCGACTCGGGCCAGCCGCGCCCAGATCCTCGCATTGCGCCGTCGCACGGGCTTTGTCTTTCAGAACTACGCGCTTTTCGCCAACAAGACCGCGCGGCAGAACATCACCGAAGGGCTGATAACAGTGCGTCGCTTGCCGCGCCGTCAGGCCGAAGCCCGCGCCGACGAGGTGCTGTCCCGGATCGGGCTTTCGGAAAAGGCCGACAGCTATCCCAGTGCCCTCTCGGGCGGGCAGCAACAGCGCGTGGGCATTGGCCGCGCCATGGCGATGGATGCGGAACTGCTGCTTTTCGATGAGCCGACAAGCGCGCTGGACCCTGAATGGGTGGGCGAGGTGCTGGATCTGATCCGATCCATCGCGGATGGCCGCCAGACCATGCTGATCGTCACCCACGAGATGCAATTCGCCCGCGAGATCGCAGACCGGGTCGTGTTCATGGAGAATGGACGGATCGTCGAGCAGGGGCCGCCGGCAAGAATCTTCGACGCGCCCACGGACGACCGAACGCGGGCATTTCTAAGACGGGTCGGCTGAAGATTGAAAGACCGGGACAATATTGGCGGCGGATACGGGCTTCGCGCAAGTCTGCCGACAAGAACCGGCCGGCCAAGCCCAGCGGCAGCAGGCGAATTATCGGGCCTTCAATGGCGTTGCATCGCCACCGAAGGCCAAAGGTTGATGATCGACCGAGGCTTGATCGCCACGACGGCAGCAGAGAATCAAGGACGATCCCGTCCAAGGCGGTGCCGCCGCCCGGATCTCGCGGCCCGACCAGCCTTCACGGTGACCGCGCGGTTCTCCGTGCCCGTCCCGCCGCCACAGCGCGATGGCGGGACAGCGACGGTCACTTCTGCAACTCGGTCCAGATGGCGGTCATGTAGTCGCGGGCGGTCGGCGAACACAGCGGCATCCACCGGCCATTGGCCAGATGCTCCTCGGGCACGACCATCTCGGGGGCGTTCTTCATCTCATCGCTGAAGAATTCCTCGGAGCCCGCGATGCCGTTGGGGTATTTCGCGTATTCCGAATTCATCGCGGCGTTTTCGGGATCCATGATGAAGTCGAGGAACTGATAGGCCTCATCGACATTCTGGGCATCCGCCAGCAGCGCGATGGAATCCATGAACAGCGGATAGCCTTCCTTGGGATAGCCGTAGACGACCGCCGGATTTTGCATCCGCGCGCGCATGATCGCGCCCGACCAGTATTCGGATGCCTTGACATCGCCGCTGCCCATCTTGTCGGACATGCCGTAATCCATCGACATCCATTTCGGCTTGGCTTCGACCAGTTTGTCGCGGACCTTCTTCAGCATCTCCTTGTCCTCGGTGCAGGGCTCGCCGCCCAGATACATCGTGGTCAGATGGATGATGTCGGACATTTCCGGGGCGACATTGACTGAACCGCACCGGGTTTGCCGGAGGCTCCAACTCATGAGCAGGATGGAGCATCATGACAAAGACAACAAACAAGTATTCACCGGAAGTGCGCGAACGCGCTGTGCGGATGGTTTTGGATGGCGCAAGGCAGCATGAAAG
>NZ_JBSXNM010000016.1:0-24195 GCF_056857655.1 Paracoccus sp. L-17
TTTCATGCTGCCTTGCGCCATCCAAAACCATCCGCACAGCGCGTTCGCGCACTTCCGGTGAATACTTGTTTGTTGTCTTTGTCATGATGCTCCATCCTGCTCATGAGTTGGAGCCTCCGGCAAACCCGGTGCGGTTCATCGGTGAGTTTCAGCATCATTTGCTCCGTGCACCGCCGCCGCAGATCGCGGTCGGCTTCTACGGAGCCGGGCCCCGCATCGCGCGGGGCTCAGCGGTTGGCACAGGCCAGCCCGTCAGGCGGCGTGTTCGCCCTCGCCAAAGGTGAAATCACTGATCTGCTTCAGCAGGTGGGCCTGATATTCGAGGCTGCCGAGGTCGCTCCAGTTCACCCTCTCCGGATCTGCGCCGAAATGGTCATCGCTGAAGGCCTGCAGCCGGGCCAGCATCGCGTCGATTTCGGCTTTTTTCGCGATGAAGGCGGCGAGCGCGGCGTCATTGGTGCGGGTGGTGTTGCGGGTCATGGTCTGGTTTCCGGCGGCGAGTTGCTTGCGTTTGGTGCCATCAGAATCGCTCAACCGTCCGAGCACATCAAGTAAATCACAAGCAATTTCATTGCTTTATGATCGCGAAAGGATCGCCCCATGAAAGGCATGAGCGAGCGGGCCTATGCAGCCCATTCCGGTCTCTCGCGCGGCGGGGTGCAGAAGGCGCGGAAGAACGGCCGACTGGTGGTCTATAGTGACGGCTCCATTAATGCGGTGGCATCCGACGCCCGCCGCGCCGCGACCACCGATCCCGATCAGCAGGGGCGGTCGAAAGGGGGCACTGCGCGGCAAGCGACGATGCCGGACCGACCAACGCGGCCCGATGCCAACCTTACCGCCCCGTCAATCAGCGGTCCCGGCGACTCGTCCTCCTATCTGAAGGCCCGGACGGCGCTGACCGTCTATCAGGCGCAGGAACGCCAGATCGCGATCCAGAAGAAGAAGGGCGTGCTGGTCGACCGCGCAAAGGCCGAAACGCTGGTCTTCCGGTTGGCGCGTCAGGAGCGCGATGCCTGGGTGACCTGGCCCGCCCGCGTCGCCGCGATCATGGCGTCGGAACTCTCGGCCGGGATGGAAAAACCACCGGGGAACCCACGAGCATCGGCACCGGGGTGCTGCAGAGGGTGCTGGAAGCCCATGTCCGAGACCAGCTTGCCGCCCTCGCCGATCTCAAGGTCGCGCTTGACCCATGACGATGGGAGCGATGATCACAGCCCCGACCTGAGTTTCGACGGCGCCGAGGACATGTTGCGCGCCTGGTCGCGCGGCATCCGGCCCGATCCGAATCTGACGGTGTCCGAATGGGCCGACAAGCATCGCCGGCTGTCGTCACGGGCGGCGGCGGAACCCGGTCGCTACCGCACCGCACGGACGCCCTATCTGCGCGAGATCATGGATGCGCTCTCGCCCGGACATCCGGCGCAGCGGATCAGCTTCATGAAGGCCGCGCAGGTTGGCGCGACGGAAGCCGGGAACAACTGGATCGGTTTTGTGATCCATCACGCGCCGGGACCGATGCTGGCGGTGCTGCCGACGGTCGAGATGGCCAAGCGTGCCTCGCGCGGGCGGCTCGATCCGCTGATTTCTGACAGCCCGGCGCTGCGCGAACGGGTCAGCCCCGCGCGGTCGCGCGATGCCGGGAATTCGATGCTGTCCAAGGAATTCCCGGGCGGCATTCTGGTGCTGACCGGCGCCAACAGCGCGACCGGGCTGCGGTCCATGCCCGCGCGCTACCTGTTTCTGGACGAGATCGACGCTTATCCGGCCTCGGCCGATGAAGAGGGCGATCCGGTGACGCTGGCCGAGGCGCGCAGCACCACCTTCGCCCATCGCCGCAAGGTGTTTCTGGTCTCGACACCGACCATCCGGGGCCTCAGCCGGATCGAGCAGGAGTTCGAGGCCTCGGACCAGCGGCGCTTCTTTGTGCCATGCCCACATTGCGGCACGATGCAGTGGCTGGAATTCGAACGGCTGCGCTGGGAGAAGGGTCGGCCCGAGACCGCCGCCTATGCCTGCAAGGCCTGCGATCAGCTGATCGCAGAGCATCACAAGACCGCCATGCTGGAGGCGGGCGAATGGCGCGCGACGGCGGTTGCAACTGACCCGCATCATGTCGGCTACCACCTGTCCGCCCTTTATTCGCCCATCGGGTGGAAAAGCTGGGAACAGATCGCCCGGGAATGGCTGGCCGCGCAGGGCAATGACGAAATGCTGCGCGCGGCCCGCAACACGCTTCTGGGCGAGACCTGGGTCGAGCGCGGCGAGGCGCCGGAATGGCAGCGGCTGGCGGATCGCCGTGAGGTGTTCGCGGCGCAGATTCCCGAGGGCGGTCTGTTCCTGACCGCCGGGGCCGATATCCAGAAGGACCGGATCGAGGTCGATATCTGGGCCTGGGGGCGCGGATTGCAGAGCTGGCTCGTCGATCACATCGTCATTCCGGGCGGTCCGGACAGCCCGGCAGCTTGGGCGGAGCTGACCAAATTGCTGACCCGCACATGGCAGCACGAACATGGCGCGGTGATGCCCGTCGCAAAACTGGCGATCGATACCGGCTATGAGGCGGCGGCGGTCTATGCCTGGGCGCGGGCTCAGGGGTTCGAGCAGGTCGTGCCGGTGAAGGGTCTCGAAGGTTTCAACCGGGCGACGCCGGTTTCCGGGCCGACCTTTGTCGATGCGACTATGGGCGGCAAGCGCCTGCGGCGCGGCGCCCGGCTCTGGTCGGTGGCCACGGCCACCTTCAAGATCGAGACCTATCGCTTCCTGCGGCTCGAGCGGCCCGAGCAGGATCAACCCGATCCGCCAGGCATGATCCACCTGCCAGAATGGGCCGACAGCGAATGGCTGAAGCAGCTGGTGGCCGAACAATTGGTCACGGTCCGGAACAAGCGCGGCTACGCCCGGCAGGAATGGCAGAAGCTGCGCGAACGCAACGAGGCGCTGGATACCCGCGTCTATGCCCGCGCCGCCGCTTGGATCATGGGCGCGGATCGCTGGGACGAGCGCATGTGGCGGCAGCTGGAGGATCAGGCCGGGGTCGCGGCACTCGAGACCGCAACCAGCGACCCCGCAGAGCCTGCCACCGAACCGCCTGCCCGTCAGGCGGGCGCCCCGCCCACAACACCACGCCGCAAGCGGCAGACCTACACACCGCGTTTCATGAGGTGAGAGATGGAGATCGACCGGATGCGGGCGCTGCTGAGCGCGCTGCAGGAGGCCCGGTTCAGCGGGCTGCGCAGCGTCAGCTATGACGGCAAGACCCTGACCTATGGCTCGGATGCGGAGCTGGCCGCTGCCATCGCCGATCTGGAAGCCCGCATTGCCCGCGCGCCCGGGACCGCGCGCCGTCGGCGCTGGGGCACTGTCGCAACCAAGGGGCTCTGATCCATGGCATTCGACGGCATCCGCGCGCGGCTGGGCGCGATCATCGGCGGGTTCGACGCGGCGCAGTCGCATCGACGCCTGCGCGGCTTCCGGGCCTCCCGCGCCCATGTGAACACCTTGATCGCGGGCGCGGGCGAGACCATCACGGCCCGCGCCCGTTGGCTGGCGCGGAACAACGGCTATGCGTCCGGCGCGGTCGAGGCCTTCGCCAGCAATGTCGTGGGCGATGGGATCAAGCCGTCATCGTCGATTTCGAATGCCACCCAAAAGGAAGCCCTGCAAAGGCTCTGGCTCGGCTGGACGGATGAAGCCGACGCCGAGGGGCTGACCGATTTCTACGGGTTGCAGCGCCGCGCGGCCCGCGAACTGTTTCTGGCGGGCGAGGTGTTTCTGCGGCTCCGCCCGCGACGTTCCGAAGACGGGCTGTCGGTGCCGCTGCAGCTGCAGATGCTGCCCTCGGAGATGCTGCCGATGGATCTGAACCGGGAATTGCCCGGCGGCGGATCCATCCGCCAGGGCATCGAATTCGACGGCATCGGTCGGCGCGTCGCCTATCACCTGCTCCGCCGACATCCGGGCGACATGACCGATCCGGGGCTGGTGGGTGAGACGGTCCGCATCCCGGCCTCGGAGATCGTCCATGTGCTGGATCCGGTCGAGGCTGGTCAGATGCGCGGCGTGTCGCGCTTCGCACCGGCCATCGTCAAACTGTTCACGCTGGATCTTTATGACGATGCGGAGCTGGAGCGGAAGAAGACGGCGGCGATGTTTGCCATGTTCATCACCTCGCCCGCCCCGGAAACGCCACTGGAACCGGCGGAAGAGGATCTGGAGGTCGAACCGGGTCAGGTCGTCCGGCTCGATCCGGGCGAGGATATTTCGACACCCGCGACACCGGATTCCGGCTCCACCTACGAGCCGTTTCAATACCGGACCTTGCTGCAGATCTCGGCGGCGCTGGGCATCCCCTACCCTTACCTGACCGGCGATGCCGCGCGCGGCAATTTCTCCAATACCCGGGTCGCACTGTTGGACTTCCGGCGCCGGGTCTCGGCGATCCAGCACGGCGTCATCGTCCATCAGCTCTGCCGCCCGGTCTGGCAGCGCTGGCTCGATCTGGCCGTTCTGTCCGGCGCCATCGATCTGCCCGGCTATGACCGCGACCGGCGCAGCTTTCAGGCCGTCAGCTGGCTGCCAACGCGCTGGGACTGGGTCGATCCGATGAAGGACGCCTCGGCCGAGATCCTGCAGATCGAGGCCGGTCTCAAATCCCGCAGCCAGGCCATTTCCGAGCGTGGTTTTGATGCCGAGCAGGTGGATCGCGAGATCGCGGCCGAGCGCAAACGCGAAGCGGCGCTGGGTCTCGATTTCCGCCGCCCCGGCTCGCCCGCGCAGGGACCGAAGGGTGAGGCTGATGGCGATGGCATCAACGCCGCGAACGGCAATGACGATGATCGCGTCGCCGACACTGATGACGCAGATGCCAAGGAGGACCGCTGATGCATCACGCCCAGATCGCCCAGCGCGCCTTCGACACGCCGCTGATGATCGCCCCCGCCAAGGCTTTGGCGTTCCTCGCCGGCCTCGGCCCGCGCATCACCGGGCAGGAGATCAGGTTTGACGGCATGACGGTCGCCGAACCCGATCTGACGGCCACCCGGCAAACCGCCTTCGCCTCGCTGATCGGCGGCGATCTCGCCCAGCGCCATGGCGGCGATACGGATGCGCCCTTCCCGATCATCGATGGCGTGGCGGTCATCGCGATTGCGGGCACGCTGGTTCATCGCGGGGCGTGGATCGGCCAGAGCTCCGGCCTGACTTCATATGAGGGACTTACCGCCCAGCTCGACGCGGCGGTTTCTGACAATACCATTCGCGGCATCGCGCTGGAGATCGATAGCTTCGGCGGCGAGGTCGCGGGTGCCTTCGATCTCGCCGACCGCATTCGTGCCGCGAGGGACATCAAACCCGTGCACGCTTTCCTCGCCGAACATGCTCTGTCGGCGGGTTACGCGCTGGCCTCGCAGGCGGATCACATCACCCTGCCCCGCACCGGGGCTGCGGGCAGCATCGGCGTCATCACCATGCATACCGACATGTCCGGCATGCTGGCCCAGAAGGGAGTGGCCGTGACGCTGATCCATGCCGGGGCCCGGAAAGCCGATGGCAATCCCTATGCCGCGCTGCCGGAAGGCATCCGCGGCCGACTGCAGGCCGAGTTGGAGGATCTGCGGATCCTCTTCGCGGAAACCGTCGCAGCCGGGCGCGGTGACAGGATGACCAAAGACGCGGCGCTCGCCACCGAAGCGGCGGTGTTTCGCGGCGCGGTGGCTGTCGATGCCGGTCTCGCCGATGCCGTGGCCGATCCTCGTGTCGCCTTTCGCGCCTTTGCCAACGGCCTTTCTCGCCCGGCATTGCCGGTCGGGCGGCCGGCGAAATCCCCGACCCTTTCACCACCCCACCCCAAACAGGAGATGATCATGAGTGATCAGACGGACGAAGATGCCCGGACGCCGGACCAGCAAATCCCACAAACCGCAACACCCATCGCACCCAACACGCCGCCGCAAGCCGCCACGCCGACGGCACAGGAACCGCCCGCGCCCGGCGCTGCACCGGCTGCGGCTCCGACCGATGCCGATGCCATCCGCGCCGAAGCCGCCGAAGTGGCCTCGATCTGCGCGCAGGCCGCAAAGCTGGGCGTCACCCTGGACGCCGCCGATGCCGTCCGGCGCGGCGTGAGTCCCGACGCGCTGCGCGGCCAGATCCTCGACAGCCTCGCGGCCAGAAGCGATGCCAGCGGCATTCTGGCCAGCGCGCCCGCGCCGACAGACAGGCCGAGCCCGCTCGTGGCTGCGGCCCGCAAATCCGCCGACAGCGCTCAGCGCTGACAGCCTGACAGCCTCCGGAGACCAAGATGCCCTTCCTGACACAGCCGCCCAGCATGGGCCATGCGCTCAAATATGAGCTGAACCCCAACTATACCCGCGAGACCGTGACGCTCGCCGAGGGAACCGAATACCCGGCCGGGGCAGTCCTCGGTCGCGTCACCACCAGCGGCCAATACACCTTCGCCAGCCATGGCGGCAGCGATGGCGCGGAACTGGCCGCAGGCATTCTGCTCTATCCGGTCGATACAAGGCTGGCGGAAGCCACCGGCATCCTACTGGCGCGCGGCCCCGCGATCCTGTCGCGCGACGCGCTTTTCTACGATGGCAGTGTCGATGATGCGGCCAAGATCGCTGCCAAACATGTCGAGCTGACCGCGCTGGGCATCGTCATCCGCGACAGCGCCTGACCGGCGGCTGCGACCTTCTGCTTCTTATCCTTCCTTCCGACAAGGTTTCCCCATGACCATCATCCGCAATCCCTTCGATGCCGACGGCTATTCGCTGGCCGAGATGACGCAGGCCATCAACATCCTGCCGAACCTCTATACCCGCCTCGGAGAACTGGGCCTCTTCCGCTTCGAGGGGGTCAGCCAGCGCAGCGTCATCATCGAGCAGATCGAGGGCGTGCTGAACCTCCTCCCCTCTGTCCCACTGGGCGGTCCCGCCACCGTCGGCAGCCGAGAAGGCCGCGCCATGCGCAGTTTCGCGCTGCCCTGGATCCCGCATGACGATGTGATCCTGCCCGCCGATATTCAGGGGGTTCCGGCCATCGGCGCAATTGACGAGGCCGACCCGCTGGTCGCGGTCATGACCCGCAAGCTGACCCTGATGCGCCGCAAGCACGCGCAGACCCGCGAATATATGGAGATGAACGCGCTGCGCGGTATCGTGAAGGATGGCGCGGGCACGACCCTCTACAATTACTTCACGGAGTTCGGCATCGCGCAGATCTCGGTCGACTTCGTGCTGGGCACCGCTGGCACGAACATTCAAGGCAAGGTCCGCGAGGTGCTGCGTGCGGTCGAGGATAATCTGTTGGGCGAGAGCATGTCGGGCGTCCATGCGCTGGTCAGCCGGGAATTCTTCGACAAGCTGATCTCGCACCCCAAGACGGAAGAGGCCTACAAGTTCTATGCCGCGACCGGCGCCCAGCCGCTCCGGCAGGACGTCCGCCGCAACTTCCCCTTCGCCGGGATTCTGTTCGAGGAATATGCGGGCGCGGTCACCCTTTCGACCAAGGCATCGGAACGGCTGGTCCCGGCGAACGAAGGCATCGCCTTCCCGACCGGCACCATGGACACGTTTACCACCTATGGCGGCCCGGCGAACCTTCTGGAGACCGCCAATACAATCGGCTTGCCGCTCTATGCCCGCCAGCATCTCGATCCCAAGGGCCGCTGGATCGATCTGATGACGGAAGCCTCGATCCTGCCGGTCAACAAGCGCCCGCGGCTGGCGATCCGGCTGCACAGCTCGAACTGATGAACGCGTTTGCCGCTGCCATGGACCGCATTTTCGGCCATCCCGACATGGGTATCTCCGCTGTCTGGATCGCGGCGGGCACATCCGAAGAACGCCCGATCAGCCTTATCCACCGCGCGCCGGACCGGATCACCGAGTTCGGTTCGGCGCGCATCCTGTCGGAAACCCTCACCGCCGATATCCGGGTCAGTGACATCCCCGATCCCCGGCCCGGCGATCTGATCGTCATCGGCGCCGACAGTTTTGCGATCCAAGGCGAACCGATCCGCGACCGCGACCGGCTGATCTGGACCGTGGAACTGGTGCCTGCATGAGGCTGAAACTGGACATCGATCCCGATCTCGTCGCGATGATGCAAGCCGAGATCAAAGCGGGCGAAAAGGCCGTGACCGGCGCCATGCGCGAGGCGGGCGCGGGCCTCAAGACCGCATGGCGCGGGCAGATCACCGGTGCCGGGCTGGGGCGCAGGCTGGCGAATTCGATCCGCAACGCCACCTATCCGGAGGCGGGCGACAGCCTGAATGCCACCGCGCTGGTCTGGTCCAAGGCGCCGGTGATCATCGGCGCCCATAATGCGGGACCGCTGATTCGCTCCAAGGACGGATTCTGGCTGGCCATCCCCACGGAAGCCGCCGGAAAATCCCTGCGAGGCGGACGCATCACCCCCGGCGAATGGGAAAGACGGACCGGGCTAAGGCTGCGCTTCGTCTATCGCAGGCGCGGACCAAGCCTGCTGGTGGCCGAAGGGCGGCTGAACACCAAGGGCCGTGCGGTGGCCTCAAAGTCAAAAACCGGGCGCGGGCGGGCTACCGTGCCGATCTTCCTGCTGGTGCCGCAGGTCAGGCTGCCCAAGCGGCTGGCTCTGGCAAGGGAGGCGGAACGAGCAGCGGAAGCGGTGCCGGGGAGGGTCGTCGGGAAGTGGGTGGAGGGGCGAACAATTCTCTAACCCGACGGTTTCTCGGCCCAAACCAAGAACTCGAAAGTTCCACCCTCACGCACAGCTTGGTCGACAATATCCACGACGCGCGCCCTCGACCGATCAGGATCGGCAAAAATTGACCAGCCCTCCTCATGCTCGGGCAGGACCAGAATGTCATAGTCAAGGCGTCGCCCGGTTCTTGCGCCAGCCGTCTTTATTGTCTCCATACGGGATATGCTGAATCCGGCATTTGCAAGATAGTTGTTGAAGGCACGAAGCTGATCCAACGACAATCGGACATACTTCTTTCCGTGGAGAAGTTCTTGCATGCAGGCTTGCATCTTATCTTCCATGGCTACTCCAGCGGTCGAATAATTTCTTGCAGATCGTTCTCCGGTGCGCGCAAGGGCACATTTCTGTTACTTACCGCGACGACTTCGCCGTCCGGGTTCAATATCACCCAATGCCCGTCGCGGCCAGTAAGCAGAGTCATCTCCTGCCCTTTGTAGGGACCAAATCCGCGAATTACCCCGCTCAAATCAGGGTTAGGGTTCGCGATGATCCCATCGATCTGCTCGGCAGTGTGCCCTTTGCCCGTGATATACTCGGCCCCGTCACCTTTTGGGCCGTGACCCCGGACGATGTTGCCATCTGGTGTAGTGATGTTGGCTGGGCGCGCTTCGAGAATGCTGGGACCAGCAAGCTCTGGGATCGGTGTTGAGATGATATTTCCGGTCGGGTCTTCGGCGGCGGGCGATCCGGTGTGGTTCGGCAGGCCGAGAACCTCGGCCGGGTAGATCTCCAGCCACTGCTCGATGCGCTCGGGCGTGAAGCCGGGAAGTTCGCCCAGCCGCCGCTCGTCCTCGGTCAGTTCAGGGAATACCTCGACCCAGCCATCGGCAATCGTGCCGTCCTGGAGCCGGAGTCGACCTTCGCTGAACGCATCGTAGGCGCGCTGTACGAATGCGCCAAGCGCGCGCTGAGCAGCGCGGTCTCCTTCCGCAACCTGCTGAATAGTTCCGGGATTCGACATCTCGAAAAGCGCCGCCGCCTGACCGGCGATCCGTGCCGGATCAACGGTCTTGGGCAGGCTGGATCCGAAGCCGGTACTGACCGTTTCCTGCACCAGTTCGTGCGCAATGGCAGCCAGGAGCCCTTCGCCCGATCCAAGATCGACGCCGAGGATATCGGCAGCGCGGTTCAGGCGACGTTCTGTTGCGAGTTCGGTGAGTTCCCCCAAGGCATTGCTAGCCTCCCACGCCGCCAAAAACGCCGCCAAAGCAGCGGCTCCCTGAGGGGTAAGCGCGACCGCACGTCCGACAAGGCCCCGAAAGAAGGCCCCCACCGGAATTTCCGCCGCTGGCGCATACTGGGCAAGGACAGCATCGTTTGGCAACAGCGACGCAACAGGCTCGGCGAAACACCGGCAGTTATGTGCCTGTCCCGGATGCCCGCCCGCAGGAGGCTCATCCCAACTGAAGACCTGATCGTCATACTCTGCGTGACTGTCGCGAACCTGCGCGTCGTCTCGGGAACGCCAGATGTAACGCTCTATCCCAAGGTCTTGCTGCCGAAGCTGATTGATCAACCCCGCGAAGGCCCTCAGCAGACGCTCCTCCATGGCCGTTCGCAATGGGCGGAGACGCTGGGGGTGGGATTGATATTCTTCAAAGATGGCCGTCAGACGCATATCCCATTCGCGCAGGACAGCCTCCTTCGCGTCCGACACATCGCGCAGGTCTGCCTCCGTCACCCAAGGGACTGTGTCGGGTGGTGTCAGGGCATTCAGAAGCGCCCGTGTATTGTCGGCGATAACCCGATCCAGACGATCCGAAAAATCGCTCCGAAGACCCGGGTAGCCAGGAAATAGCGACTTGATGGAAATGGCCTGGCGTATAGAATCGTTACGCTGGCTGACCACGTACTGACCATGTCCGCCATGCCGAAGGAAGTCCCGTAAATTGTGTTGCAATAGAACCTCCCCGCCGATCTGCGGGATCGGTTGTAGGAGCAATTAGTTAACGAGTATTTACCTTTCCGCGCGTTGCTTTCCACGGGGCAATACGTCAACCGAAATCTGAAGTGCCCATGACATGCCGACCCTCCGCGAAACCATCCTCACCGCGCTGCATGCGCGGCTGTCGGCGCTGCCCGCCACCGCCCTGCGCGGCGACGTCCTACCCGAACGGCTGCCACCTGACGGCTTGGTGATCCTGCGTGACGGCGAGCCGGGTGAACCCCAGGTCACGCTTTCGCCGCTCACGTACCACTATCAGCACCGCGCCGAGATCGAGGCGGTGGTTCAGGGCGCCGACCGTGACGCCACCTTCGACGCCCTCTGCGCCAGCATCGGCACCACCATCGCCGCCGACCGCACGCTGGGCGGGCTATGCGACTGGGTCGAAGCGGAAGCGCCGCGTCCGGTCGATCTGCCCGTCGAGGGGGCGGCTAGCCTGAAGGCGGCGGTGATCACCGTCATCCTGCATTACACGACAGCCGACCCACTCGGCTGATCCACCCACAATTCGAGGAGAACACGATGGCACGAGCCAAGGGGGCGCGGGCGCAGATGGCGCTGGCGTTCGAGACCGTTTATGGCACGCCGCCTGCGGGCGGTTACACAAAGATGCCGTTTGCCAGCACCACGCTCGGGGCGGAACAGCCACTCCTGAACTCCGAACTGCTGGGCTATGGCCGCGATCCGCTAGCGCCAATCAAGGATGCGGTGACGGCCGATGGCGATGTCGTCGTTCCTATTGATGCGGAGGCGTTTGGCTTCTGGCTGAAGGCGGCGTTCGGAGACCCGGTCACCACCGGCACCGGCCCATGGACGCATGAGTTCCGTTCCGGGGCCTGGACGCTGCCCAGTCTCACCATCGAGACCGGCATGCCCGAGGTGCCGCGCTATGCAATCTATTCCGGTTGCGTGCTGGACCAGCTCAGCTGGCAGATGCAGCGTTCCGGATTGCTGACCGCCACCGCCCGGCTTGTGGCGCAGGGCGAGACGGTCGGGACCGTCAGCAGTGCTGGCACGCCCGCACCTATCGATCTGAGGCGCTTCGGCCATTTCAACGGATCGATCACCCGCAACGGCGCGGCGCTGGGCAATGTCGTCTCGGCCCAGATCACCTATGCCAATAATCTCGACCGGATCGAGACCATCCGCGCCGATGGCCGCATCGACGGCGCCGATCCGTCCATCGCCGCGCTGACAGGCTCAATCGAAGTCCGCTTCGCTGACAGCACGCTGGTGACGCAGGCCATGGATGGCGAAGCCTGCGCGCTGGACTTCTCCTATGCGCTGCCCTCGGGAGAGAGCTTCACCTTCACCGTCCATGCCGTCTACCTGCCCCGCCCCCGGATCGAGATTTCCGGACCGCAGGGCGTCCAGGCAACCTTCGACTGGCAGGCCGCGCGCGACAGCACACTGGGCCGCATGTGCACCGCCACCCTGATCAACGACCGCGAGGAATATTGAACCCATGCTGACCTTGGACCTGAGCAATGAACCGCGCTGGCACGATCTGGCGCCCGGCGTCCGGGTGCGGCTGCGCCCGCTGACCACCGCGATGATGGTCGCCACCCGCAGCGATCCGGATGTCGAGGCAGTGCCGGACGGGACGAGCGACGAAGAACGGGCGCTAGTCTTCGCCAAGGCGCTGGCGCGGCGCGCGGTGCTGGACTGGGATGGCGTCGGCGATTCTGATGGAAATGCCATCGATCCAAGCCCTGAGGCCATCGATGCGCTCCTGGACATCTGGCCGATCTTCGAGGCGTTTCAGCTGGTCTATGTCTCCAAGGGCCTGCTGCTGGACCAGGAAAAAAACGTCTCCGCGCCCTCGCCGACTGGTCCTTCGGTGGGGGCGACAGCTACTGCGCGGCCTGCACGCAAATCTGCCAAGACTGCCCGGGTCGCGCAAACCAGCCGCTGACATTCGAGGGCTGGCAGGTCTGGGATCTGATCGGGCGCCTTGGCGGGCAGTTGCGGGTGCTATCGGGCGCGGTGATCGGGTGGGATCTGACGGCCGCTCTGGGGCTGGCGGCGGCGCTGGGCATCCCGGCCCCGGCCGCCGCCGAACTGCTGCCCATCATCGAAGCGGTGATGGTTCGGAGGATGAACGAACAGATGGAACGATGAGATGGCAGAAAAACGCGTCAGCGTCCGCCTCGCGGCGGTGGGCGGGCGTCAGGTGCGCGCGGAGCTGGAAGGTGTCGGCGAGGCCGGATCGCGCGGCTTCGGGCGGCTGTCGCGCGAGATGGAGGCGGCGAATGCCCGCATGGCCGGGTTCACCCGCAAGGTCGGGGTGGCTGCCGCCGCTGTTGTCGCCGCCGCCACCGCCGCCGGCATCGCCATGGTGCGGTCGGGGCTGCAAACGGTGGATGCGCAGGCAAAGCTCGCCCAATCGCTCGGCACCACGGTTGCCTCGATCCAGACGCTGGAGCGTGCGGGTGAACTGGCAGGCGTGTCGATGTCCGGCATCGAACAGGCGACCAAGGATCTGACCCGGCGGCTGAGCCAGGCGGCGGCGGGCGGCGGTCCGGCAGCCGATGCGCTGGAACGGCTGGGCCTGACCGCCTCGGACCTGCTGGCCCTGCCACTGGATCAGCGCGTCGGGGCGATCAATGCCGCCATTGCCGAGTTCGTGCCTGTTGCCGAACGCGCGGCTGTGGCCGGGCAGTTGTTCGGCGAAGAGGGCTCGATCGCCATGTCGCGCATCGACACCGCCACCTTGCGCCAAGCGACCGAGGATGTCCGGGCCTTCGGGATCGTGGTTTCGGAACAGGATGCCGACCGGATCGAGCGGACGAATGACGCCATCTCGCGGCTGGGTCTGGTCTGGCGCGGGTTGTCAAACCAGTTGGCGGTTGCCGCCGCCCCGGCGCTCGAAGCGGTGGCCGATGCGATGGCAGCACTGGCCAGCCGCACCGGGCCGCTTGGGATGGCGATCAGCGGGCTTTTCGACCAGATCGGACGCCTCTCGACCTACGCCGCAACCTTCGCCGGTTTCATGGCCGGTCGCTGGGTCGCCGGGCTGGCGGCGGCTGCACTCTCGGTCCGGGGGCTCGCCACCGCATTGGTCGTGCTGCGCGGCGCGCTGATCCGCACCGGTATCGGCGCCCTGATCGTCGGTGCGGGCGAACTGGTCTATCAGTTCACGAGGCTGGTCAAGGGCGCGGGCAGTTTCGGCAATGCCATGGCTCTGATGGGCGATGTGGCGAAGGCGGTCTGGGAGGGGATCAAGGTGACGGCCCTGTCCTTCGCCGACGATTTCCGGGCCATGCAATCCGAGATCGAAGCGATCTGGACCCGGCTCATGGCATTTCTGGCCGGGAAATGGGCGGATTTTCTCGGGATGATCGCGCCCACTTTCAACAAGGTGGCGGAAGAGATCGGATCGGACACGAGGATCGATGTCTTCGAGGCGCTGGGCCGGGCCTCGATGCTGGAGCATTCGGCCAGCAATTCGGCGCATATGGCGGGCCGCTATCGTGACCGCGCCAGTTCCAGCCGAGCTTCGGCCTTCGATGGCGTGGGCCCTGCCATGGACGCGCTGCGCGCCGCGATGTCCGGCGGCGAGGATGATGCCGGTGGCGCGGCGCTGGACGTCGCGACCGAAGCGGCCGACCGCTATGAGGATGCGCTGGGTGGGGTGGAGACAGCCGCCACCGGCTCGGGCGCGGCGGCAAAAGAAGCCGGGGCCGCGGGCAAGGCAGCGGCGGAAGAGGCCAAACCTGCGACCGAAGCCACGGCCACCGGCTGGAAGGCGGTGACCGAGGCGCTGTCGGACTATGCGAAGAAGGCCAAAGACATCGGCGCCGATATCGGCCAGGCGCTGGTCGGGGCATTTCAAAGCGCCGAGGACGCGATCGGCGAGTTCGTGAAGACCGGCAAGCTCGATTTCCGGGATCTGGTGACCTCGCTTCTGGCCGATCTGTCGAAACTGGCCGCGCGGCGTTTCCTGCTGGGGCCGATTGCCAATGCGCTCTCCGGCGCGCTGGGCGGCGCGGGCGGAATCTTCGCCAGCATCATGCATACGGGCGGCATCGTCGGCGCGGGTTCGCCCTCACGCACGGTCCCCGCACTGGCCTTTGCGGGGGCACCGCGAATGCATAGCGGCGGTATGGTCGGCCTGCGTCATGACGAGGTGCCCGCGATCCTGCAGCGTGGGGAACGGGTGCTGTCACGCCGCGAGGCGCAGGATTACGGCAAGGGCGTCACGGTGAACATCCACGCCCGCGACGCCGAGAGTTTTAGGCAGTCCCGCACCCAGATCGCCGCCGATATTGCCCGCGCTGTGTCGCTGGGGCGGCGCGGCCTCTGACCAAATCTTCATGAAAGGATCGCCAAGCGTGGCATTTCACGAGGTCCGGTTTCCGGACAATATCAGTCGCGGCGCGCGTGGTGGACCGGAACGGCGCACCCAGATCGTCGAACTTGCGAGCGGCGACGAAGAGCGCAACGCAAGCTGGGCCAACAGCCGAAGGCGCTACGACGTCAGCTATGGCATCCGCCGCGCCGACGATCTGGCGGCGGTGGTGGCCTTTTTCGAGGCGCGGAACGGTCGGCTTTACGGTTTTCGCTTCAAAGACTGGGCGGATCACAGGTCCTGCCTGCCTTCGCGGGCGCCAGCAGCAATGGATCAGCAGATCGGCACAGGCGATGGCGTGACGACCAGTTTTCAGCTGGTCAAACGCTATGCCTCGGGTGGACAAAGCTGGGTGCGGACCATCACCAAGCCTGTCGCAGGCACCGTCCAAGTCGCCTTGAACGGCGTCACGCAAGCCTCCAGTTGGTCGGTCGATCACAAGACCGGCCTTGTCAGTTTCGAGACCGCGCCCTCCACCGGCATTGCCATCACGGCTGGGTTCGAATTCGACGTGCCGGTCCGCTTCGACAGCGACGCGCTGGACGTGACGCTGGATATCGAACGGCTGGGATCCATCACCTCAATTCCGCTCTTGGAGATCCGGCGATGAAGACGCTCCCGCCCGCCCTGCAGGCGCATCTCGACAGCGGCACCACCACCCTCGCCTGGTGCTGGCGCATCACCCGCGCCGATGGCATCGCCTTCGGCTTCACCGATCACGATTGCCCCCTCAACTTCGACGGCACCGAGTTTGAGCCGGACAGCGGTCTGACGGCGAGCGAGATCAGGTCGGGCGCCGATCTCTCGGTGGACGCCCAGGATGCGGCAGGCGCGCTGCGCTCGGACCGGATCACCGAGGCAGACATTCTGGACGGACGCTGGGACAATGCCGAAGTGGAACTCTGGCGGGTCAACTGGGCCAGTCCTGCGCAGCGGGTGCTGATGCGGCGCGGCGCCATCGGCCAGATCCGGCGCGGGCACCATGCCTTTGTCGCCGAGATCCGGTCGATGTCGCATCTCCTCGGCCAGACCGTCGGGCGGACCTTTCAGGCGAGCTGCGACGCCGCGCTGGGCGATGCCCGCTGCGGTGTCGATCTGGAGGATCCGGCCTATCGGGGCACCGGCACCGTGATCGACAGGCTGCGCGACCGGGCCTTCACCGCCTCGGGGCTGGGCCGCTTTGCACCCGGCTGGTTCCGCTTCGGCACACTCACATGGACCACCGGGCTCAATGCCGGTCGCCGGGCTGAAGTTCTGGCCCATGATCCCAGCGATGGCATTGCTGTCATCACGCTGCTGGAAGCCCCGATCCGCCCAATCGGCACGAGCAACAGTTTCACCATCCATGCGGGCTGCGACAAGCGCATCGCCACCTGCGGCGCAAAATTCGGGAACGTCATCAACTTCCGGGGTTTTCCGCACATCCCCGGCCAGGACACCATTCTGCGCTATGCCACATCGGACGGTGGCCATGATGGTGGTGTGTTGTGACCCGGCTGCAGACCGCAGCCGATCCCGACCGCGTCATCGCCGCCGCGCGCCGCTGGCTCGGCACGCCTTATCACGATCAGGCCAGTTTGAGGGGCGTCGGATGCGATTGCCTCGGTCTGGCGCGTGGCGTCTGGCGGGAGGTCGTGGGCGACGAGCCTTTCCCGATCCCGCCTTATAGCCGCGACTGGGGCGAGACGGGGTGCACCGAAGTTCTGGCCGAGGGCGCGCGGCGGATGATGATCGAACTGCCGGTCGCGGATGCCGGGCCGGGAGCATTGATTCTCTTCCGAATGCGTCCCGGCGCCATCGCCAAGCATGTCGCGATCCTCACCACGCCGGACCGCTTCATCCACGCCTATGAACGGCTGGGCGTGATCGAAGAACCCCTGACCTCTGCCTGGCGCCGCCGCATCGCCTCCACCTTCCTCTTCCCCATCCTCTGAGATTTTTCCCATGGCAACATTGATACTGGCCTCGGTCGGCGCCACGATTGGCGGCGGCTTCGGCGGCGCGATCCTCGGCTTTTCCGGCGCTGCCATCGGCGGCATGATCGGGTCCACCATCGGCGCGGCCGTCGACAGCTGGATCGTCTCCTCGCTCGCCCCGGCCCAGCGTATCGAGGGCGCGCGGCTTGACAATCTGCGCATCACCGCCTCGACCGAGGGCGCGGTCATTCCGCGCGTCTTCGGCCGGATGCGCTTGGGCGGCAATATTGTCTGGGCGACGGATTTCCGCGAAGAGACCCGGACCAGCCGTCAGGGTGGCGGCAAAGGTGGCGGTCCCAAAGTCGAGACCACCGAATATCTCTACTATGCGTCTTTCGCGGTGGCGCTCGCCGAAGGGGAGATCACCGGCATCGGCCGAATCTGGGCTGATGGCAAACCGCTCGACACCTCGGGGATTACCTGGCGCTGGTATCCGGGATCAGAGACGCAGGAGCCGGATCCCTTTATCGCCGCCACGACGGGTCCGGATGCGACGCCTGCCTATCGCGGCACCGCCTATGTCGTCTTCGAGGATTTGCCGCTGAACGACTATGGCAATCGCCTGCCGCAGCTTTCGTTTGAGGTCTTTCGCCCCCTTGCCGATCCCGACACGGCAGAAGGGCTGACCCGCGCCGTGACCCTGATCCCGGCCTCGGGCGAATTCACCTATGCGACCGAGCCGGTGCGCAAGGGTGGTGATGGCGACAGCACATCCGAGAACCTGAACGCCACCCCGGGCAGTGCCGATATGATCGTGGCGCTGGATCGTCTGCAGGCCATGGCGCCGAAGGTCGAAAGCGTCAGTCTGGTCGTGGCCTGGTTCGGCAGTGATCTGCGCTGCGGTTCCTGCGCCATCCAACCCGGCGTTGAGGTCGCGGAGAAGGCCAGCAGCCCCAGGACATGGTCAGTGAATGGCGTGAGCCGGGCCGATGCCCATCTGGTCAGCCGTGACGATCAGCAACGTCCCGTCTATGGCGGCACGCCGGCCGATTTCGCGGTGGTTCAGGCGATCCGGGAGATGAAGGCGCGCGGTCTGCGGGTCACCTTCTATCCGTTCATTCTGATGGATGTGCCGCCGGGCAACGCGCTGCCGGATCCCTATTCGGACAACACCACCGACATCGGCCAGCCCGCTTTCCCGTGGCGCGGGCGGATCACCTGTTCGCCTGCCGCTGGTCAGGCGGGCACAGTCGACAAGACGGCAGCCGCCGAGGATCAGGTGGCGGCGTTCTTCGGCAATGCTTCCCCGTCGGATTTCACCGTCTCTAGCGATGATGTCCGCTGGACCGGCGATCCCGGCGATCATGGGCTGCGCCGCATGGTGCTGCATTACGCCCATCTCTGCGCGGCGTCGGGCGGCGTGGATGCCTTTCTGATCGGCTCCGAGATGCGCGGGCTGACCACGATCCGCGCCGCTGGCAAAAGCTACCCGGCTGTCGCGGCCTTCCGCGCGCTGGCCGCCGATATCCGCGCCATTCTCGGACCCGGCACGAAGATCAGCTATGCCGCCGACTGGTCGGAATATTTCGGGCATCAGCCATCGGACGGCAGCGGGGATGTGTTCTTCCATCTCGATCCGCTCTGGGCAGACGAAAGCATCGATTTCGTCGGCATCGACAATTACCTGCCGCTGTCCGACTGGCGCGACGGCTTCGATCATCTGGACGCCCGAGACGGCTGGTCCGCCATCCACGACCGGGCCTATCTGCAATCCAACATCGCGGGCGGCGAAGGGTTTGACTGGTTCTATGCCTCCGAGGCCGGTCGGGCTGCGCAGGTCCGGACCCCCAATACCGATGGTGCCCACGGCAAGCATTGGGTCTTCCGCCCCAAGGATCTTTTGGGCTGGTGGTCGAACCGGCATTTCGACCGGCCGGGCGGCGTGGAATCCGCGGCACCGACGGCGTGGCTGCCCGAGTCAAAGCCGATCCGCTTCACCGAACTCGGCTGTCCGGCCATCGACCGCGGCACCAACCAACCGAATGTCTTCTATGATCCGAAGTCATCCGAAAGCTTCGTGCCGTATTTTTCGCGCGGCTGGCGCGACGATGCGATCCAGCGGGCCTATCTGGAAGCGAGCTATCTCTTCTGGGGCGCTTCCGCGAACAATCCGGTCTCGACAGAATATGCCGGTCGCATGGTCGAGGTTTCCGAATGTGCCGCCTGGACCTGGGATGCCCGGCCCTATCCGTTCTTTCCGGCGCTGGGCGATGTCTGGACCGATGGCGCGAACTGGCGGCTCGGGCATCGGCTGACCGGGCGGCTGGGCGCGGTGTCGCTTGCGGCCCTCGTCCGTCACCTCTGCCTGCGCGCCGGGCTGCAGGAAGCCCGCATTGATGTCTCGGGTCTCTGGGGCGCGGCTGAGGGCTATGCCATCACCGCGCTGGAAAGTCCCCGCGCCTCGATCACCACGCTGGCGCGGCATTTCGGCTTCGACGCCGTCGAGAGCGAGGGTGTCATCCGCTTTGTCATGCGCGGCCGGGCGCCCGCTGCCACCATCACCCATGACGATCTGGTCGCGGGCAATACGGCCGGCGAAGCGATCGAGCTGACACGCGCGCAGGAAACCGAGCTGCCGCAGGCGCTGAAGTGGCAGGTTGCACGTGCCGATGAGGATTATGACGCGGCGCTGGTCGAGGCGTCCCGCATCACCGTCGATACCAGCCGCATCGCCTTCGAGAGCTTTCCGATGGCGGTGCCACCCGAAGAGGCCGAGCGCCGCTGCCGCCGGGCGCTGCAGGAGGCCTGGGCGGGCCGGGAAAGCGCGGTGTTCCGCCTGCCGCCCTCAAAGCTGGCACTCGACCCGGCCGATGTCGTCGTACTGGATCACGATGGACGCGCCCAGCAATTCCGCCTGACTGCCATCACCGATGCCGAAGCGCGCGGCATCGAAGCGGTGCGGCAGGACCGCGAGGCCTATGATCTGCCGCCCGGCGCCGAGCGACCGGCGACCCTGCCTCGCGCCGTCACTTATGGGCCGCCCGAGGTGATCCTCCTCGATCTGCCGCAGTTGCGCGACGACGTTTCCGCGCATCAGCCGCTGATCGCGGCCACGGCAAAGCCATGGCCCGGCGCGCTGGCGGTGTATCGCAGCCCCGGCAGTGACGGGTTCGAACTGCTGACCACGGTGCGACGCAGGGCGAATATGGGGCGGCTCGCATCGGACCTCTGGCCCGGACCCACCTCACGCTTCGATATGGGCAATGTGCTGATCCTCGATCTGGCAAGCGGTCAGCTGGAGAGTGTCAGCGATCTGGCGCTGTTCGGTGGGGCGAATGCGCTGGCGGTCGAATCCGCGCCAGGGCGCTGGGAGATCGTTCAGGCGGGGCATGCCGAGTTGATCGCACCGGGGCGATACCGCCTGACCCGGCTGTTGCGCGGCCAGCGCGGCACCGAGCAGGCCATGGGCAACCCCACCCCGGCCGAGGCGCGGGTGGTGCTGCTGAACGAGGCCCTGACCCCGCTGCCGATCCCGGAAGCCGACCTCGGTATTCCCTTCAACTGGCGCATCGGTCCCGCCCGCCATCCGGTCAGCAGCGACACCTTCACCGCCATCAGCTTCACGCCGGAGGGCGAAGGGCTGCGACCCTTTACGCCGGTTCATGTCGCCCAGCCATGGCGACGCCCGCATGGGCCGGGCGATCTGACGATCCGCTGGACACGGCGGTCCCGCAGCCTCGCCGCCGATAGCTGGCAGGGGATGGAAGTGCCACTGGGCGAGGAAGTGGAAAGCTATGAGGTCAGGATCATGGACGGGAACATCGTCAAACGAACCCTGACCAGCACTGCGCCCTCGGTCACCTACTCTGCCGCGCAACAGACTGCCGATTGGGGCGCGCTGTTGGCCCCGGGCGCCAGCCTGACCATTCGCATCTGCCAACTTTCGACCCGCGTGGGACGCGGTACCGAACGCACCACCACGCTTTATCTCTGACGACCTGGAAACCCAAAAATGTCCGACAGCACGACCAACCTGCTGCTGCCATATCTCATGGCGGCGCAGGCCCAGAAACATGTCACCCATAACGAGGCCCTGCGCCTGCTGGATGGGCTGGTGCAGCTTTCGGTGAGGAGCCTCAGCGAGATCGCACCCCCAGCCTCCCCGGCCGATGGCGACCGCTATATCGTCGCCTCGGGCGCAACCGGCGGCTGGGCGGGGTGGGATCTGAACGTGGCCCTCTGGACCGATGGCGCCTGGCTCCGATTGCCACCACGCGAAGGCAGGCGGGCATGGGTCGAGGACGAGGCAGTCCTGCTGGTCCGAAATGGTGCCGATTGGCAGCCGGTGATCCCGACCGCCCTCGACGATCTGACCCGGTTGGGCATCGGTATGGCGGCCAGCGCGGGGGCACCCTTCTCGGCAAAGCTGAACAGCGCCCTCTGGACCGCGCTCTATGCGGCGGACGGCGGCAGCGGCGATCTGACCCAGACCCTGAACCGGGAAACGGGCAGTGACGATGCCGGGCTGATCCTGCAGACCGGGTTTTTCACCCGGGCCTTGATCGGGATGTTCGGATCGCATCAGTTGCGCATCGCCGTCTCGCCCGACGGCAGCAGTTTTCGCGACGCGCTGAGCGTCGATCCGGCCACAGGGATCGCCAGCCAACCGAACCTGCCGCGCTTCAAGGCTTATACGAATTACGACAACTATGTCGCGACCGACAGCTGGACCACGCTCGGCATCAATGTCGCGGACTATAACGACCAGGGCTGCTTTGACGCAGGCACCAACCGTTTCGTGGCGCCGGTCGCAGGCACCTATCTCTTCGGGGCATCGCTGCTCTTCAAGATCAATGCCAGCAGCAATGCCCGGATGCGCGGGCGGCTCGTGTTGAACGGATCCACCGAGATCCGCGGTTCGTTCGGCGAGATTTCCAGCGCGCATGTCTCGGAAGCGACCGCCCTCTGGCTGCAAACGATGGTTTCGCTGGACGCTAGCGATACCGTCGCTCTGCAGGGCAGCTTTCGCGCATTCGATGGGTATTTCGCTGCCGACCACACCACTTTCTGGGGAGCGAAAATCGGATGACACCCAAACGCCTCGACGACATGTTGCAGATGAGCGAGAGCGAATTCGAAGAGCTGCTAGCCCGGGCAGCACAGGAAGGCGCACGCCGCGCGCTGACCGATGCCGGGCTCGACGGCAGGGAAGCCGCACTCGATATCCGCGATCTGCGCGCGCTTCTGGAGGGCATCCGCCTGATGCGCCGCACCGCCGCCCAGACCGTCATCCGAATGTTGACCGCAGGTCTGATCCTGACCCTGCTGGCCGGGATTGCGCTGAAGCTGAAGCTCTTCGGCGAAGGCGGCTGACGCGCGACGCGGCTATCACCGCCAAACGCGCCACATTCCATTTACCACACGGCCCGCCATACCGGCGGGCTTTTTTCGTATCCGAAGGATATCCATGACCATCCGTTTCTACCGCCATTGGCGCGATGTGCCGAACGACAGCTGGCGCTGGCCGAATTTCTCGCCCGCCGAGATCGCCTGCCGGGGCACCGGCGCGATCCTGATCCATGAACAGGCCCTCGACCGGTTGCAGGCGCTGCGCACGCGGCTTGGCAAGCCGCTGATCGTGAACTCGGCCTATCGCAGCCTGAAACATAACGCCCGGTTACGTGGGGCGAAGCGCTCCAAACACCTTGAGGGCATTGCCTTCGACATCTCCATGGCCAATCACGATCCGGCCGCATTCGAGAAGGCGGCACGGGAAGAAGGGTTTCTGGGTTTCGGCACCTATCCCCGTTCCGGCTTCATACATATCGATCTCGGCCCAGTCCGGCGCTGGGGCGAGCCCTTCCCGGCCCGCGCCATTCCCTTCGCCGAGGATCAGCCGCCTGCGCGGGAACATCTGGCCGACAGCCGCACAATGAAGGGGAGCGGCGCGGCGGGGATCGCCACCGTCGGCGCGGCGGGCATCGAGATCGCCCAGGACACGCTCAGCGATGCGCAATCGGCCATCCAACCGCTGATCCCCTATCTCGATACCCTGCGATGGGTCTTCATTGCCCTGGCGCTGGCGGGAATCGGCCTGACGGTCTGGGCCCGGCTGGATGACTGGAACCGGGGGCGGCGGTGATGAGCGCCCTGACTGCGCTGCTGGCGTCGCGCTGGGCGCGGCGTCTGGCCATCGGGATCGCGCTGATCGGCGCGGTCCTCCTCTTCCTTCTCAACCTGCGCCGCGCCGGCGAAACCGCCGGTCGTCACGCCGAACGCCTGAACCAGATGGAGCGCCAGAATGACATCCAACGCCGCATGCTGGAGGCATCTGGCACCCGCCCTCGTGATCGCGACGAGCTTACTGACCGCCTGCGCGACGGGCGGTTCTGATCCGGGCGGCGCGGTGTGTCCGCCGGTCGTGGGTTATGATCAGGCGGTGCGGGAGCGGGCGGCGGTGGAGCTGGAGGCGCTGCCCGAAGATGCCGCGCTGGTCGGGATGATGGCGGATTACGCTGTCATGCGGGCACAGGCGCGGGCCTGTGCGGGCTGATCGCCGATGTCAGGACGCCTCGGTCGGAGCATCCACCAGCGCCAATGCGCCATCCGGCAGCGGGCGTTGCAGCTTGCTGGCGATTTCGATCGGCGCGGAAAGCCAGGTCTCCCAATCCCGGGAATCGGTCAGAATGACCGGCATGGCTTTCGGATGCACCGATTTCACCTCGGCATTAGGCGCGCAGGTCAGAAAGGCATAGAGATCGTCGCTGGTCTCGCCATCCTTCACCTTGCGGACCGAAGTCCAGCCCCGAACCTCGATCCCGGCGAAGAACATGGGCGAATCTGCTTCGGCCGGGGCAAACCACTGATTGCCGCCCTTGATCGGTTCGGCAAAGGCCGTGACCGGCACCAGGCAGCGATTTACCGGACCCAGCCAGCGCCGCCAATGCGGCGAGGTCAGGTTACGGACATTGGTGACGCCCGGATCCCGCTGGGTCTTCAGGACCGATGGCGGCGATGGCATCCCCCACCGCGCCTTCACCAGTTCCAGCGAACTGCCATCATGGCGGATGATCGGTGCCAGCTGATCCGGATAGATGAACCGCACCGGGTTTGCCGGAGGCTCCAACTCATGAGCAGGATGGAGCATCATGACAAAGACAACAAACAAGTATTCACCGGAAGTGCGCGAACGCGCTGTGCGGATGGTTTTGGATGGCGCAAGGCAGCATGAAAGC
>NZ_JBSXNM010000017.1:0-17171 GCF_056857655.1 Paracoccus sp. L-17
GCACGCTTCGGCCCGGCAGTTCTCAGGCTGGCCGCCGCCAGCTCTTTGGTAAGCGCGGCGGCCAGCCTGAAAACTGCCTACCGTCAACGCCTGTCACCCATCCTACGGCAAGGTGGCATGCGGTGCAGACTGTCAAGATAATGCCACAAGCTCCTCTTTCGCATAGCCTTCATCGCCCCAGACCTTGCGGCCAAACTCGCGGTCAAGGCGGGTCTTGTGCTTCGTCCAGTGTGTCAGCTCATGGGCAAGGGTCGCATAGTAGGCTTCAGGGCTGCGGAAGGATTCAAAGACCGGCATCTGCACATGATCGGTTCCGCCGCTATAGTGCGCGCTGTTCCCGCCGTGGCGGATGTCTGCACCCGTCGCGGTAAAGAATGCGTCGGCATGTTCGATCCGCTGCGCGGGATCAATTACGGGCTCGGGCTTGGCGTAGTAGTGCTCGGGCAAGCCTTCAATCTGTTCGACATTGAAGACGGCGTATTGCTTGAGGTAGGGGATTTTCCGCTCTTCCTCTGATCCATCGTCCTGCTCTTCGGTTTTGATCAGGGTGTTTGCATAGACCACCTGATTGCCGCGCTCGCCCTTCTTCACATGAGCGCCAAGCTCTTTGGCCTGTTTGAAGGTCATCCAGAACGGGGAGAGATGACCGCCGTCTACGGCCGCGCCCCAGAGCATCAGAACATTGATGCCGCTATAGGGCATGCCGTTGTGCCGCAGGGGCTTCATGATGCGCCCTTCCATGTTGCCAGCACTCCACGGCTTGAGCCAAGTCAGCTGCCCTTGCTCCAGATCGGCAATAATCTTGTCGGTTACTTTCTGGTAAATGTCCTGTTTCATTGGCTTTTCCCTTCATTGGGTTAGTCGGTTTCGCATGAAACCGGACTAGGCCCGCGCCAATGAGCGGGGGGACGGCCGTCCAGACCGAAAGCCATGGAGGTGGTGCGGGCGCAGCCGCAGGCGAGCCACGGCCCATGGCTTTCGCCCGAAGCCAAAGCGAAGGGCTTGGTCTTGACGGAGGACGGGGCCGCTAGGCCCCCAACGAAAAGGAAGAAGGTGTCAGCCGTTCACGGCTGGCCGATGATGCGCAAGGGATGGAAGCCGCATGGCCGAGACCGCGAGCGGGCTCGGTTCACGACAGCCCGACCCGAAGGGTGCACCGCGAAACCACTTTAGGGAACAATAACGCGCTCGATCTCATCGAAAGCCGGAACCAATTGCCTACGTATCTTGTAATAGTCAAAGTGCTTGAGCCGTCTCGTCGGCTTTCCCGTTTTCTGGCTTCTGGGATGAGCAACACTTGATTCAAGCCGCAGCGCGTGGAGCGCTTTCAATGCGGGAATAGCCAGAGGAAGCGCTGCCGCGAGGTTCGCGTCATTTAGCGCCGATCCATAATTGGGATAGGTTTTTCCGGGCTTTAGCCGCGCGTAAATCTCCGCAAGCAGGAGGTCGCACCAGCTATCAAGATGCACCAGGAACTTTTCGATGTTTGCCTCTTTGTCACGCTTGAGCATGATCATCATGCGTTCTGCATGTTTGTGGCCGGACCCGAACAACGCCTTCCAGTCAAAGGCACTGCGCTTGCGTTCAAGCACATATTCGATGATTTCAGGGATACGGCTGTCGGGAACGCCAACCGAACGTATGATTTTAGCGGCTTTGAGAATATGCTTGGCCGTTGTCTCAACGGTTCCGTAGGGTGTCGCCAGTTTATGCGACCCTTCGACAACTCTCGCTGCACAAATTCTGGCGAGTTCCGAACCATTTTCCCGCATGAGTGCGTTGAGGAAGGCCTCGTAACTAGGAACGCCGTAGATGTCCTGCGTAAGCGCCTGGAGTGAGCGCTTCTTGACCCACCAATCCGCCTCCGGCGCGACGATCCCCTCATACTCGGCAAAGGTCAGGTTCTTTGAAGAGAGTGCCCAGGCAATCAAAGACGCCTTGTACGCCGGCTGCAGGGGTAGCGCGCCCGCCTTCGGTCTGAGAAGTCTGTCGGCAGCGGCCTTGCCGAACAGATTGTCATAGGGGGCAGGCACACGTCCGAGGCAAGCATCAAGAATGGTAGCCAGAACAGAGTGATAGAGTTGCTGGCCGTCGAGATATGCTTTGATGTCCGCAGCAAAACCCGCCGGAATCCGCTCATATCTGGAAATATAGGATGCCACCTGTGGCGCGTATTCGGGATGCGCTTGCAAAACCTTGATGAGTCGCACGTTCAGGCGATGGCCCGGCTTCACGTTTGCCAGTAGATACTTGAAGCGCGTCGAATTCCCAGACGTAACGCTGCCTCTTCGGCAAAGTTCAAGAATACGGGCGGTAAGTTTCTTCTGATTGACAACCGGCACGATGGAGGGCTCGGGAGGGCGACTGATGGATTTAATTTCATCTTCGGGATTGTTGATCTTGCGGATATTGATTTTGGCCGTCTGCGGAAAGAGCCCGATTTCCTTCGATGTGATATCGAGTTTAATCAGTTTTGCACGAAGATCTTGCTCGGTCTTGGCAAGAATCTTGATGTCATCGACATACCTTAGATAGATAGTCCGCCGTCCCCCTTGCTCTCCCGCGCTATCGAGATGCTGCAAGACGACCTCCGAAAGCATGCCGGAGGCTAGAGGCCCCTGCGGAATTCCATGCTCGTGGTAGATGTTGGTAGGACCGTTGCTCCAGGTTGAAGAAGTCCATTTGCGCAAACACATCATCAAATATTCGATGGTCTCCTCGTCGATCTTCAACTCTTTCAGGAAGTGAACCAGAACGTGGTGATCAATTGAATCGTAGAACGATGTCAGGTCGAAGTTCGCAACATGATCGAAGCCCCGCGCGTGACAATCCCGCAGTCGATCTGCAAACTTTCGGTAGCTTCGCTGCCATTTGATGTTGAAGAATTTCGAGGACTTTCCCGCATAAAGATGGGCGAAGACGCGCTTTTCGTAGCGGTGCTTCGTGCGCCGTTTCAGTTCCTCGGCCACCACGTTAACAATCGCCTGATATACGATCTGGTCTTCGACTTTGAGCAGTGCAATCGGCCTAAGAACACCAGAGGGCTTCGGCAAAAGCACCTTGGAAGCGTGCGCGACCTCGTAGCGGTCTTTCAGGCCTTCTGCCCTGATCCATTTGAGATGGGTATCGGAAGCGATTGCAAATGCATCATAGGAATCGCGAAAATATGACTTGTAGGAGGCATCCGGGTTGGACATCGTCCAGCGATAGGCGCGGCGCAAATTGGCTAGATCAAAAACCTTGTTGAGATCGCTCACTCGTTCCCACCTTTAGCTATCACCAAATGAAAGTATGGTGGCTACTTCGCCGGATGACAGGCTGGGTAAGTCGGTCAGGTCAAGGTCGAAGCGGACGTTCTCGATGGGATCGGTGTCAGCGACTTGCGGCACCGGCAGCGACGCCGCATCGAAGATCGCCAGCGACGTGCCGTCAGGAAAAACGTCCAGCTTAAGCGTGCTGCGGTATATGTCCTGCCCGCCCTTGAGCACGCATTGCTTCAAGAACGAAATGCGCAGTTCGTCATCGTTAATGTTTGCATAGACGTGGTCCATGAGTTCCGCTGCCGTTCGGCCGGAGTTGAGTTCGACGAGGGCGAGCGAAGCAACATAGACGGAGAAATCACTGCTCGGCCGCAGTTGATCCAGGGAGAAGCCGTGTTTGCGGCGGCTGCGAACGGTCGTCTTGGCTTCCAGGACGAAGTCGCGGGTTACGAAGTCATACTTCGCCATTTTGTGCCCGCACCAGCATCGAACCGCATGAGCGGCGTTTGATGCTTGCGACAGGATGTAGAGTTCGCCCCACAGTCCGAGAATGTCCGTATCGGAACTGGCTATCTGCTTGAATAGGTTAGCAAGCTCTAATATTTGCGCGGCAATGTCCTTGTTCGCGTAAGGCGCATGGTCCTCGGGAAAGGTCTCCTCAAGAAGCCGAAGCAGTATCCGCACGATGTCGGGGTCGTTATCGTTCAGTCGTATGACGCTGTACACGCCAGATGTGCCGTGCCCGTCGGGAGCCTCAATGACGCAATCCCTCGAAAACCAGGCTGAAACGGAGCGCAATTCGATGTCACTCCTGAAGTCGTCCCGACGCGCGCGGAAGAGCAAGGAGGGATAGGCGTCACCGTCGACCGAAAGCCAGAGCGAACCATCTGAACTCAAGGGCTCGCCGAAGAGCTGGTCGCACCCCTCTGGGAAGTCACCAAGTAGCCGCGCGTAGGTTTCGAAGAGCACGCGATCCTACCTTTCGATCCAGACGCGCTCCATCAGATGATCAGGAACATGAACGGCGAGGATCGGCACGTCCCGTATCGTCCGTTTCTTGTCGGATGTCTGAATATCGTAGCGGTGCAGTTGGAAGGTGATCATTTCCGCAGAAACGAGAGCTCGGGCGCCCGGATAGTTGGTGGGGTCGTTCTTACCTTGGAAGAGGTTCTTGACCTTGGGCGGGCTGGAATCACCGAGTGAACGAACGGCCTCTACCCCCGACCATGGCCCGGAGAGCCCATAGAAGCTGCAGGGCAGGTCGGGCTCTTCGTTCGCCAGGCGCTCAAGTCCCAGTAGGAGCGCGGAATGCTGCAGGTTGTCATCCGGCCACTTATAGCGCAGTTGCCCGATCCGTGGCAGTAGATCAGCGAGTTTGATCGTGTCGCTGAAAGCTGGCACCTTTTGCTTTTCGTTCCAGCCTGCCTCGGCATAGCTCTCAAAATCGAAGTCGGAAATGATGTCGTCCACCACTTCGCGGTTCTCGGCCACGATTTCGGGGTCATCGAAGGGATGGTCGGGGATCACCCAACCGCCGCGCCCCTTGGACTGGTACATTTCCAGCAGGATGACCGAGCTTCGCGTCGGTTTCAGGCTCTGATCGAGGAAGTAGGTTCGGCGCCAGTCCTTTAGAGTCTTCCCCTGTTGCAGATGGCGCCTGATTGAGCCGCGAATAGACTCCTCATGCTTCACATAGTCGGTGAAAGCGTCGATGTTTTCAGCTGTCAGGTATATCCGGCAAAGCCCCAGATAACCCTTCTTGTATCCGAAGAAGCGCGCCCTTTGCTGGATGTTGTCTGCGTTCCCTACGCCTGTGGAGCGCGGCATGTAGCTGACGGTCAGGCCTTCAACGGTGAAGCCCCTGTCGAGACCGATGCCGCCGACCAGAATCCAGCTGTACTCGCCTTTCCAATCCACACTCGGAATGCGGTTCTTCTCGCGTGTGTTCAACTCGACGACGGTAGTTTCTTCGATGGCGTCGAACAATACCGAAAGCACATCATCAAATGTGAAAGCGGTGTCATACGTCGCCAGCAACTCCTTGGTTGATAGCTCGAACGCCGCGATCAGATCGGCATAGTCCTCGTGGTCCTCGTCCTGCAGGATGATCGCCCAGTTTTCCTTGGTCTGCTTTATCCAGCGGGCGAACATTAGATGCTCGTCTTTCGGCACGGCCGGATGAATCATCATGGAGCGATTGCGTCCCTTTTGATCCTCTTCTTCAAGCAGGCCGATGGCGACGCCGACAAAGTAGTGTCGCAGGGCTGCAAGCAAGCTGCTGGGCGGCTCTGTGGGCGGATCGTTCTTGTCGGGCACGTCACCGGCTGGAATCGGCTCGATAAGCTTGCTGGCGCCTTCAATGAAGAACTCCTGACCACCTACATACTTGCTGCCCGGCGTCAGGACGCACCCGAAGTCGGGGGATAGCGTATCGATCCGGCTGATCAGAAGCGGAGCCTGCGGCGTTGCTGTGTAAGCCAAGTAGCTGTGATGCGGGAAGAGCTTCCGTAGATCGAGAATTCGGGAATAGGTGGTGCTCTCCTCGTTCTGCTTGGCGCGCGTGTTGATGCCTGCCTGATCCCCTTCATCGTCAATGATGAGCGTCGGCACGTCACTGAGATCAGAGGCGGAGAGCAGCTTTGAAAGGCTGTCGAGGTGCTGGTGCTGCTTCATGGAGACGATGAGGATCGTTCGCGCGCGCGGGTTGCCGCGCCGCCACCTGGCGAGTTCCATATTGACGCGGTCGAGCTCGCTCTGCTGGAAGCCCTTCTGCTGGGTGGTGAACAGCTTCCATTCCCGCGTAGCATCAATGTCCAGATCGTCCTTCAAGCGGGCATGGGACTGCTCGACCAGGTTGTTCGTTGTCCCCGCCAGCAAGATAACCAGCCTGTATTGATTGTCTCTGGCTAGCGCCGCCAGCCCCGTGAACGAGAGGGTCTTGCCGCTCTGCACGTAGCCGATGACGAGGCCCGTGTTGACGTCTCCCGTTTTTGCCGGATCAACACATTGGGCGAGGATCGTGGTTGTCTCTTCGGATAGCCTGTCCTTCTCTTCCTGAGACAGAGAGGTGTTCGCTCCGAGCATATCGCTGAAAGCGCTACCCTGGACGGGGGACCATTTACCTTTGGCAACTGCCGCGGATGGTGCGACCTTTATTATGCTCTTACTCTCACCCATCCATCGCTCCCTTCGACATCTGGTTCCGCAAAATCTCGTTGGTGTACCGGCGGATTGCGGTCGGTTTCTTGTCAGCAAGTTCGGCAGCGACGACTTCGGCCAGCGCCATCGCCGCCGCGATGTTGAGGATTGCGGTGAAACTGTCCGTGTCCATCGTCGGAAACTGCGCCATGAACGGGTGCAGCATCGCGACCCGGACTGTCACCCTGCGGGGTTCGGGGTCGGTAATCGAAGGACGGTCTTGGATGGTCAGCCAGTCCGCATCATCGTCGGCGTAAGACAGTTCCATACCGACGATCCAGTTCTCGCTCCGAAACCGCAGCTTGAACTCGGCCTGTTCCATGTCCTCGCTTTCGAGGTCAGGAAGCGGCTCATCTTCTGGCGGCGGAGGGGTGGGAACATCTTGCAAGGGGATGGCGGCATCGACATCTGCGCCGGTCGTAGACAACGTCGCATCATTGAGATTGGCGGCCGTGGCGTTCAGTGCAGCGGCGGCATCCTTGCGCACTCCCTTTACGCTCGCTTTCGTGCGATGCTCGCGCGCTTGCTGCAGCAGAGGAAAATCCTCTTCTGACAGCACTTTACGTAGTTTGCGCAGGAATTCGTCTTCGCTTTCCTCCCATTTGATGCCGTCCTTGGTATGGGAGACGAAGAAGCCTTTCAGATGAATTTCACCGAATATCCTTTGGTAGGGATAGGTGTTCGATCTGCCGAAGATGTCTTCCGGCCGGTAGGCTTCATCGGCACTACCCATGATGAGGCGCTTGCGCCGAAAGAGCGCAAGACCTGCCAGCCTCGTATTGGCGGTCTCGCGGATGGCGACAAAGCCGCTTGCAGACTTGCCATCGCCCAGGTCAAAGTCGATTTCTCTCTTCCAGGCGACGGCATCACCGCTTGGATCACGGTAGCTTGGCGCGGTCAGGATGGCCGGTTCATCATAGGTCAGCCGTTCGCCATCGACGAAGAGCGCCAAAAACTCTTCGCGGATATAGACGCGGTAGATGCTGGACAGGTGTTCCTTGATTTTGTGAATCGTCTTCCCGCGCGGGAAGCGGCGAATATTCTCCAGACGGACTTCGGTGTAGTGCTTTTCTTCGGCAACGCGCGTCGAGAGAACGTTGAGTTCCTCGATCCTGTCATGCACGATTTCGTCGATATCGAAGATGACCGTACGTTCGATGTTTTCGCCTAGGGCGCTCGAACGGACGCTCCAATTGGGCGCGAACCAGCACGCCGCGCTCTTCATGCCCATACCGAACTCCGAGAGGCCAGACGCGTTCGGGGGGATTTCGGCAGGACGGAAGGCTCTTTGATAGTCCGCAGACGCGATGCCGGCGGCGTTATCCTTGATGGCAATCATGTTGCCGGCCACGTCAAAGTCGATGTCAACGCGGAGCTTGTACTGGGAGCCATCGACAGCCTTAAGGGCCTTTTTGTTGTCGATGCTACTCTGAATGGAGTTGTCTACGAACTCGGCGAGAGCGAACCAGGACTTGTAGTTCAGGTGTGGGAGGACGGAGAGAACGTTGACGCCTGGGCGAATATTTACCGAGCTTACCTGCACCATTATTCCGCCGCGACCGCCAAACTATCTACTTCTTCGGAAGGTGTGCAGTTCATGAGGCAATCGAAAATGTGCCCGACGACATCAACGTTGACCGCATTTCCAAACGCCTTGTAGGCGCCGCCCTTTGAATCAGGCAGATGCTCAAGTGCGCCCATGCTCTGCAACCGGCTGCACTCGCGGGGCGTCATGTAGCGTTTGCGCCAAGCGACAATTGGCACCTGGCTGGTTGTCATGGCAATGAGCGAGGGCGCGGTGTCGGCCTTCTTAACGCGAATGCCGCTGGCCCGGAATTGAAGAATGTGATTCCAGATGTTGCGCTCGGAGCCTTTGCAGTTCCACTCCAGTTTTTGAAAGCTGGGCGGGAAGTCTATAATCTTCTCGATCCACCCATCAATCAGCGTTTTGTGTTGCGCGTAGAAATCCCTGTTTTTCTGGATGAAGTCGATCTTCCAGTCTGGGAATGCGTCCAATTCGGTTTGCGCGTAGCTAGGCAGAGCCTTTTTCACTTCCTCAGGGGACAAGCCATCAAGCGGCTGGCCGAAGGTGCCTTTGAAACTGCCCATGCGCTTGTAGCCGCGCTTATGCGGCGTTGCTCCGTCCAGAGGGTAGTCGGCGCCAAACTCCATCGCCCAGATGGGGAAAGAAGGAAGGTCTTCTTCTTTCGGGAAAGCCGCGACGAATTCCTGCCAGGCTTCGATATACTTGACGTGATTTTCGTTCAGAGCGTGGGCGTCGGGTGGGTCGTTGTCGAGGATCGAATGAATCGAAATCTCGGGCAACTCTTTCGGCTTACGCCAGTTGAAGCCACCGAGTCCTTGCCGGTCCCCGACGATGAAGGCGCGCTCCCGCTTCTGCGGGATGCCGAACATGTGGGGAGATAGCCGCTCGAACGAAATGTCGTAGCCCAGGCTCCTAAGCTGATTGCAGATAATCTCCCACGTCTCGCCGCCACGGTGACGCATAAGATTGGGAACGTTCTCGACGATGAAGTAGCGGGGCTGCTTCTTCTCCAGAATGTCAGCCACATAGTCAAAAAGGTTGCCCCACTGAGGGCACTCAAGGCCTTTTTGATCACCGGCCTTGGAAAACGGCTGGCAGGGAAAACCCGCGCAAAGAACGTCGTGATCAGGAATGGCATCCAGATCGACAGCCCGAATATCGCCCGCAGGAAGAATCCCGAAGTTCTTTTCGTACAGCCCTGCGAGATGCGTGTTGAGCTCGGACGCGAAGACGCACTCTCCGCCGCGTTGGCTGAGAGCCTGATGGAATCCACCTAGTCCGGCAAATAAATCTATGAATTTCATGCGGTTGCGTCTGCTCGTTCGTTTTCCTGAGCCTACACGCATGAGTCGGCTGTTGCAAGAAAATGAAGCACAGACACCACATGATGTGGGTGGATTATATCACGGGAGCACCAGATAGGGTAAGCGAATTATTTGGCCAAGAGACCTCCACGGCGTGGTGGGGATCGAACGACCAGTCGTTCGTGCTTGGTTCGGTGCGGGTGGAAAGGCAAGTCTCCAAGTCCTGCGAGCTGGGTTCAGGGGGCGGCGATAGGCCCCATGATCGGGTTCAGCGCCGACGCGCTGGCGGCATCCAATCCGCGCAGGGTTGGCCTCCATGGCATGGTCTGGGTTCCACAGGGGCAGGAACGCCCCTTGGTCGGTGGGTTGGTTCCAAGGATAGGGTAGCGGCGATGCGCTCCCGTCCTTGGTCTCCATGAAATGGTCAGGGGTCTTGGGGGCGCAGAATGCTCCCAGGTCGATGGGTGTAGGGAGAGCGAAGTCTCCCTTCGAGTGTTTGACCGGCGATACGGTCTATTGGCTCTGGATTGGGTTCAAGGCCCAGGAAGAGCCACGGCCGGAGGGATGCAACGGGAGCGCGCGGCGGGCTCCCTTGCCAAGATGTGTTGTAGTACAACACACATCTTGCGTTCGTTCTTATGATTGAAGCGGCCTTAAGAGCTTTGGGATTCGCCCACCAAAGGATATCATCGAACCGTGATGGTTAACGAGGAGCGATTCGATGTCGGGTGCCGAACTTGTTATGTTTCTAATTTTTTTGGTCGTCGCGTTTGCAGTGACGGTTAAGGTTCTTAAATGGGTGCTCGAAACGCTGGGGCGTGCGGTCAGAGCAGTTACTCCGTTTCTGTTGATGGCTTTTGGCGCGTTTGTTCTTTTCAGTGTGTTTAAAGCTGATGCAGCAAATGCCGCAACCATATCCGTTCCGACAGGTGTGGTTGTAGCAGCGGCTCGCGCCTCACTTATAGGCTTCTAAAGGCTCGGAGACATGTCCGGGAAGATCCTTCTGGCGATGTCCGTGACGTTGCTTATGTTGGCATTTGGCGGATCGGCCAAAGCTGGCACTATTCGATATTGCAACCTCGCACCTTACGATGTGGAGCTTGTATTTCTCGAAAAGTCTCGCGCTGACTACAGCATTAATTCTACCGAAACTCTGCCCAGTGGCGCCTGCGATTCTCTCCGGTTCACGCAACCGCAAGGATCACAACTTTACTACTACTTGCGGGGAAGTAATACACGCTCGCTACGAAAACTTAGGCAGAATATAGATTTCGTTGAGGCGTGGGGCGGCTGGCCTTTGTGGTGGGATGCCAGCTACGATGATGCCATCTGCATAAATATTGAGAATGGAGATTTTTTCGGCGCTCCGGTACACGATCAATGCGATGGCGCAGCCAAGATACTGGGTGCTAACAAGATAAAACCGGACGGCAATGGCGAATTTTCAATTTGGAATGTGGATTCAATCATATGCGGATTTGACATCGATGCGGATTGCGAAGAGGAACCCGCACCCCTACTAAACTGGGCGCATATGCTCAATAAATCGCTTGATGCCTCAGCGCGGTCGTTTGAGATTGAGCGTTATGACAGATACTATGGAGTCATACCGACCGCGCTAGGGTGGGAAGTTAGTGACCATAATGGAGCATACCGCAAAGGTGCCTTAGTTACCTTTGCCTACGACAAGACCACTCTTGGGTCACTAATTCACGTTAGGAGTGGTGATGTTGTCCTCGAATTCAACGATCAGCCCGTTTTCGACAGGAATGACCTCGTATATTATACAATTCTTCACGGACTAAACGGAGGATATGAGGAACCATATCGCGTCTTGGTCGAGCGCAACGGTGAAAATATCCTCTTTGAGGGGTTTCAAGTATTTAACCGTAATTCTTATGGTGGGTATTTTTTGGGCAGCGATGGCTTGTGCGGCAATCCAGCCGCTGCGTCAATAACAGGCGCGCTCCGGGAGGCTTCTTTCTATACAAACCACATCCTTGGGTGCATGAACTTCGATAAGGATTCTCAACCGGAACGCAATCGCAAATGTGAATTTACTGTTAAACAAGTGGCCGCAGCCTATCGGCAATTCTGTCCGGATCAAACATTCTATGCCACAATGATTGGCGGTATTTTTATGCCGGGCAGGCAAGTTCCAGAAAGTTTACTATCGCGTTATCTGTTCAAGGGAATTAGAGCGCCGGCGCGGATTATGCGGGCTATAGCACTAGAGGGCGCTGAGGAAGCGGCTCGCACTGCGCTTACACTGCCACCCGGCTTCTCTGCCGCTACCAGCCTGAAAGAGATACGTCAACAAGCAGAAATAGGAGCGGCGATAGGAACCGGATTCACTCTGCTTTTGCCGCATGGATTTGCGACACGGCGCTGAATAATAGTCCTCAAATGAAGGGTGCGTACCAGTGAGAATATTTCTTATGCTGTTTTTGGGGGTGGCATTCATCGCCTTAGCTCCACATGAGGGTGATGCTTGCTCACGCAAGCTTCCTTCATGCTCCGTTCCGGCGCCCAAGCCGCACCCTCATCCTGACCCGACGGCTAAGAGCCCGGACGGGGAGTCGCCCGGCGGCCTGCGATCAGGCGGAGCAACGGGTGAGGCAAGCGGGACAACAATCAGAGGCGATACTGCGGCCAAGAAAGAGGCCGATGCTGCTATTAAGATTGATCCTGATAGCGTTCGAAGCCGTTCAGGAGACTTTCAACCATCGGCTCCGCCGTATCGTGCGTCTCCATTCCCCAAACACCCATCCGTTACACGGGATTATCGCGGGAGCAATAATCCCTATCATCTTGGTCGTGTGGATACAGAAAATAGAGACATTATAGTGACCGTGCAAGATGTTAATGTTTCGGAAACGGTGCAACGAGCGCAGAAAGGGGCCGGAAGATATAGAGGTGATGGCACCCCATATGAGAATAAAAACAAAAAGCTTCCCAAAGACACCTATACTCGATGGACCCATCCTACCCCTAGCCTGACAAATGCGGGTGGACAGAGAATAGTTATTGGAAAGACGTCTCGTTCGGTGTACTATTCGCCAGATCACTACAAGACTTTTTGGATACTGAAATGACAAAAAAAATAATAGAGTTTTCTGGAGCAATGGATAAGAACGATGTTTTTGAAGTTCTAGCCGATGAGCTTGGCTTTACCTATGGCAACCCTGATTTTGATTCTATTGAAGATGCGCTTACCAACCTTGATTGGGAAAACATACCTGCAGAAATTTTCCTTGTGATAAAGTCTGACTTCAAAATGAACCCAGTCGAGGATAAAAGACAATTTCTGGGGGCACTGACTTCTGCCTATTCAAATCGCTCTATCTTGGGCTACAATAATGAAATATATCTTAAGCTATTATTTGAGTGACGCTATAGGCTTGCAATGTTGATATTTAGCAATCGGAGGCCTCATGCGCTTCGCTATCGCTCTATACCCCCGCCATTCCTTTTCAAGTGCTTTCTTTGTGCGTTCGGCGAAGGGGCGCAGCGTTTCATCGGTTACGGCCTTCGCGCTCACCCTGTCATGGATCAGCTTGGTGCGGGCGTAGCGGACATAAGCCGAAACCACCTGCGTTTGCGGTTCGGATAGCTCTATCGGCTCGTCTAACATTCCCGTCAGAGAGATGATCTTTCGCAGGTGGCGCAGCACATCGCCGGGTGGCCATTCCTCCGCCCATTCAATGGCTTCGGCGGCATGGGCGTAGATGTCGCCGTCTTCCAGCCCGCGCCGCCGCCTGAGTTCGTCCTTCACCATATCGGATAGCCCGTCCTCGTCCTTGTTCAGTGCGGCATCGCGGTAATAGCCGACCTCAATCAGCCGCCAGCGGATGCGGCTGTATTGGTCATAGACAGTGTTGAGCGATATCCCGCTGCGCTGCGCCGCTTCGGCGGGTGGCAGGCGCTCGGCATAGCAGCGCAGCAGCTTGTCGGCCTTTGCCGCCGGAATCTTCGATCTGGTGCTTAAGATCGGCTTCGGCATGGGCGCTTCCGGCCTCCAACTGCGACAGGCTTCCTCTCATAAAAGCAAGATGTTGGCCGCGTTCAAGCGAGGTTTTGCTTGGGAATAGTTCGCGCGGCGATTTGCCAGAGCGCCCGCTGCGCGCCATGTTGATGGTGCGGCGGGGCGATACAGAGCCCCCGGCGCGAAGAGCAACGCCAAGCGCCCCACGGCCAGAGGCCGCATAAGGGCGCGGATACCACGAAAAACCACAAACCCATCCCCCGCCGGAAAGCTGTTTTCCGGTGCGTGGGAGAGCTTTGCCCGGCTTCGGGCAGAAAGGAGATTTGTCCATGTTTGGCATCCCGCCGCCGGGGGGCGGCGCTCACGATCAGCACGGCAAGGAGCACAGGCAGCTTGCCACGATCATCGCCGTGGTGGCCGCGTTCCTGCTTGCCCCGACCCTGCACCGTTATTCGGTGGACTGGGTGATCGGCATCGCCCGCCAGACCTATCCGCCGGACTTTATGGAGAGCGTGTATTGGGCGTGGTTCGCGGTCGTGCATCTGCTGACCTTCGCCGCCATTCGCGCTCCCGTCTTCGCGGCGCTGACCGCCTCGACCGCGTATTTCGCGGGACGCTTCGTCTTCTGAACCCCCGTCTACAAAAGGAGAAAACTCAAAATGCCTTGCTACAAAAAGATCGGCGGATATTCCGTCTACACGCGCCAAAAAACCATCGGGGAGCGGATCAATGCGTTCCTCGATGGCCTCGCCAAAGTCGGCGGCGCGGTTTTGTTGCTGGTGATTTTGGCCGTCATCTTCGGCTGAATCGCTTTCGGGGCGGCCTTGGCGGGCTGCCCCGTTGTCACGGGTATCGCGGGATTACGATCATGCGCTTTTACGAAGACCATCCATACGGCTCGGCGCGGTTTGCCACGCCTTGGGAAGTGCGCCGCGCGTTCCGCAAGAAGGGCGGCGTTCCCATCGGATTTTACGGCGGGCGCTTGCTGTTTCATTCGCGTCAGGCCGGGGCGCTGCTGATCGGCGGGGCGGGGTCTGGCAAGTTCGTCTCCGTGCTTGCCCATATCATGGCCGATCAGGGGCGCGGGAAAGACCAGCCGCCGCGCTATGCCATTCTCGATCCCAAGGGCGAGCTGGCTGCTGTCATCGGGCGCGGTCTCGTCCATACGGGAGCGCATGTGTACTGCATCAATCCCTACCGCCTGCACGGGCTGCCGGATCACAGCGTGGCGCTGCTGGCAAATTTGGCGGCGGACTCGCCGATGCTGGTGGCCGATAGCCGCCGCGCGGCCATGACCCTGCTGCCCGAAAGCGGCGGCGGGGATGCGCGGTTCTTTGAAGTCAAGGCACAGAACTGGCTGGATGCGCTGCTGCGGGGCCTTGTGCATGTGGACGGCGAGGTATCGCTGCTGAGCCTCTATGAGTTGGTTGGCATGATCCGCGCCAAGCCCGAGGTTTGGGCGCAGCAATCCCGAACGATGGAGGCCAAGGGCGAACCCGATCTGGCCGCGACCTATGCCGAGATGCGCGAAATGGCCGAAGACAGCCGCAAGACTTACGATTCCGTCATGGCGGAAATCAGCAATGCGCTGGCGTTCATGGCCGTCCCGGCTTTGCAGCGCACATTCACGGGCGCAGCGGGAGCGGATTTTACGCTAGACGTGCTGACGGCGGATGATACACGCCCCGTCACCGTGTTCCTGATGATGCCCGCCGAATTGATCGCGCAGAACGCCGCACTCATCCGGCAATTCTTCTCGACCCTGCGCACGCTCAAGCAGCGCAAACCCGATGCGCCGACCGTCAATCTGGTGATGGATGAAGCCGCACGGCTGGGCCGTTTCCCGGAGATTGCCGAATTCTATGCCATCGGGCGCGGGTTTGGCCTCTCGCCGCTGGCCGTGTATCAGGACATCGGCCAGATACGGGATAACCTCGGCCAGAACGGCGCGACAACGCTCACGAACAGCGCTGACGTGGAAATCTACCTCGGCGGCGGGATTGCTGACCTCGAAACCGCGCAGCATCTGAGCCGCAAGCTGGGGCAACAAACTCTGGCACTGGATGATGAGCTGACCAATACCCGCGCGGAACGTGGCAAGCGCGAGATGCTGCACGGGATGTTGTTCGGTGGCGCTGATCCGGTGAAGACCGGAATCGCCCTGCGGGCGCTGGATTACGAGATGCGCCACCAGCGCAAACAGGCGCGCGACCTCCTGACCCCTGACGAGATTCTCGCTATGCCCGCAGGTAAAGCGCTGGTCTGGGCGGCCACTTATGGCGTGCGCCCCTTCGCGGTGGACAGGCTGCCCTATTACACGCGCCGCGCCTATGCCGGGCGGTTCTTCCCCAACCCCTTTCATGACCGCGACCAGAGCCGCATTCGCGTTCCGACCTTCTTCGGGATGCGCACCCGCCACGTTATGCGCGAGGCGGTACCGGAGGACTACCGCGACTTTCCGCAATACCGGAACGGCGAATGGGCGTTCATCGAGGGGTATCGCCCGAAAACTGCCAGCCAGAGTAAGGGAGCTGACATTGGCACGGCAGGCGCGAAGTCTGCCGCATCCAAGCCCATGATTTTGCATAATAATACTAAAGGTTGTATACTTAAGATAGGGACCAAAGGCACAAAGCCGCATAACCCGTGGGGGAAAAGGCCATGAAAGACAGGCAGGACACAGAAACAGGGTTCATTCCCGGCGCGGAATTCAATCTGGCCGCGAAACCCCGCCTCACAATCGACGTGGAGAAATACCAGGCCTATCTGGACGGTTCCGATTTGACGCCCGCGCAGAAGGAAGATTTCCTGCGGGCGCTGTGGTCGATCATCACCGCCTTTGTCGATCTGGGCTTTGGCGTGCATCCCGTCCAACAAGCCTGTGGACAACTCGAAAATTCTCTTGATCTGAGCGCACAGGCCGAGTCCGATGGGCTAAACTCCCCGGATACGGATCTCAAAACCACATTCAACGATGCCCCGGATTAATCCGGCGAAAGGCGTCAGAAAGGCAGGTCACATGAACACACACAGCAAACACCCCCAGGAGCCGCAGGCGGCGCTGATCTATTGCCGCGTGTCCTCCACCAAGCAACGCCTTGAGGGCGGGGGGCTGGACTCGCAGGAACATCGCTGCCGCCAATACGCGGACAGCAAGGGCTACGATGTCGAGATGGTCTTCCCCGACGACAGTTCGGGCGGGGGCGATTTCATGAAACGCCCCGGCATGATGTCGCTGCTGGCCTATCTCTCGGCGCAGCCGGGTAAATCCTATGTGGTCATTTTCGACGATCTCAAGCGCTTCGCCCGCGATACCGAATTCCATATCAAGCTGCGACGGGAATTCGCGCAGCGCGGCGCGACCATCGAATGCCTGAACTTCAATTTTGAGGACTCGCCTGAAGGGCGCTTCATCGAAACCATTATCGCCGCCCAAGGTCAGTTAGAGCGCGAACAAAACCGCAGGCAGGTCGTCCAGAAGATGAAAGCAAGGGTGGAGAAGGGCTACTACGTCTTTCACCCGCCCGTGGGCTATCGCTATGCCCGCAACCGCGAGCATGGCAAGCTGCTGGTGCGCGATGAGCCTGTGGCCTCGATCATCGCCGAAGTACTGGAAGGGTTTGCGAGCGGGCGGTTTTCCTCGCAATCCGAAGTCAAGCGCTTCCTTGAAGCCAAGCCAGATTTTCCGAAAAGTACCGCCAGCGGCGAGGTGCGCGTGACCAAGGTGCGCGATATCCTCGAACTGAACCGCACCGGGTTTGCCGGAGGCTCCAACTCATGAGCAGGATGGAGCATCATGACAAAGACAACAAACAAGTATTCACCGGAAGTGCGCGAACGCGCTGTGCGGATGGTTTTGGATGGCGCAAGGCAGCATG
>NZ_JBSXNM010000018.1:0-4189 GCF_056857655.1 Paracoccus sp. L-17
GCACGCTTCGGCCCGGCAGTTCTCAGGCTGGCCGCCGCCAGCTCTTTGGTAAGCGCGGCGGCCAGCCTGAAAACTGCCTACCGTCAACGCCTGTCACCCATCCTACGGCAAGGTGGCATGCGGTGCAGACTGTCAAGATAAGGCCACAATCTCTTCGCGGGCATAGGCCGTGTTCCCGAACCGAGCGTCGCCATAGCTGCGGTTCAGGCGGTGCCGGGGTTTCGTCCAGTGGCCAAGCTCGTGGCCCCAGACAGCGTAGAAATTCTGCGGATTCTCGAAGAGCTCGATCGGGGGCATGTAAATCTTGTCAAGGTTCGGGACGTAACATGCTTCGCGACCAGAGAAGCTGACATTGGCACCGATTGCCTCGAAGAAGCTCTGCATATGCGGGATCGGTGCGCGTTCGGGGTGAACTTCCGGTTCGGCCGCAGCGGGATGGAAGCGAGGGTCCAACCCCTCGATCTGATCGGCGTTAAAGACACGGTAGGATTTCAGGAAGGGGATGGTTTTGGGGTCTTCGGTTTCCGCCTCCCCGCCGTGGGCGCTTTCGACCTGTTCGCGCTCGGCCGTTCCATAATAGACGACCACCGACGATTTCGAGCCCTTGATGACTTTCGCATCGAGCTCGTTCGCCTGCCTCAACGTCATCCAGTAGGGCGAGGTGTATCCGGCCATCATGGTGCGCATGGTCAGCAAGAAGTTATTGACGCCCTGATAGGGTTCGCCGTTCTGGCGGAGCGGCACAGAACTGCCGCCGACCGTCCAGGGCTTGCGCCAGGGCAGTACGCCCCGGTCGATGATCTTAATGAGTTCGTTGGTGATCGACGCCGCGGCGTCGAACTTTGGCTTGCTGGATTTGGCCATGATGATCTCCGGTGTCTGGTAAGCGTGAAGACCCGGAGGTACCGTCAGGAAAACACCCTTGGAGGGTCTGGCAGGGTCCGTCCAGAACCCTGCCAGACCCTCACCCCGTGACTCCGGATCCGGCAAAACCCAAAGCTTGCTTTTACTTTTTTCGTATCACTGACACGAAGTGCCTTTCGGCATCCGTCCAGCGGAAGCCCAGAAATCTCGCCAAGCTGACCCTAAGACCCTTGAGCAAGACACCGAATTCGCTCATTTAGTGATCCCCACGTGCCTCGGTAGCTCAGCGGTTAGAGCTGACCGCTCATAACGGTTAGGTCGCAGGTTCGAATCCTGCCCGAGGCACCACGCGGACATGGTGGAATGGTAGACACCGGAGACTTAAAATCTCCTGCTCGATCGAGCGTGCGGGTTCGAGTCCCGCTGTCCGCACCAGAATCGGCCCGCAACGCAGTGCGACATCATGTAAAGACCAGTGTGCAATGGCCAAGGAAGGTTCGTTCGATAAGAGGGGCCATTATCGTGGCCCTTGGTCGGGTGATTTCGGAACACTGAACGGCCCGTGCTGAACTGGCTGAACCCCATCATAGGAGTTCAGCATGCCCCGTTTCGACCACAATGCCTTCGTCAACTCACGCCGCGATGAACAAGGCGTCGGCCATCAAATCTTCCAGGGCTATGTGCAGCTTCGCCGATCTTCACCAGTTTTTAGAACCTATCCCCGGCAACAGCATTCTTGCCTAAGCTGACTGTCTTCAGTCTGCGTTGGGAGCCGGGCAGTATTGCCTTGAGTCCGCGACTACTTCATGAAATAGTGAAATCATGAAATCTGAGTTTGCGCCACCTGCGACTGACACCGCCGACAAAGAGCCGACACTGCAGCTCTTTTTGCCCGCTGCTACCAAACGCGAAATCGCCCTCCGGGCTGCAGATTCAGGTGAGACAATTCGCGTGATCGTCCTGCGCGCGCTCGATGCCTATGGTTTTCATGTCCCCAAGGAAGCGCTGGTCGACCGGCGGAAATCGCCATGAAAACTTTCACGATTGCCGAATATCAGGCTGAAGCGCGGAAGACGGACCAGCGGCGCTCCGATGATCCAGGCCTCGACTTCCACCTCCTCGGCCTTTTCGGGGAAACCGGCAGCCTGCTCAGCGAGGTGAAGAAGAAGCAGCGCGATCCTATTGCCTATCTCGGCTATAAGGATTCTGTGGTCGAAGAGTTGGGCGACGTACTCTGGTATCTCACAGCTCTCGCCTTCCGCGCCAGGCTCGGCCTCGACGAACTGGCGATCAACCTTGACCGCAGTCTCGCGGACTGGCAATCGACCGGCTTCGCCGAGTTGAGCTTTGCCGCCATTGAGACGCCCGCCGTCGGAGTGTCGACCTCACCAACACCAGCTTTTGAGCAGACACTGCTGAAGCTCGCTGGCGAGGTGGGTCTGTTGATGACCGATCACGCGGCCGGCCGGCTTGAGCGCAATCGCTCCGCGCTCAAGGGACGCTTGATCGGCGTTTTGCGAGCGCTGCGCGCCGCCGCCCATGAGGCCGGCATCACGCTTGAAGATGCTGCCAGGGCCAATCTAACGAAGATACTTGATCGCTGGCCCGTCGAGCGGCACTACCCGCCGCTGTTCGATGAGGCGTTTCCGGTCCACGAGCAGCTGCCGCGGCAACTGGTAATCGATATCGAAGAGGTCGAACTTAACGGCAGAACAATGGCCCGACTAACCTGCGACGGCAAGCCGGTCGGAGATCCCTTGACCGACAACCGCGACGACGACGACGATTACCGCTTCCATGATGTCTTTCATTTGTCCTATGCAGCGCATCTCGGATGGTCGCCGACTCTCCGGCGACTGCTCCGGGTCAAGCGCAAGAGCGATTCCCGGATTGATGAAGTGCAGGACGGCGCCCGCGCGGTTCTGATCGAAGAAGGGATCGCCACCTGGATCTTCAACCATGCGCAACACCTGGCTCTGTTCGAGGGCATCACGGCCCTCGACTACGGGCTGCTCAAATCCGTGCGCCGGTTCGTGTCCGGCTACGAAGCGGAAACCTGTCCCCTTTGGCTATGGGAGGAAGCAATCTTGCAAGGCTATGAAATCTTCCGAGCCGTCCGCGTTCATCGTGGCGGCCGTGTCACCATTGATCTCGACGCGCGATCCATTCGGTACGACAAGCTATGAGTGCGGCGGTAGAAACTTTCGTTGGAGCATTGAGCGCTGTCTCTCTCGACAATGTCTTCAATCCCTATGCTGATCGTTGTCCACTGCATGACCGTAGCGACGCGCCGCACCGTCGGCAGCGAAATCTGGTCATGAGCCTGAATACGGCTATCGACCTGCAGGTTCGCACGGTTTGGATTGCCCGCGATCTTGGCTATCGTGGGGGTCGCCGCACGGGCCTCGCCCTCACTGATGAGGTCCACCTCGACAGCTACAGCTCGCTGTTTCAGGGGTTGCCGGTGGAGAAGGCGACCAACGGACCAGCGGTCGGTGAGCGCACGGCGACCGTTATCTGGCAGATGCTGCAGCGTTTGGCCGAACCGGTCTTCCTGTGGAACGTCTTCCCGCTACACCCGCACGAACCCGACGAACCAATGAGCAATCGCTGCCATACAAAGCGCGAGCGCCAGGCCTGTGCCCGGTTCCTTCACGAGATCATGGAGCTGCTGCAGCCGGAGACCGTGATTGCCATCGGGGGTGACGCGCACCGTGCCGTCGACGAACTGGGGATCGAGGCCACACAGGTCCGCCATCCGAGCTATGGCGGGCAGAACACCTTCATCGCCCAGATCGAAGAGGCCTACGCCCTGCCCCCGGCCCGAACGCCGGACCTGTTCACGCTGCCTGCCTGAGCAGGCGCGCAGAGCAATCATCGATCAAGGCAGTCACCTCGGCCTTGCTCCAGCCATCCGTCTCGATGCGGGCGGCTGTCGAGTTCACAGTCAGCGTGCCAACCTCGAAGCCGCTCTCGCGGGCGATGAAGCCGAGCAGCCGCCCCAGTCCCAGAAGGTTCCCCAAGGTCTTCTGCACATAATAGTGGTTGCGATAGACCACGAGCATGTGCAGCGGGCCGTCCCGTTCGGGTTTCAGTTCGATCATGCTCAGGCATTGCCGGTTCGTCGCCTTCCGCATGTCTCGCACCGGGTCCGAGATGATGATCTCATACCGGTTCTCGTAGAAACTGAACCGCACCGGGTTTGCCGGAGGCTCCAACTCATGAGCAGGATGGAGCATCATGACAAAGACAACAAACAAGTATTCACCGGAAGTGCGCGAACGCGCTGTGCGGATGGTTTTGGATGGCGCAAGGCAGCATGAAA
>NZ_JBSXNM010000019.1:0-30655 GCF_056857655.1 Paracoccus sp. L-17
TCAACAACAGACGCTTGCTGGAACCCATCGGTAACATCCCGCCAGCAGAGGCCGAGGCAAACTTCTATGCCGCTCTGGAAAGATCAGACATGGCCGCGTAACTAAGACAAATCAGCCTCCGGAAAACCCGGCGCGGTTCACGATGAGCACAACTCTATCGTCGTGGGCAATCACCTCGTGCAACTCTACCGCGAGGCGCAGCGCCCTATTAGGACGGTGGTATCAACGCATCATGCGCTGTTCTTTAACGTCTTGCATTACGAGCTGAAGAACCATGTGGGGCGACCATCGCAGCATATCCTCAAGCGAGATCGCCATAATGGTGGCTATCTGCTCGCGGAGCAGACCGGAGACACGCCTCAGTTCTACCATGTCACTGCACTGGCAGAGCTTTGGCAGGTTGCGCAAAGCGGCCAGGCGAAGACATTTCACTTCAACATCTTGCGCACCATTCTAGAGAAAACGGCCTTATTTTTTGGTCACCAGCATTTCTCTGCATGTATAAAGGAAGCTCCGGACGACGCGGACGGCATCTTGCACCAGCGGTTCGTCGATCTCCTGAGCCACGGCAAATACTCAATGTACGAGCCGAGCGAGATGGGCGATGAAACGAACGAATACTTCCTCACGATCCTGAGGGGCTTCGTGGAGCGCCATCCATTCAACCGTGAGCTCGTGCCAGAGCCTGCCGCAGATACGGAAACAGCATGAACGAGACCAATCAAAAACAGCTTGGCAAGACGCTTTGGGCGATCGCTGACCAGCTCCGCGGAGCGATGAACGCGGACGACTTCCGCGACTACATGCTTGCGTTCCTGTTCCTCCGCTACTTGTCGGACAACTACCAGCTGGCAGCGAAGAAAGAGCTCGGGCGCGACTATCCCGACCCCGACGCCGTCGGCAATGGTGGGCGGTCCTCGCTGTCCGTGTGGTATGAGCAGAACCCCAGCGATGTGGTGGCGTTCGAGAAGCAGATGCGGCTCAAGGCGCACTATGTCATCCGCCCCGAGCATCTTTGGGCCAGCATCGCCCATATGGCCCGCACACAGAATGACGAGCTGCTCAACACGCTCCAGGCCGGCTTCAAGTATATCGAGAACGAGTCGTTTCAGAGCACATTCTCTGGGCTTTTCTCGGAAATCAATCTCGGCTCCGAGAAACTCGGCAAGACCTACGCCGATCGAAACGCAAAGCTCTGCACGATTATCACCAAGATCGCTGAGGGGCTCGCCGAGTTCTCTACCGACAGTGATACGCTTGGTGATGCCTATGAGTATCTGATCGGCCAGTTTGCGGCAGGCTCGGGCAAGAAAGCTGGCGAGTTCTACACGCCGCAACGGATCTCGGACATCCTCTCTGAGATCGTCACTCTAGACAGTCAGGAACCGAAGTCCGGCAAGCGGCGGCACCTCGCCAGCGTGATGGACTTTGCCTGCGGTTCGGGATCGCTGCTGCTCAATGTGCGCAAGCGTATGGGGGCGTACGGGATAGGCAAGATCTTCGGGCAAGAGAAGAACATTACCACGTACAACCTCGCGCGCATGAACATGCTGCTGCACGGGGTGAAGGATACGGAGTTCGAGATCTACCACGGCGATACGCTGGAGAACGACTGGGACATGCTCCGCGAGATCAACCCAGCGAAGAAGCCCTATTTCGACGCGGTGGTCGCCAACCCGCCGTTCAGCTACCGCTGGAACCCAAACGAGGCGTTGGGCGAGGACGTGCGGTTCAAGAACTACGGGTTGGCGCCGAAATCGGCAGCAGACTTCGCCTTCCTACTGCACGGATTTCACTACCTTAAGGACGACGGTGTGATGGCGATCATCCTGCCGCATGGCGTGTTGTTTCGCGGCGGCGCAGAGGCGAAGATCCGCCGCAAGCTCCTCGAAGACGGGCACATCGATACCGTCATCGGCCTGCCGGCGAACCTGTTCTACTCGACTGGCATCCCGGTCTGTATCCTCGTCCTGAAGAAGTGCAAGAAGCCCGACGACGTCCTTTTCATCAACGCGTCCGAGCATTTCGAGCGAGGCAAGCGACAGAACTATCTGTCTGACGTCCACATCGCGAAGATCATCGATACATACCAACAGCGCCCAGAGGAGGGCATCGAGCGGTATGCCAGGCGCGTGGGGATGGACGAAATCGAGGCAAACGACTTCAACCTGAACATCTCGCGCTATGTCAGCACGGCCAAGGATGAGATCGCGATCGATCTGTCGGCCACGCACAAGGAACTGGTTGAGATCGAGGGTCAATCTCGGGAGGCAATAAAGAAGCATAACGCTTTCCTGAGGGAACTTGGGCTCTCCCCATTGCCGGGGCCCGACTGAACTGAGCACGGCAAAAGTTCGATTTCTGTTCCATCCGGAGTACGCCCCTCAAATCGAAGCGTTCAGCGGGAAGCGCGATAAAGACAAGCAATTTCAACGGCCTGTCAAGAATTCACCAAATCGGCGCAGTCATGAGGTCCGGAGAATATCGGCCCTGAGAGAACGCTTCAAAGCCTCTTGGCTCCGGGACAGGTGCTCAGCCTGACCCGCAAACCCCTTTGAAAACACAAGAAATTCTGGTCGCCACAAGATCGAGAGAACGCTTTCGCGGGGGCAAGTGGCGGAGACGAAGGGATTCGAACCCTCGAGGCGGTTTCCCGCCTGCACCCTTAGCAGGGGTGTGCCTTCGACCACTCGGCCACGTCTCCGCCGATCCGTATATGGACCGGCGTCCATAGTGACAAGGGGGATTTGGTGGTGGATCGTTTGAAACCACGGGATCAGCGGACGGATGGCCAGCCCTTCATCGTCCCACTGGTCGCGTCCGTCAAGCGGTGTAATTGCCCAGATGGCCTGAGGGCATGATGAGGCGGCTTTTGTTGTGATGCGGAGAATGGGGTCGACCTCCTCCGTGTCGATCTGAGCGAATGCTTCGACCATCATGTAGCGACTGGCGGTCTGCCACTCGTCGTTCTGCTCGAAGAGAACAGCGCCGATCAGGCGCATGATCGAGGCCTCGTTGGGGATGATGCCTACGACATCGGCGCGGCGCTTCACCTCCTTGTTCAAACGTTCAATGGGATTGGTCGAGTGCAGCTTCGTCCGCTGCTGTCGCGGGAACGACATGTAGGCCAGCACGTCGTGCTCGCTGGCGTCCATGAGATCGGCGAGCTTGGGCCAGCGCGGGCGCAGCTGTTCCGCGACCTTGTGCCAGATCTTGCCGGCTTGGGTTGGGTCGGGTTGATCGAAAGACTCCCGGATCGCGGCGGCGACGACGGTGTGCTGGCCGCGGGACACGTGCGCCAGGACGTTGCGCATCAAGTGAACGCGGCAGCGCTGCCCGCTCGGCCGTCGCCGATCCCCCGGATCGGCTTTTGGGCCTCACCTTCGAACACCGGGGCGATGGCCGCCCTGAGGCCCGTGTGCGCATCGCTGATGACCGATCGCACGCCGCCGAGACCCGGACCTTCAGGGACCGCAGGACCTCGGTCCAGAACGTCTCGGCTTCGGTCGGGCCGATGCCCAGGCTGATGATCCCCCTCCGGCCCCCGGAGTTGGCGGCGACAGCGATTATGGCCGCGACGGGCACGATGCGCCCGCCCTGGTGGACTTTGAGGTAGAGGTCGCATCCAACCAGACGTAGGGCCATTCTCCCGTCAGCGGGCGGTTCAGGAACTCGCCCACGCGTTCGTCGATGTCCTTGCAGAGCTTCGATACGGGGCTTTTCGAGATGCCCGACAGACCCATGGCCTGCACCATTTCGTCGACGTGCCGGGTCGAGACGCCGCGGATCCAGGCCTCCTGAATGACAGCCACCAGCGCCTGCTCTGAGGCTTTCGGGGCTTCGAGAAAGCCAGGGAAGTAGCTGCCCTTCCGCAGCTTCGGCACCCGCAGGTTCAGCGTGCCCAAACGGGTATCGAGAGCGCGCTCTCGATACCCGTTCCGCCGTGTCGTTCGTTCGACGTTGCGCTCATGCCGCCCGGCGCCGATCAGTCCTTCGACATCGGCTTCCATGATCAGTTGCAGCATCGGATCGGCGATGGTTGGAAGAAAGTCTCCCTGATGGTGCTTGGCCAGCAGCTCGGACAGGTCCATCGCTGTCTTGGTCGTCGAGGTCTCCGTATGGCTTGGGGTTGAAGCGTCGAAACTCCGCCTCAATCCTGCACCTCGATGGCCACCCGGGATCACACCGTTGGCGGCGTCGAAATTACACTAGCACCTCGGACACGAACGTCCCACTTGCTGCCTGAGCTACTCACCATCCTTTGGCCAGAATTCCGGCGTGATTTAAGCTGCTTGACCTGCTGGCCGGTTTCGAACTGGTTGAAGTAGACCACGGCAGGCGCTCGTCAGCAATGGGCGGTGTGAGGCCCGCTGCTGATTGTAGAAGGCGGTCCATCGGCCGATGCCAGTCTTCGCCTGCGAGCCGGTCTCCCAGGCGGGCAGATAGACGCATTCATACTTCAGATACCGCCAGAGGCGCTCAATGTTGTCGAGGCGGGGCGGCCTGAGCCGCGTCAGTCGCCTTGCAAGGCTGCGATGATGGGGCCGAAATCCGCGGCCTTGAGGCTGGCTCCGCCGACCAGCGCCCCGTTCACATGCGCGATGGCGAAAATCTCGGCGGCATTCGCCGCCTTCACGCTGCCGCCATACAGAAGACTGACATTCGCCGCGTCTGTCACCTTGCCGACCAGCCGTTCGCGCATCAGCGCATGGACTTCGGCGATCTGGTCGCCGCTGGGAGTTCGGCCGGTGCCGATGGCCCAGACCGGTTCATAGGCGATCACCGTGTTGCCGGCATTGGCGCCGGGCGGGATCGAGCCCTCGAGTTGCGCGGCGATCACCTCCAGTGCCTCGTCATTGTCGCGCTGCGCCTCGGTCTCGCCGACGCAGATGATCGCGATCAGGCCGGCGTCATGGGCCGCCGCAGCCTTGGCCGAGACATCGGCGTCGGTCTCGCCATGATCGGCGCGGCGTTCGGAATGGCCGAGAATGACGTAATCGGCGCCGGCATCCTTCAACTGCACGGCGGCGATGTCGCCGGTATGGGCGCCGAAGGCGCGCGCGTGGCAATCCTGCCCGCCAAGCGCGATCGGATGGGCGCCGATTCGCGCCTTCATCGGTTGGATCAGCAACGCCGGCGGGCAGATCAGCACGTCGCAGCCGGGGTCGGGTCGGGCCGCGATCAGCGCGTCGATCTGCGACAGCGCCGCCAGATCGCCGTTCATCTTCCAATTGCCCGCAGCCAGCTTGCGTGGTGCCATGCCCTGTCCTCCGCTTCGCACAATCAAAGGCTTAGGGAAACGCGGCCCTGGCTGCAATGATGATTGTCGCCGACGAGGCGGTTCACTCGGCCGTGCGACTACCTTCCAACGGCTCGAAGCGGACGGATTCGCCGCAGCCGCAGGCATCGGTCACATTCGGATTGCGAAAGCGGAATCCGGATTCGATCAGGCCGGATTCATAGTCGATCTCGGTCCCGAACAGGAACATCTGCGCCATGGGCGCGATCAGCACGCGGGCCTCGCCCTGTTCGACGACCTCGTCTGCCTTGTCGGGGGACTGGGCCAGATCCATCGTGTATTCCATTCCCGCGCAACCACCCTTCTTCAGGCCGATCCGCAGGCCGTAGGCCTGTTTGCCCGCCATCAGCCGCACGATCTGACGCTCGGCGGAGGGCGTGATGGTGACGGGGCTTTTGCCGGGAATGCCGAACATGGGCGGGCCTTTCGTTGCATCTGTCACAGAAGATAGGGTCCGGGGTGCTCGCGCTCAAGCCCCTGCGCTGGCCGGCGGCCGGACGATGCAGGGCTGCGATCACATCGGAACATTTCCCCGCGATGACGGCGGTTGCCTGCGCGTCCTTCCGCCGACGCGGCGTTGCGCGGCAAAACCCCCGCGTGTATCAGGTTGCCCAGGAACGGCAGTTTGAAGGATGACGCGGATGCGCAGGGTTGTTGTCACCGGACTTGGGATGGTCACGCCGCTGGCTTCGGGCGTCGAGGCGACGTGGCAGCGGTTGCTGGCCGGGACGTCCGGGGCAGGCCGGATCACGCGATTCGATCCCAGCGATGTGGTCACGAAATATGCCTGCGAGATCCCGTTCGGCGATGGCAGCGACGGCACCTTCAATCCCGACGACTGGATGGCGCCCAAGGACCGGCGCAAGGTCGATGATTTCATCCTCTACGGCATGGCCGCCGCCGATCAGGCGGTGAAGGATGCCGGATGGGAGCCCGAGGACGAGGAAGACCGTCTCCGCACCGGCGTCATGATCGGTTCGGGGATCGGCGGGCTGACATCGATCGCGGAAACGGCGGTGCTGATCAAGGAACGCGGGCCAAAGCGTGTCTCTCCCTTCTTCATTCCGGGTGCGCTGATCAACCTGATCTCGGGACAGGTCAGCATCCGTTACGGCTTCAAGGGGCCGAACCACGCCGTGGTGACGGCCTGTTCCACGGGGGCCCATGCCATCGGCGATGCGGCGCGGCTGATCATGCTGGGCGATGCGGACGTGATGATCGCGGGCGGTGCCGAGGCGCCGATCAGCGAAATCGGGATCGCCGGCTTCAACGCCTGCAAGGCGCTGTCCACGCGGCGCGATGACGATCCGACTGCCGCGAGCCGCCCCTATGACAAGGACCGCGACGGTTTCGTGATGGGCGAAGGCGCCGGTGTCGTCGTCCTTGAGGAATATGAACACGCCAGGGCGCGCGGCGCGACGATCCATGCCGAGGTTCTGGGCTATGGGCTGTCGGGCGACGCCTATCACATCACCGCGCCCGCCGAGGATGGAGATGGCGGATACCGGGCGATGCAGAACGCCCTGCGCAATGCCGGGATCGGCCCCGAGAAGATCGACTATATCAATGCGCATGGCACCAGCACGATGGCCGACACCATCGAACTGGGCGCGGTCGAGCGGCTGATGGGAGATCATTCCAGGAACGCCGTCATGTCGTCCACCAAGTCCAGCATCGGGCATCTGCTGGGCGCGGCGGGTGCGGTCGAGGCGATCTTCTGCGTGCTGGCGATTCGCGACCAGATCTGCCCGCCGACCATCAATCTGGACAATCCGGCCGTCCAGCCGAAGCTGGATCTGGCCGCCAATGCGGCGGTCCGACGCAAGGTCGACATCGCCTTGTCCAACAGCTTCGGCTTCGGCGGCACCAATGCCAGTCTGGTTCTCGGGAAGGTCAAGGAATGATCTGGCGCAACATCGCCTCGAACTTCCTGACCCTGCTGATTGTCCTGCTGATCGCCGCCGCCGCGGCTGTGGCCTGGGCAAAGCGCGAGTTTTCCGGTCCGGGGCCAAGCGAAATCGCGCAATGCGTCCAGATCGCGCCCGGGGCCAGCCTGAATGCAGTCAGCCAGCAACTTGCCTCGCAGGGCGCAGTCAGCAGCGCCTATATCTTCCGCGCCGGCACTGATTACATGGACAAGGCGCGCGACCTGAAATTCGGCAGCTATCTGGTGGCACCACGCGCGAGCATGGAAGATATCGTCGGCGTGATCACCGCGGGCGGCCCCTCGACCTGCGGGACCGAGGTGATCCTTCGCGTCGGCGTGCGCGAGACGAACGTGCTGCTGCGCGACATGAACCCCGATACCGGCGCCTTCGAAGAGATGGCGCGCTGGAGCCCCGAAAGCGGCGATCTTCCCGAAGCGATCGTGGCTGCCGAGAAAAAGCCCGATGCCCGCCTGCGCGTCGCCCTGGCCGAGGGCGTGACCAGCTGGCAGGTGGTTCAGGGGCTGAACGCCGTCGATTTCCTGACCGGCGAAGTGGACAAGGTTCCCGCCGAAGGATCGCTGGCGCCGGATACCTATGATGTCGAGGCGGGCGCCGATCGCGGCGCGCTGCTGGCCGAGATGGCGGCGCGGCAATCAAGGATCCTGGCGCAGGAATGGGAGGCGCGGCCTTTCGGCCTGCCCTATGACAGCCCGGAACAGGCGCTGATCATGGCATCGATCGTCGAGAAGGAGACCGGCCTGCCCGAGGAACGGCCGCAGGTGGCCAGCGTCTTCGTGAATCGGCTGGAACAGGGGATGCGGCTGGAAACCGATCCCACGGTGATCTACGGCATCACCCGGGGCGAGGGAATTCTGGATCGCGGCCTCAGGCGCTCTGAACTTGCGGCGCAGACGCCCTACAACACCTACCGGATCGACGGCCTGCCGCCGACGCCCATCGCCAATCCGGGACGCGCGGCGATCAATGCGGCGCTGAACCCGGCCCAGACCGACTATATCTTCTTTGTCGCCGATGGCTCGGGCGGGCACGCCTTTGCCCGCACGCTGCAGGAACATAACGCCAATGTCGCCCGCTGGCGCCAGATCGAGGCGCAGCGGGGGCAGGCGACCGACACGCCGGTGCAGGGCGGCGGCTGAGCGCGCCGCGCCGGATCCGCGGGCGGCGCGGCGCGGATCGGGTTCAGACCTCGTATTCGGTCAGAAAGTCCCTTGGTATCAGAAGGTTCTTTCGGCTCAGGGCCTTCACGTCGCGTTCTCCGCACAGTGCCATGCTGATATCCAGCTCCTTCCGGATGATCTCCAGCGCGTGGGTTACGCCGGTCGCTCCCATCGCCCCAAGGCCGTGCAGCCAGGCCCGCCCGATCCAGGTCGCATGGGCGCCAAGCGCCAGCGCCTTCAGCACGTCCTGACCCGATCGGATGCCGCTGTCCATGTGGATCTCGACCCGGTCGCCCACCGCCGCGACGATATGCGGCAACATCCGGATCGCGGACAAGGCCCCGTCCAGTTGCCGCCCGCCGTGATTGCTGACCACGATCGCATCGGCCCCGAAATCGGCCGCGATCCGGGCGTCCTCGGGGTCCATGATGCCCTTCAGGATCAGCTTGCCGCCCCACATGTCGCGGATGCGGGCGATCTTGTCCCAGTCCAGCCGCTCGTCGAACTGCTCGGCGGTCCAGCTCATCAGCGACGAGGTGTCGCCCACGCCCTTCGCATGGCCGACGATATTGCCGAACTGGCGTCGCCTGGTCCGCAGCATCCCCATGCCCCACCGCCATTTCAACGCCAGATCCAGCATCACCGGCAGCGTCAGCTTCGGCGGCGCCGACAGCCCGTTCTTCAGATCCTTGTGCCGTTGCCCCAGGATTTGCAGATCCAGCGTCAGAACCAGCGCGCTGCAACCCGCCGCCTTGGCGCGATCAATGATGGCGGCCACGAAATTCTGATCACGCATGACGTAAAGCTGGAACATGAAGGGCTTGGTGGCATGGGCCGCCACATCCTCGATCGAACAGATCGACATCGTGGACAGGCAGAAGGGAACGCCGAATCTTTCGGCGGCGCGGGCCGCGTGAATCTCGCCATCGGCATGTTGCATCCCGGCCAGCCCGACCGGCGCCAGCCCCACCGGCATCGAGACAGGCAGGCCCGCCATATCCGACGCGGTCGATCGGTCGGACATGTCCACCGCCACCTTCTGGCGCAGTTTCAGCCGTGCGAAATCGGTGGTGTTCTCGCGAAAGGTCTGTTCGGTATAGCTGCCCGATTCCGCATAATCGTAGAACATCCGCGGCGTGCGCGCCCGGTGCAGCCGTTTCAGATCCTCGATGCAGGTGATGACGGGCATGGCCGGGCCTCCTCAGTGTGGTCAGAATTTCTTACCACCGGTCGCGAACCTGCTCAATCGCCCCTGTCACAACCCCATCCGGGCGCGCAGATCGGGCTCGATGACCGGCCTTCTCAGGGCTTCGGCACGGCGGGTCAGGGCATCGCCCTCGGCCTCGGTGGCGGTCTCGATGGCGGCTGATCCGCCGGCCGCATGATCGGGCAGGGTCGGCTCGGCCAGGGCCTGCGCCGTCGGCAGCAGCCTTGGATAGGCGGTATCGCCGCGCCCGCAGGCGGCAAGAATCAGCAGGGCGCAGACCATCAGAGGAACCGGCTTCGTCATGACGCCCAGGTTAGGGCGAGGGCGCCTGTCCCGCAATCGCCCTTTTCCCGCCCCGGTCGCTGGCCTAGACAGGGACATGGCCCGTACCCAAGGTTCCCGCGCCGAGATCACCGGACCGCTGGTCCGCGCCCAGGCCCTGCGCCTTTTCGCGCGCCACGGCTATGCGGCCGTGTCGATGCGCCAGATTGCTGCCGGCGTCGGCGTGCAGGCCGGCGCTCTCTATGCCTATACGCCCGACAAGCAGGCGCTGCTGGCCGATCTTCTGGAAACCCACATGCGCGATCTGCTGGCGGCATGGCAGGACGATCCGGCGCAGCCGCCGCTGGCGCGACTGGAAGGATTCGTTCGCTTCCACATCAATTTCAGCCTCGATCATCCGGACGCCGTCTTCCTGTCCTATATGGAATTGCGCAACCTGACGCCTGAAAACCATGGCCGCATCGCGGCCCTGCGCACCCGATACGAGGATGGTCTGGACCGGATCCTGCACGCGGGCACGGCCTCAGGGGCGATGCAGCTGGACGATCCGCGACTGGCACGGATGGCGCTGATCGCGATGCTGACCGGCGTGACCAACTGGTATCGCGAGGGCGGCCGCCTGGACCGGACCCGGATCGCCGATATCTACTGGGGTCTGGCACGCGGCGCGGTCGGAGCGGACTGAGGGGTTCTTCGTTGCCCAAATACCCATCTTGCCGCCGCGCCCCGCCCCCCCGATAATCGCGCCATGAGTCTGCCTCCCGGTTTCCTTGACGAGATCCGCAACCGCGTTCCGATCAGTCGCGTGATCGGGCGCCGCGTCGTGTGGGACCAGCGCAAATCCAACCAGGCACGGGGAGACTGGTGGGCGCCGTGCCCCTTCCATCAGGAAAAATCGGCCAGCTTTCATTGTGACGACCAGAAGGGTTTCTATTATTGCTTTGGCTGTCAAGCCAAGGGCGACGTGATCAGCTTCCTGCGCGAATGCGATGGAATGGAATTCATCGAGGCGGTAAAATCCCTTGCCTCCGAGGCCGGGCTTTCCATGCCCGAACCCGATCCGCGCGCGCGTGAAAAATCCGACCGCCGATCCCGCCTCATCGAGGTGACCGAGGCCGCCTGCCGCTGGTTCCGGCTGCAATTGCAGACCGGCGCTGCGGCCGAGGCGCGCGACTACCTTGCGCGGCGCGGCCTGGACCGCGAAAGCGAGGCGCAATTCGAGATCGGCTTCGCGCCCGGCCACCGCACCGCGCTGACCTCGGCGCTGCGCGACAAGGGCTTCGAAGAGGCGCTGATCGTCGAGGCCGGCATGGCTGCGAAACCCGTTGATGGCGGACCGGCCTATGATCGCTTTCGCGGCCGGATCGTCTTTCCGATCCGCGACGGACAGGGCCGCTGCATCGGATTCGGCGGGCGCGCGATGGATCCGAATGCCCGCGCCAAATATCTCAACAGCCCGGAAACGCCGCTGTTCGACAAGGGGCGGAACCTCTACAATCTCGGCCCTGCCCGGGCGGCGGTCGGCAAGGGGCAGCCGCTGATCGTGGCCGAGGGCTACATGGACGTGATCGCGTTGTCGCGCGCGGGTTTTCAGGGTGCGGTGGCGCCGCTGGGCACCGCCATTACCAGCGAACAACTGGCCGCGATGTGGCGCCTGTCGCCGGAACCGGTCATCGCGCTGGACGGGGACGCGGCGGGCCAGCGGGCGGCGCAGAGGCTGATCGATCTCGCGCTGCCTCTGACCGGCCCGGGGCAGGCCCTGCGTTTCGTCCTGCTGCCTGCGGGTCAGGATCCGGACGATCTGATCAGGGTGGCGGGGCAGGGTGCGATGAAGGCATTGCTGGATCAGGCCCGGCCGCTGGTCGATCTGCTGTGGAGCCGCGAAACCGAGGGGCAGCGTTTCGACAGCCCCGAACGCAAGGCCGCGCTGGACCGCCGCCTGCAACAGGCCATTGCCAGAATCCCCGACGAGTTGACCCGCCGCCATTATGCCGACGAAATCCGCGGAAAACGATGGCAGCTTTTCGGGGGCCGGCGGCAGCCCCGGGGCGAAGGGGTGCGGCAGGGCGCGGCGGGGCGCGGCCCCGCCCGGCGCGGAGGGGCCTCGATGGCCCCGCGCGCGCCGCTTCCCACCTTGCCGGTCGCCGGGCCCGATGCGGGAACGGCGTTGCTGGAGGGCGCCAGCCTGCTGATCTGCGCCCTGCGGCCGGAACTGGTGGCGCTTGTCGAGACGCGGCTTGAACGGCTGTCGCCCCGCGATGCTGATCGCGCCGCATTGTTGCATGATCTGCTGACCGGAAACGAAAGCGAGGCCGGTCGCCGGGCTCTTGAAATCCTTCGCAGCGACGCCCAATTGGGCCTGACCCCGCCCGTCATCGGCCGCAAGGATCCGGAAGCCATTCTGACCATGCTGCAAAATCTGCTGGACCGGATCGAGGCGGAACGCGCCGCAGGACCGGAACTGTCGCGGGCCGAGACCGAAATCGAGGGTGATGCGGACGAAGGCCTGACCTGGCGCTTTCAGCAGGTCAACAAGGCACGACACCGCGCCGAACGTCCGGAACTCGAGGATTCCGGCGACCTGAACGAAGACAGGGACAAGCTTGCGGCCGAGTTGAGCGACGCCCTGAGCAGACAGATTTGGCGCAAGCCGCCCCGCCGGTGAGAGACCTTGCCCGCAAGGTGCGCGGAGTGCGGTCCGGCAGGTGCGAATCATCTGTCGGAGGGCAAAGGACAATTGCTGGCGCCGATCTTTGATTCGGTCGGCCGGCACGGTAAAAGCAAGGCAGTTTCGGCGCGATTCGGGTGATTCGCGAATCACCGCCTCGGAAAGGGAGCCCTGGATGGCCACCAAGGAAGACGACACCGACAAGACCGACAAGGACGAGAATGCCCATTCGCTGGACATGAGCCAAGCGGCGGTCAAGAAGATGATCGCCGAGGCCCGCGACCGCGGCTACATCACCTATGACCAGCTGAACACGGTTCTGCCTCCCGAGCAGGTCAATTCCGAACAGATCGAGGATGTCATGTCGATGCTGTCCGAGATGGGCATCAACGTGATCGAGGACGAGGACGAAGCCGACGAGGCCGAGGGCGGCGCAGTCGCCACCACCGCCTCGGGTTCGCGCGAGGTGGCGGTCGCAGCCACCGAAACCGAGAAGCTGGACCGCACCGACGACCCCGTCCGCATGTATCTTCGCGAGATGGGCAGCGTCGAATTGCTGTCTCGCGAGGGCGAGATCGCGATCGCCAAGCGCATCGAGGCCGGACGCAACACGATGATCGCGGGCCTTTGCGAAAGCCCGCTGACCTTCAAGGCCATCACCATGTGGCGGCAGGAACTGCTGGACGAAGAGATCCTGCTGCGCGACGTGATCGATCTTGAGACCACCTTCGGTCAGGCGATGGAAGACGAAGAGGCCGAGGACGAGGAATTGTCCGAGGAAGGTGGCGCGGCGGCAACCTCGGACAAGCGCGAGGAACTGGATGCCGACGGCAATCCGATCAGCAGCGATGATGACGAGGACGAAGACGACGGCGCCAACCTGTCGCTTGCCGCGATGGAAGCCAGCCTCAAGCCGAAGGTGCTGGAGACGCTGGAAGTCATCGCCCGCGATTATGAACAACTGGCCGACATGCAGGATCAGCGGATGTCGGCCACGCTGAACGAGGATAACAGCTTTTCGGCCAACGCCGAAGGCGCCTATCAGAAATTGCGCAGTGAAATCGTTGCCTTGGTGAACGAACTTCATCTGAACAACAGCCGCATCGAGGCGCTGGTCGATCAGCTTTACGGCATCAATCGCCGCATCGTCACCATCGATTCCGGCATGGTCAAGCTGGCCGATGCCGCGCGCATCAACCGCCGCGAATTCATTGACGCCTATCGCGGTTCGGAACTGGATCCGACCTGGATCGACCGGCTGTCACAGAATACCGGCCGGGGCTGGCAGGCGCTGTTCGAAAGATCGCGCGACAAGGTCGAGGATCTGCGCGTCGAGATGGCGCAGGTCGGCCAGTATGTCGGCGTCGATATCGAGGAATTCCGCCGCATCGTGAATCAGGTCCAGCGCGGCGAGAAAGAGGCCCGGCAGGCCAAGAAGGAGATGGTCGAGGCGAACCTGCGACTGGTCATCAGCATTGCCAAGAAATACACGAACAGGGGCCTGCAATTCCTTGATCTCATTCAGGAAGGCAATATTGGCCTGATGAAGGCGGTGGACAAGTTCGAGTACCGCCGCGGGTACAAGTTCAGCACCTACGCGACGTGGTGGATCCGTCAGGCGATCACCCGGTCCATCGCCGACCAGGCGCGCACGATCCGCATCCCGGTCCACATGATCGAGACGATCAACAAGCTGGTGCGGACGGGCCGCCAGATGCTGCACGAGATCGGCCGCGAGCCGACGCCCGAGGAACTGGCCGACAAGCTGCAGATGCCGCTGGAAAAGGTTCGCAAGGTGATGAAGATCGCCAAGGAACCGATCAGTCTGGAAACCCCGATCGGGGACGAGGAAGACAGCCAGCTTGGCGATTTCATCGAGGACAAGAATGCGGTCCTGCCGCTGGATTCCGCCATTCAGGAAAACCTGAAGGAAACCACGACCCGCGTTCTGGCCAGCCTGACCCCGCGCGAGGAACGGGTTCTGCGGATGCGCTTCGGCATCGGCATGAACACCGACCACACGCTGGAAGAGGTCGGCCAGCAATTCAGCGTCACCCGCGAGCGCATCCGCCAGATCGAGGCCAAGGCGCTGCGCAAGCTGAAGCACCCCTCGCGCAGCCGCAAGCTTCGGTCCTTTCTCGATCAGTAACCCGTCATGTCGGAAGGACTGGAATATTCGCTGTATCGCAGCACCGCCAGTCGCGCGCTTCGGGCGGGCGAACTTGAGGACATTCTTGCCGCCGCCCGCGCGCGCAACCAGGCGATGTCGCTGACGGGCTGTCTGCACTACGAGGATGGGCTGTTCTTTCAATGGCTCGAAGGACCGGCGGATGCGCTGCGCGAAGTTCTGGGTTCGATCCTGCGTGACGACCGGCACCGAGATATAGCGGTGCTGGTGGAGGGCGCGCTGGAACATCGGCGCTTTCAGGACTGGCGGATGAGGTTTTCCGATCGCGACCGGGCCTCGCTTCTGGATTGGCTTGCCAGCGCCGAGGTCTCGACCATGGACCGCCGGGATTATGCCGCCGCAGTGATGTCGTTTCTGCAATCGGTCGAGGCCTGACAGCGGTGTCCTGACAACGGCGCCCGGATGGGTTGTGTCGCGGCACAAAAAGTGAACACTAAGCCCGACGCGCAGCAATCGGAGCCTTCATGCCGCAGGATTTTTCCGCCCGGATCATCGCATGGTCCGGCGATCTCCAGACCGTCCAGGCCCTGCTGGCCCTGCTTGCCGTCGGATTGCTGATGCTGGTCGTCCTGGCGCTGCGCCTGCGTCGCGCCTTGTCGGCGGGCGGGGCACGCGAGACGGCGCTGCAATCCAGACTGCAAGACGCCGATGGCCGGGTTCACGCGCTGGAATTGCAGATCGGCCAGCACGAGGTCCGTGCCGAGACGCAGCGGGCGCGCCTGGGCGAACTGGCGGAGGAACGCGACGGGCTGACCGACGCGCTGCACCAGGCCCGGCAGGAGATCGCGCAGATGCGCACGCAATTGGCCGAAACCCGGCTGGCGGCGCAGAAGGATCACGAATCCGCCACGCGCGAGATTGCGGCGCTGCGCGAGCTGCGCGAGGAAATGACCGGCCAGTTCAGGCTGCTGGCGGCCGAAACCCTGCGCGTGCAGCAAACCGACATGCAGAAGGCGCAGGGCGAACAGCTTTCCGCGCTGCTGACCCCGTTTCGCGACCAGGTGCACCGGTTCCAATCGGAATTGCAGGTCCGCAACAAGGTTCTGGACGAGGAGGGCGCGCGTCTGCGCGAACAGATCGCCTTCCTGCATCAGCGGTCCGAGGACATCTCTCGCGAGGCGGTCAACCTGACCCGCGCGCTGAAGGGCGAGAAGCAGCGTCAAGGCGCCTGGGGCGAGATGGTGCTGGAGAGAATTCTCGAGGAATCCGGGCTTGCATCCGGTATTCACTACGACATTCAGAACAGCTGGACCGACGAGGATGGCCGGCGCTGGCGCCCCGACGTGGTGGTCAGGATGCCGCGCGAAAAGATCATGGTGATCGACAGCAAGGTGTCGCTCAACGATTACGAGGTCGCGGTGAATTCCGACGATCCCGCCCAGGCGGATGCCGCCCTGCGTCGCCATGTGGCCGCGATCCGTGCCCATGTCACCACACTGGGCGAGAAGGGCTATCACCGAATGAACGATGCTTCGGTCGACTACGTGCTGATGTTCATCCCGATCGAGGGCGCGTTTTCCGAGGCTTTGCGCGCGGATCCGGGCTTGGCCCGCTTCGCGATGGAACGCCGGGTCGGCCTGACCACGCCCACCACGCTGATGTTGACCCTGCGCACGGTCGAACATATCTGGGCCGTCGAGCGTCGCGAAACCAACGCCATGGAGATCGCGAAACGGGCCGGCGCGCTTTATGACAAGGTGGCCGGTTTCGTCGAGGCGATGGAAGGGGTCGGCAAGGCGCTGGACCAGGCCGGCCGCGCGCATGGCCAGGCGCTGGACCGTCTGTCGCGCGGGCCCGGCAATGTCATCCGCCAGGTCGAGATGCTGCGCGAACTGGGCGCGCGCAACCAGAAACAGATCGGTCTGGACCATGACCCGACCGACGATCCCCGGCTGGGCACGCCGGATGATGCGGGATCCGAGGCAGCCGAATGAACCATGTCTTCCGGATCGCCACCGCCGGCCCTGCCTGCCACGACCTGACCTGCAAGGCGTCGGAATGGCTGACGGCGATTGACGCCGGCCGCGGGTTGCTGACGCTGATGGTGCGGCACACCTCGTGTTCGCTGCTTATCCAGGAAAATGCCGATCCAGACGTTCAGGTCGATCTTCTGGGCTGGCTGGACCGTATCGCACCGCCGGCCGATGATCCGTCGATGACGTGGATCAGCCACCGCAGCGAAGACCCCGATGACATGCCCGCGCATCTGAAGGCCGCGATCCTGCCGGTCAGTCTGCAGATTCCGGTTTCCGGGGGGCGCATGATGCTGGGAATCTGGCAGGGCATCTATCTGGTCGAACACCGGACAGCGCCGCACCAGAGACAGGTGGCGGCGCTGTTTCAGTCCGATCCGGCCTGACCGGTTCAGTCGTCCAGAATGAACGTGACCATCATGTTGACGCGATAGCGGCTGATGGCGCCATCCTCGCAATCGACGGATTGCTCCTTGATCCAGGCGCTCTTGACGTGGCGCAGCGTCTCGTTGGCGCGTTTCAGTCCCTCGCGGACGGCATCCTCGAAGCCGGTATCCGAGGTGGCCGAAATTTCGGTGACACGTGCAATACTCATCTCGCTATCCTCCTACATGCGTTCTCGGAGCAGGGCCAACGTCCCGCCGCGCAATTGGTTCGTGCGGCCGCTTGTCGGCCGATCAGCTTTGCGGCATCAGATGGATTTCGCGGATCGCCGCGCGCTCGGGCGCTTCGATGATGTGCATCACCGCCGCCGCGACGTCCTGCACCTGCAACTTTCCCGGCGCGCCATCGTCGAAGAAGGGTGTATCGACCATGCCCGGCGCAACGACCGCGCACCGGCCGCCCCATTCGCGCATCTCTTCGGCCATGTTTCCGGCATAGCCATGCACGAACCACTTGGTCGCGCCATAGATCGAGCCCGCGATATGCCGCCGACCCGCGGCCGAGCCGGTCAGCACCAGCGTCCCCTTGGTCTTGCGCAGTTCCGGCAGGGTCAGCCTTGCGGTCAGCAGCAGGCCCGTGATGTTCAGTTCGATCATGCCGCGAATATCGTCCAGATCGGCCTTTTCCGTGCCGGGTGTTTCCAGACCCCGGCCGGCATTGGCGAAGGCCGCGTCGATGCCGCCGAAACGCGACACGCAATCCGCCACCGCGCCGGCCAGGTCGGATTCGTCGGTGACATCGCCGGGCAGGGGCAGCGCAGCCTCGCCCAGTTCGTCCGCAAGATTGCGCAGCTTGTTCCTTGATCGGGCGAACAGGCCGACATTCCAGCCGGCCTTGACGGCTTCGCGCGCAGTCTCGGCGCCGATGCCCGAGGATGCGCCGGTGATGAACAGGGTCTTTGCCATGGGATGCCGCCTTTCGGATCATCTGAGTTTCCGCCCGCCAACGCGGCTTTCCTGCCACATGTTCCACTGCGCCTATCTTGTGGGCTGTGGATAAACTCTACCCAAACCCTGCCACCGCACCTATAGTGGCTGCGGATCGCCGGACCGAGGGAACAACTGATGCGCTGTCCGTTTTGCGGAAATGTCGATACGCAGGTCAAGGATTCACGCCCGGCCGAAGATAACGTCGCCATCCGCCGCCGCCGCTTCTGCCCCGCCTGCGGCGGTCGCTTCACCACTTATGAACGTGTGCAGTTGCGCGATCTGGTCGTCGTCAAGTCGAACGGACGGCGGGAGGATTTCGACCGCGACAAGATGGCGCGCTCGATCCGGATCGCGATGCAGAAGCGCCCGGTCGAACCCGAACGGATCGAACAGATGATCTCGGGGATCGTCCGGCGGCTGGAAAGCACCGGCGAGACCGACATCGCCTCGAAGATGATCGGCGAGATCGTGATGGAGGCTCTGTCGCGGATCGACAACGTGGCCTATGTCCGTTTCGCCAGCGTTTACAAGAACTTTCAGGACGCGGGCGATTTCGACAAGTTCGTGTCGGAACTGCGCCCCGGCGCCGCCAACGAGTGAGCCCCGACCGGGCCGAAGACGCGCGCCACATGGCCCATGCGCTGCGTCTGGCACGGCGCGGATTGGGCAATGTCTGGCCCAACCCGGCCGTCGGTTGTGTCCTGATCCGCGACGGTCGCGTTGTCGGACGCGGCTGGACCCAGCCGGGGGGGCGCCCCCATGCCGAGGCCGTGGCGCTGGATCAGGCCGGGCCGATGTCGCGGGGCGCGACTGCCTATGTCACGCTGGAGCCCTGCGCCCATCATGGCCGCACGCCGCCCTGCGCCGAGGCGCTGGTGCGGGCCGGGATCACCCGCGTCGTCACCGCGCTGACCGACCCGGACCCGCGCGTCGGCGGACGCGGCCATGCGATCCTGCGCGCGGCCGGAATCGCGGTCTGCGAGGGCGTGGCCGAGGCCCGGGCCCGCGCGCTTCAGGCCGGTTTCCTGCTGCGCCTGTCCGATGGGCGACCCTTCGTGACGCTGAAGCTGGCCACCTCTTTCGATGGCCGCATCGCGACCGCCAGCGGCGAAAGCCAGTGGATCACCGGAGCCGGGGCCCGCAGCCATGTCCATGCCCTGCGCCTGAGCCATGATGCGATCCTGGTCGGTGGCGGCACTGCCCGCGCCGATCTGCCTTCGCTGAACGTGCGCGGCCTTGGTCCGGTGCGCCAGCCGGTGCGCGTGATCGCGACGACCCGGCCCTTGCCGGATCTGCCCCCGGAAGGGCCGGATCACGGCCCGCTGTGGCAGGTCGGCGGAGACCCGCGGGCGATCCTGGCCGATCTTGCCGCCCGCGGCATCACCCGGCTTTTCTGCGAGGGCGGGGGCATCCTGTCTGCCGCGCTTGTGCAGGCGGGCGTGGTCGATCAACTGATCGGCTATACGGCGGGCATCGCCCTGGGCGCCGAGGGCCGCGCATCCATTGCGCCGCTGGCTCTGCCAAACCTCGCCGCGGCGCCGCGATTTCGCCTTGTCGAAAGCCGCGCGATCGGCCCTGACCTGTTCCACCGCTGGCTGCGGGCCTGATCCCCGGCCGGGTCGAGGGCCGCAGCGCCTGCGCCCGCTATCTGCGCCAGATCCAGCTATGCCCGGCCAGCATCCCCTGCGCCTTGGCCAGAAGCCGCAATCCCGGCCCACGGCCGGTCGCGCGGCAAGCCAGTCGTGCGACCGCGATCTCGACCGGGCAGGGCAGCCCGGTCACCGGGTCGCGATAACGCGGATAGGCGATCAGGCAGGCATGGACCAGCGCCGCAAGATCGGGACGTGCGGTGCGGCGCGCGGGCACGGGGCCCAGATCGCGCGTCAGCCCCCAGCCTGCATAGAAAGGCGCCCCCAGAACCGTGACCGGCACCCCGCGCAGAAGTGCCTCGAATCCCAGCGTCGAGGTGATGGTCCAGACCTCGTCCACCTGGTCCAGCAGCGCCAGCGGATCGGCCCGGCGCGCGACGTGATCGGCCAGTCGCGCCAGTTCGGATCCGGACACCGCGCCAGGCCGCAGACCGGCCTCGATATCGGGATGGGGCTTGTAGATGACGAAGGCGTCGGGATTGTCCGCCCTGACGCGGGCAAGAAGCGCAAGGTTGTGCCGCTCTTGCCCGGCGCCGAGGCGGATCGAGGCGTCATCCTCGACCTGGCCGGGGACAAGGATGCGCCGCCGCCCGTCGCGTGGCGGCAGATCGGGGGCATCGCCCGCCAGGTTGTATTTCGTCAGGCCCGCCGCACGGATCGCGCCGATCAGAGCCCGGGCCCGCGCAGTCCCGCCCGGCGGCAGGGGCGCCGCGATCAGGCGTTCCAGCCGGCTTTCGCGGCCGGGGTCATAATAGATGCCCAGATCGTCCGCGACCAGCGACAGCGGCGGTGTCAGTTCGGCGCCCAGCCCGCGCGAGCGCAGAAAGCCGTCCTCGACCCTCGCGGCTTGCGGCACCCTGTCGGCGCGGCCTGCCCAGGCCAGCGTGACCCGCGGCGAGGGCGTGCGGGCGAAACCCAGCCCGGCGCTGTCGCCGAAGGCGTGCAGGATGAAGCGGCGTTTCCACGCGCGCATGCCATAGGCCAGATGGCCGCCGCGATCCTGCCGAAAGACGCGCGCCTCGGCCTCGATCTGGTTCACGGCACCATCGAAATCGGTCAGCGCGTCGCGGCAGGGATCATACCAGCAGGGCGCCAGCAGATGAGAGGCGGCGAACAGATCCTCGGGCGCAGCGGCGCCGCGGCGGTCGGCGGGCAGCATCGTTTCATCGTCGCTGAGGCCCCAGCCGGCATAGAATGGCAGGCCGAACAGCCGCGGGCGATGCCCTGCCAGCAGCGCCTCGTAGCCCAACTGGGAGCTGATGGCATAGACGCTGTGCGCATTTTCGACCAGCCGCCAGGGCGAGATCGGGGCGTCGCAAAGCAGATCGCCGGGGCGCAGATCGGCGCCGGTCAGGTGGCCCGGACGCAGGCCGGCGGCTGTCTCGGGATGGGTGCGCAGCACGATCGGGCGGTCGGGATGTTCGGCCCGTGCCGTTTCCAGCATGGCCAGGAACCGGCCGCGGCCCGCCCCCAGCAGCGAGGCGTCGCCGCGCGTCTGGTCGATGACCAGGACGTAGCCGGGCGGGGGCGCGGCAAGCCGGGGACGGTGGAAATTGTATTTCGACAAATCCAGCGATCGCAGCCGGGCGATACCCTGGATTGCGGCCTGGCGATGCGCGACGGTCACGCCCGAGGCGATCAGTCGTTCCAGCAGCGATGGCCGCGCCGGATCGAAATGCACCCCGCAAGGGTCGATCAGAAGGCCGATCGGACCGCGCCGCGCCACCGCGCCGCGCGCCCGCCCCGGAAGGATCGAACGCAGGAAGGCATCCTCGACCGTGATCAGCCCGCAACCCCGGCGCGTCGCGATGGCGCGACCGCGCCACGCGGTCGGACTGGCGCCCCAGATGCCGATGTCATCGCCCGCGCGGGGCAGGCCGGCGGCGATTCTCCAGCCGGCCAGTTCCATCATCCGCCGCAGGCGCGGGCGGGCGAAAAAGCCCCCATTGAACACGAAAAGCCGCCGGGGTTCGCCCCCGGCGGCCATGCCCTCATCCGCCGCCATGGCCGGGCTAGTTCCCCAGTTTGCTGAGATTGTCGGCCTGTCGGACACCGCCGGTGATGGCCGACAACACCTTGTTCCACTGCACGTAGGGTGCTTCGGTCACATAGACCGTATCCTCGTCGCGGATCAGGAAATCGCGGGCAAGGAACAATCCGTTCGGCTTGGTCAGATCCAGCACATAGGCCATCCGCTGCGAACCGGAGACGCGCTTGCCCAGAACCCGGCTTGCGACGGATTCCGGTTCGTCGCGCAGGATGAACACGCCGGTCGGATCGGCCAGGTTTGAATTCAGGCCCCCGACCATCGCGATGGCCTCGACCGCGCTGATCATGTCATTGCCCAGCGGCACCCGCGTCTGACCGCCGAGGGCGCCGATGGCGGTAAAGTTGCGCTGATCCTCTTCGACCAGGATGATGTCGCCGGGACGCAGCGCGATGTCGTTCTGGCCGGAATAGAGATCGGTCAGCCAGACCTTGCCCATGTCGTTGCCGCGCTTGACGGTCACGACCGCGATTTCGGGGGCGATGGAGACACCGCCCGCCCTGGCCAGCATCGCCGACAGGGCGCGGGTCGGACGTTCGATCGGATAGACGCCCTGGGACACGACCTTGCCCATGACCGAAACCGTGGCCCCGTCGCCGGCGACGCGCGCCACCGTCACCTGCGGATCGGGGGTCTGCGTCGACAGCCGCTGGGTGATGATCTGGCGCAATTGTTCGGGGCTGTTGCCCGCGGCCCGCACGCGGCCTGCATAGGGCACGAAGATGTAGCCCGCGCTGTCGACCTGAATTTCCTGGAGGTTGGTTGAACTTGATCCCAGCGAGGTCAGAAGCCCGTCATCGACGTTTTCCCAGATCGACAGGCCCAGCACATCGCCCGGCCGGATCTCGTCCGCGCCGACCTGGCCCGCATTCCTGAAGCCGCTCGAAAAGCCGTAGGTCGGAACGAAATTCGCGGCGCGGGTGACCTGATCGTTGACATAGACCACATTGGCATTGCCGCCGCGCTCGACCGAGCCTGCGTAAATCTCGCCCTTGGTGGGGCCGGACCGTGGCAGGGCGCAGGCGGACAGCAGCGTCAGGGCCGCAACCAAGACCAGCCGCATGGCGGCGGCGGGTGAGAATGGGACTGTCACCTCGAAAACTCCTGTCTTGCTCGTCCCGGCCCTTGTTGTCCGGTTTGCGGTTAATCTAGCGTCTGCCGGGCCCCTGGGCCACAAGAACAGGGGATCCAGGCCACCGGATCGGTGATTTGCTGCCGATGTGTCACATGTCCATCGGCCAGTGTCTCGTAAGGGTCAAGGGGGGCCAGCATCATATCGGCCACCAGCCGCAATGCGTGGGCGCGCGAGCGGCGCGAATAGAAGCCGCCGGGTACCTGGCTGGTCTGCAACAGATAGTCGCGGAAGATGCGGTAGGCGTGCGGATCCGGGGCACGCGGCGCCTTGAAGAAGTCGGCCAGGGTCTGGTCCGAGGTGATCCCGGTCTTCTGATAGACCGCGCATCCAAGCGCCTTGACCGGAATGCCGCGCCAAAGCGCCTGCTGCGCGGCTGTCGAATTCACGGTCACGATGGACCGCGCATGGGCCATCAGATCGGCCAGCTTGCCGCCGCGCAGATAATGGACCCGTTCCGTCAGCCCGTGACTGGCCGCGGAATCGCGGATCGCGTGGCGATTGCGCGCGCGGCCGTCCTCCAGCGGATGGGCCTTTAAGATCAGGTGGTGGTGACGTGGCGCCGAGCGGGCGAATTCCGCGATGACCGTCTCGACGAATTCGGAATTCCTGCGAAAGGGCGAATGACCGAGAAAGTTCGAATCGTGTTCGAGCTGCAGCAGAACCAGCGAATAGGGCTGACCCGACAGCTTGATCCGCCGCCATCGAAGCGCGCGTTTGAGGTTGTAGGCCGGCATCAGCATCAGCCTTTGCAGGTTCAGCCGGAATTCCTGCCGGACGGTGATCGCGCGGTGGCCGGCATAGCGGCGATAGCGCCGGTTCGCCGCCAGAACCAGGAAATGATACAGCGCGCCATAGAACTTGTGATGACGCATGTCGCCCCAATGCGCAGGCGGGCGGTGGATTTCCGCGGAGGTGTCGCGCAGGGCCGCGCGCATCTGCGACAGTGAAATTTCCAGGAGCGGCGAGGATCCGTTCGAGCCGCCGCGTTCATAGCTGATCCAGTAGGGCCGCAGATAGCCCTCCTCGAAGACGTGAAAACGCAGGGCCTCCTGATGGGCCACGCTGCGGGCGATGGCGTGGATCGGCCGCACGTCGCCGTAAAGCACGAGATCGGTGACGTTCTTCTCGACCAGGATGCGGTTCAGATGGGCGGGCCAGTCCCGAATGGTCGCTTCGTGGCGGATGAAGTGATCCTTGTCGTCCCAGAAAAATTCGTCGCCGGCGTTGAAACCACAGCGCCACACCGTCGCGCCCGCCTGCCGCAACAGGTGCCCGAGGCGGTTGAAGAAGGGTCCATGCGGTCCTTGCAGCAGCAGAAACACCCTTTCTTCCATCGCGGGAAGACCGGCTTGCGATGGGTCGCTGTCTGAATGGTCAAGAGGGTTGTGAAACATCGGCCGGCAAGGTGACAAGGTGCAATTGCCGGACAGTTTGCACGTTCGGGTGGTATTTTCCACGATTTTGTCGCGTCAGGAGGACCGGCCGGCGTCGCGTCGCGCCGGATTCGGGCGGTGGGCGATCGGCCCATGCCTTGCGCGGCGTGGGCCGATCGCCTAGGTCATTGCGCGTGCACAGGGGGCTTGGCGATGTTCACGGGCATCATCACGGATATGGGCGAGGTTCGCGTGGTCGAGATGCGCGGCGACATGCGCGCGCGGATCGGCTGCGGCTATGACATGGCGGGCGTCGATCTGGGTGCCTCGATCGCCTGCGACGGGGTTTGTCTGACGGTGATCGCCAAGGGCGCCGACTGGTTCGATGTGGATATTTCGGCCGAGACGCTGTCGAAAACGAATATCGGCGCGAATGGCTGGGCGGTCGGCAAACGGCTGAATCTGGAACGGGCGCTGAAGGTGGGCGACGAACTGGGCGGCCATATCGTCAGCGGTCACGTCGATGGCGTGGCGCGGATCGTCGCGGCGCAGGATCAGGGTGACAGCCTGCGCCTGACCTTCGAGGCGCCGCCGGCGCTGGCGCGTTTCATCGCGCCCAAGGGATCGGTCGCGCTGAACGGCACCTCGCTGACGGTGAACGAGGTCGAGGGCAATCGTTTCGGCATCAATCTGATCCCGCATACGCGGCAGGTCACCACATGGGCCACGGCCGTGACCGGCGATGCGGTCAATCTGGAAATCGACACGCTGGCCCGCTATGTCGCGCGGCTGGCCGAGGCCGGGGCGGCGGATACCGGGACCGCGACGCGATGACCCGGATCGGAGACAATGGCGGTCCGGCGATGGATGGGACGCGGTGGCGCGCCCATTGCTGGCACCGGGCGCGGGCCGATCTGCTGCCGGTCCTGCCGGTCGAGGTCGTGCGGATGCGGGTGCGCCGCGCGCAGGCGCTCGGGCTGGACTACAAGACCTATGCCGGGGTTCGGGCCTCGACCGGGCGCGATCTGGTGGCGTTTCTGTTTTCCTCGAATGCACTTGGCGTGTTTCGCGACGGCGCGGCCCTGCCCGGCGGACGCGAGTGCAGGTTGCAGACCCTGACGGCGTCGCGGCATCTGGGGGCCGGGCCGGGGCTGGACCGTCTGGCGCTGGCGCGGCGCATCGACGCCGATTCCAGCCTGGATCTGCCGCGTTTCGGCCAGAGTTGGGCCTTTATGCGCGATGAGGTCAAGACCTGGCTGCGCCAGCAACATCTGCCCGGTGACGCAGTGCTCATGATCGGCGAAACGGATCACGAGCGCGAAATGATGGCGGCCGGAGGACTGGCCGGGTTCATCACCGGAATGCGCTATTTCGAAGGGACGCGCCATGCAGTTTGAAAAACCCGGCCCGGTCGAACGCGACTTTTCCGACGCGATCTCGTCCATCGAGGAGATCATCGAGGATGCGCGCAACGGGCGCATGTTCATCCTTGTCGATCACGAGGACCGCGAGAACGAGGGCGATCTGGTGATTCCGGCGCAGATGGCCACGCCCGATGCGGTGAATTTCATGGCCACCCACGGGCGCGGCCTGATCTGCCTGTCCCTGCCTGCAGCCCGGATCGAGGCGCTCGGCCTGACGCTGATGAGTCCGCGCAATTCCTCGCGCCACGAGACCGCCTTCACCATGTCGATCGAGGCGCGAGAAGGGGTCACGACCGGGATCAGCGCGCATGACCGCGCCCGCACCATCGCCGTGGCCATCGACCCGACCAGGGGCGCGCCCGATATCGCCACGCCAGGCCATGTCTTTCCGCTGCGCGCCCGCGATGGCGGGGTTCTGGTCCGCGCCGGCCATACCGAGGCGGCGGTCGATATTGCGCGGCTGGCGGGGCTGAACCCGGCCGGCGTGATCTGCGAAATCATGAACGAGGATGGCAGCATGGCGCGGCTGCCCGATCTGGTGGCCTTCGCGCAGAAACACGGGCTGAAGATCGGAACGATCAGCGATCTGATCCGCTATCGCCGCCGCTACGACAATCTGATTGCCGAACGCGCGTCGCGCATCGTCCATTCGGCTCATGGCGGCGAATGGATCATGCGCATCTTCGCCGACGAGATGCAGGGCGCGGAACATATCGTGCTGAGCAAGGGCGACCTGACCGCGCCAGGCCCCGTTCTGGTGCGGATGCACGCGCTGGATCCGCTGCATGACGTGCTGGGGATCGGCGGGGCGGGCGCCGGCAGCCTGCCCGCCGCCATGCGCGCGATCGCGGACGAGGGCCGCGGCGCCGTCGTGCTGATCCGCGATCTGACCCACGCAATCCGGCAGCCCGACGAGGCCGGGCCGCACACCCTGCGTCAATACGGCCTGGGCGCGCAGATCCTGTCGGCACTCGGCCTGTCGGACCTGATCCTGCTGACGAATTCCGCCCCGGTGAAGATCGTCGGGCTTGACGGCTACGGGCTTTCCGTCCATTCCACGCGGCCTATTCCCAAGGACTGAGCCATGGTCTTGAACACTGCGCATCACGAATTGCCGCTTCCGACCTTCGATTCGCCGGTCCGGCTGCTGGCCGTGGTCGCGCCCTATTATCGTGCGATCGCCGATGGCCTTCTGGCCGGCGCGAGGGCGCGGGCCGCCGAAGCCGGCGCGGTGATCGACGTGATCGAGGTTCCCGGCGCGCTGGAAATCCCCGCCGCCATCGGGATCGCCGCGCGGCAGGCCCATTATGACGGTTTCGTGGCACTTGGCTGCGTGATCCGCGGCGAGACGACGCATTACGATACTGTCTGCAACGACAGTTCGCGCGGGCTGACGCTGCTGGGTCTGAACGGGGTCTGCATCGGCAACGGCATCCTGACGGTTGAAAATCCCGAACAGGCTCAGGTTCGCGCCGATCCCGCCGGGCAGAACAAGGGGGGCGGGGCGGCCGCAGCGGCCTTGCACCTGGTGGCGCTGACGCGCAGATGGGCCGCCCGGCGCGACCCTGACCGCGCGCCCCGCGACGTGATCCGTCTTGCGGGCGAACTGGACGGGCAGGGCAAGGCATGACCGAGGCACGACAAAACTCACGCTCGGGGTCAGACCGCCGCGCACTTAGCGGGGCGGCACGGCTTTATGCCGTCCAGGCGCTGTTCCAGATGGAGGCGGCGGGACAATCGGCCGATCGCGTGCAGCGCGAATTCGAGACCTATCGCATCGGCGCCGAGGACGAGGAAGGGCAGATGCCCGAAGCCGATCGCGATCTGTTCATGCGCATCGTCGATCAGGCGGTGACCTGGCAATCCCGGATCGACCAGGCGACGGATCGGGGGCTGGTGGCGAAATGGCCGATCGACCGGATCGATCCGGTGCTGCGCGCCCTGTTTCGCGCGGGTGGCGCCGAACTTGCGGGCGCCAGGACCCCGCCAAAAGTCGTCATCACTGAATATGTCCGCATCGCCGAGGCCTTTTTTCCCGACGGCCGCGAGCCGAAATTCGTGAACGGGGTGCTGGATCACATGGCGCGCGATCTGCGCCCGGATGCATTCGACGGATGATGTGACGCCGGACGGCCTGCCACACGTCTTCTCCGCGCCCGTCATCAACATTTGCCGAAGTCGCAGGCCGATAGTTTGCCGCAGGCTCGCCATACCGGTGCCGCGCGGTGACCGAACGCGGATCGCAGGAACCCGCCGCTGGCCGAATCGCCTGTGCGGGGGGCGCCCCCACCCCCCGCCTTCAACCGAAAGAAGAACACCTCGCGCCGGCGATGCGTCGCCATCAGACGGCCGATGGTGATGTAAATGCGCCTCACCGATCGCGCTCGGCCGTGGCTTCCGTGTCGATTTTGCAACAACACGCCGCGCTGCCGGACCAGGCTTGCCTGCCTTTTTCATGCGCAGTAACGTGTGCATTTCTGAAAACGAGCGATCAGATTATCACGATCCCTTTCGATCTCAAATCGGTTTAGCCATATTAACCAATACTTTCCGAGAAAGAGAATTTTGTTCCATCCGTTCAATTCACGATTTCATGTCAGCGTTTTTCCGCCGACAGCGCCGTGTCGTGCCGTTGCTCACGTTTTCGACATTTCACCATGTTTTCCACGGGTCTTTGAACCAGACCCGCTCAGCGATAATTGATACCCAGCAGAGATGCTCTGGCGTCGCTTCGAGGCCAGGACAACGAAACTCAGCTCGTGAGGAACACATTATGAAAAAAGTTACGCTGCTGACCGGCACCGCCGCGATCCTGGCCGTCTTGTCGGTTCCGGCTTTCGCCCAGACTGAAATTGCAACCGGCGCCGATGCCGTGGGCGTCTCGGCCATCGACGAACAGATCACCGACATCGAAGACAACGTCCGCGATGATTTCAACCGCTCGGCCGATGCCGACCGGTTCGGTTCGTCCGATCGCCGCCAAGGCCTTTTCGGCAACATGTCGCTGCAATACAGCGGCTCGACCGGCAATTCCGAAGGCCAGGATTTGGCCATCGCCGGCCGCGTCTCGTATAATCAGGCTCCCTTCGCGCAAAGCGTCGGCCTTGCCATCTATTTCGGCGAAGACGACAACGGCAACAAGGATCAGGAAGATGTGGATGCGATCTATGATGCGCAATACTACTTCAACGATCGTTTCTATGCCTTCGCCTTGGGCCGGCTCAGCGTGAACGGTCTTGTCGATGGCCAGCGCAACAGCGCCGCCCAGTCGGACGAAGATCTCAATGCCGAGTTCAATGACCTGCGCCGCGACGCCTTCCTGGGCTTTGGTCCGGGCTATCGCATCCTGAACACGCCGGATACGACCTGGCGCGTCCAGGCCGGTGTCGGCGTCCGCTACACCCAGACCGGTGCGCAATCCCTGGGCTTTGACGAGAACGGCAACACGGTTGGCGATTCGTCGGATACCTCGGTCGGCTACATCGCGTCGTCGCGGCTGTATCACCGCTTCAACGACATGATCTTCATCACCAACGACACCGACTATCTTGGGTCGAAGGATGCGAATGACGTGATCAGCAACGAATTCGGCGTCAACTTCAAGATGTCGAACCAGCTGGCGACCCGCGTGAGCTACATGACCGAGTACCAGGAAAATCGTGACATCCGCACGAACAATACCCTGGGCGTCGCGATCGTCTACGGCTTCTGATCCCTTCCCTGGATCGAAAGTCTCTCTGGACAGGGCGGTCGAAAGGCCGCCCTTTCTTGGTGCCGGAACCGGTCCCGGCCGGCCACGAAAAAACCGCCGCTGCCGGATGGCAGGGCGGTTCTTTCGTGAGGTGGCGGGAACCGCAGCGACCGCGGCAGCGCGAGATTTCCCGAAAGCCTGGAGTACCAGGTGGGCGCCGGATAACGTGACCAGGGTCACGACAGGGCCAGCCCCCTCGGAAAAGTTATAGGCCAGTGGAAAAATGGCCGCGCGCGGGAAGAGCAGAAGCCCGCCAAGACGAACAGATAGGCAAGCCGCGCCGCCGTTTCAAGCTTCCGGTACGGCAGGCCGCAGGGCTTGCACGATGTTTTGCTTTCGTTCTATTCTGCTTCAATGGAATATCCGACTGATGCGAATGATCTGCCGGCATTGGCCGGTCAGCGCCTTGCGCGCGGCGTGGCGCGTCTGCTGCGCAGCATGGATCATGCGGCGCTGACCGAATTCGTCCCCGCGCGAGGCCTGCGCGTCGATGTGATCTCGCTGGCACCGGGGGGCGATCTCTGGATCGTGGAATGCAAGAGCAGTCGCGCCGATTTCGCGTCGGACCGTAAATGGCAGGGCTATCTGGAATGGTGCGATCGCTATTTCTGGGCTGTCGATCATGATTTTCCAGTTGAACTGCTGCCGCCGGAAACCGGCTTGATCTGCGCCGACCCCTATGGCGCCGAGATTCAGCGCATGGCCCCGGAAACCCGGCTTTCGGGCGCGCGCCGCGCGCGGATGACACGCGACTTTGCGCGGGCGGCAGCGCTGCGGCTGCAAAATCTGGCCGACCCTCGGGCGGCACCATCCTTGATCGTCTAGAGCGTGTCGCAGCCTGTCCGATTCAGGATTTCCAGATTGGCTGTAATGTGATTCCCTGCCTTCCAGGCAGATATGGGGGTCGCATTTGGGAAAAGCCACATCCTATAGAGCTGCGAGTGCGCGTGGTTACGTTCGTCGATGAGGGTCACGGGCACCGCGAGGCGGCGCGGCACTTCCGGGTGTCGCCGAAGTTCGTGAACGATCTGATCAGGCTGCGGCGCGAAACCGGATCGCTGGCGCCGCGGCCGCAAGGCAACGGCGGCGGGTACGGCAAGCTGGCGGGCGTGACTGGCCGGATCGAGGCGCGCGTCGCCGACAAGGGCGAGATCACCCTCGACGAATTGGCGGCGGAACC
>NZ_JBSXNM010000020.1:0-54786 GCF_056857655.1 Paracoccus sp. L-17
ATACCAGCGCCAGGTGACGCCGGAGAGGTCCATCGGCTTGCCGTCGGCCCAGATGCGGCCGATGCCGGTGATCGGCCCTTCGCAGAGCGCCACCGCGAATGAGGCGTAGTAGAGATATTCAGTGGTCTTGACCTTGCCGCCTCCGCCGCCCTTGCCGCCGCCCTGCGTGGTGGTCTTCGTCTCCTCGCGGAAATCGGTCGCCCAGATGATGTTGCCGCCCATGCGCATCCGGCCGTAGAGCCGCGGGATCACCGCGCCTTCGGTGGCCGAGGTGATACGCAGCGTGTCGAGACGCGCGCCTTCGATGCGCTGCGTGGGCGCCAGTGACGAGATGATCCAGCTGTCGACGACCGAGCCGATAGTCGAGCCGATGAAGCCGCCGATGGTGGCGGCGCTGACGCCGAGGATCGCACCGCCGATGCTGCCGCCAATGGCGGCGCCAGCGGCACCAAGAACGAGCGTTGCCATGTCGGGGTCTCAGCGTTGCGGGAACAGGAAGGCGAAGGCGATGCGCCGCCGCCAGGCGTTGTTGAGCGGTTCCTCGATCACGCCGAGCCGCTCGTAGGCGTGGAGGAAGCTGTCGGGCGCGGTCAGGATCCCGACATGCTTGGCGATGGCGCGGGGCATCATGCGAAACAGCACCAGCGCGCCCGGACCGGCCTCGGCGGGCGCGACCTCGATCATCATGCGCCGCGCGCCCTCGGCCAGCACCTCGCGCGGGCCGGTCTCGCCCCAGTCGCGGCTGTAGGGCGGGATCGGGAACGGCTCAGGGCCGACGACCTCGCGCCAGACGCCCCGCGCGAGACCAAGGCAATCGCAACCGACGCCGCGCAGGCTGGCCTGGTCGTGATACGGCGTGCCGAGCCAGGAGCGTGCGATGGCGATGACACGGGCGGGATCGGCTGAGGTCACAGCACGCCCCCCTCGTGCCCGCCATCCTTGGTGGCGTAACGGAGAACCGCGTCCTGGCCGGGGATGTGCGGGAAGCCGCGGAAGTTGGCGGTGTTGGCGAACTTCGCCCCGCAGGTCTCCATGCGCTTGTCGCAGCCCGCGCGGATGGTGAAGGCGTCGCCCTCGGCGATCGCGCGCACCGGCGCTTCGAGCAGGGTCAGCAATGCGATGCCGTCCGTCACGTCATGGCCGAGCACCTCGGTGCGCCGGCCGGCATTCGCGCCGCTCGTCCATTCGAGCGTGCCGAAGGTAAACCAGCCGGAGGCGAACCCGCCGAGCCCCGAGGCGGTGAAGGCGCGATCCCGCAGCAGATCGATCACAGCACCGGTGCCCTTGTAGGCCGGATCCTCGAGATCGACGCCGCAACGCGCATCGCCGAGCGCGGCATCGCAGGTCGCCTGGAAGGTTCGCCCGACCGTCTGGCCGAGGACGTGGGCGAGCGAGCGGACCTCCGCTACGAACGCGAGCCGCCCGCGCCGGATCTGGCCGATGGCCCCGCGGCGCATCAGCACGCGCTGACCGGTGTCGGTCCAGTTCACGCGCCAGACCTCGACTTGCGCCGCGTCCCAGCGGCCATCGAGGATATCGGTCTCGGTGATGCGGTCCGAGGTCAGCACCCCTTCGGCATCCTGCGCATCGACCGAGAGGTCCGACCCCGAGCGCACCTCGGAGGCCGTCAGCCCGCTCTCGGGCTCGAAGTCGGTGCCATCGAAGGCGAGCGTCCGGTCGTGATCGGTGAAGCCGAAGCTCACGCCATCGGCGCGGGCGATCCGCCAGCACCAGGCGAGCGTCGTCGTGCCCTCGTCGAGATGGGTCTGCAGGGCGGGATCGAGGGTCTTCATCGGCGCAGCTCCAGAAGCGGAATAGAGGTGATCGAGCCCAGCCGCTCGAGATCGAGCGTCACGTCGAGCGCGTCGGTGTCGAAGCGGACGGGCACGTCGAACTCGAAGCCCGCGGTGATCGCGACGCCAGCGCCCGGCGCGGGGCCGAAGGTGACGAGGCCGGTCGTGGTGTCGACTGACCAGCCGGAGGGCTGCTCTACGCCCGACAGCGCGATGCGCACGGTTCCGGTCACCGGCTTTGTGATCGCACGCACCCATGTCTGACTGCCCGAGGCATAGCGCTTGACCAACTGGAAGGCGGTCGTCGCGCCGTCGCCGGTGCCGATCGACTGATCGGTGGGCGATGGCGTGCCCGAAGGCAGGCAGGACTTGTGATCGCCCCAGTCCTTGAAGCGGAAACCGTGGAGCCGTCCGTTGCGCGCTTCGAAGAAGGCGACGACCGCCGCCAGATCGTCCGCGCGGCGGATGCCGTAGGCCACATCGTAGCGACGCCGCGAATTGGCCCAGCTGGCGTTGCGCTCCTCGTCGCCCGAGGCGAGCTCGACGATCTGTGTGCGTCTTTCTGGCCCGCCGCGCGCGCCGCGACTGATGTTGTCAGGAAACCGGACCTCGTGAAACGCCATCAAGTCTCTCCATGGTTCGTGCTCTGGCCCCCGCAACCGGTTCCCACTTGCGGGGTCGCACTCACATGCCCCTCCGCCCGAGCGAGACCGCCCGAGCGATGTCGGCGGCGACCTGCGTGCGCGATTGCCGGAAGCTTTCGGCGTCGCGCGCCATGATGGTGACGTTGACGCCGCCACCAGCGCCGTAGCTCTGCGCCTCGCGTCGCGACAGAACCCGTTCGCCGCGTTGCAGGATCGCGGGCACCTCGTCATGGCGAAGTCCAGCCATGCCGCCGCCGTGCATCCGAGGCGCGGCGGCGAAGGCCATGGCCGGGACCATGCGTGAGGGGCCCGCGGACCCGACCATTCCACCTGCGTGCAGGATGTTGGCGAAGATGCCGCCCGCCCCGGAGAACACGCCGGATAGCGCATTGGCGATCGGCCCGAGGATGAAGCGCCGGGCAGCCAGCTTAGCGAGGTCGGCGAGCAGCGAGGTGACGAGGTCGCGGAAGTCGAGCTTGCCGGTCTTCACGAACTGGCCCACCGCGTTCTCGGCCGACTGGAAGGCGCCGACGAGGCTCTGGCCAATGTCGCCGCCGATGTCGCGGGCCTTGCTGGCATAGTCGGAGAGCGCCGCCGTGACCGCCTGCCACCCGGTGACGGCGGCCTCGGTCGCGGGCTCGGCCGCAGCGGCGGCAGCTCCGGCCGCCGCGCCTGCATCCGTCGCGGTGCGTCCGGCATCGCCGAGCGCCGTCTCCAGCCGTTCGGCAGCACCGGTGGCCTCGGTCAGCGCATCCGCACTGCCTTCATCGGTGCCGCGCACCACGTCGCGCAGGGCCTGCCAGCTTGCGAGCGGCGCGCGGGCGCCCTCGGCCAGATCGCGCGCAGCCCCGCGATAGACATTCGCAGACTCGAGCGCGCGGCTTGCCGCATCCGTCAGTCCGAGATCGGGCGCGGTCAGCGGGTTGTACTCGAAGGCCCGGTCGAACGCCGCCTGCGCTGCAGTGGTCGCGGCCGTCGCCGCGCCCTCGAAGCGGTTCTCGATCTCGCCGAGGTCGAGGTCGGGCACCAGCGAGATGCGCCGCTCCGACCCGAGCGCTTCGAGCCCCTGGTTGATGCCGCCGATGAAGCCGTTGATGCGTGAGACCACGCCGTTCAACATCGCCTCTACGCCATCGACCAGGCTGTTCGCGGCCTGAAACGCCAGATCGCCAATAGCGGCGGGCAGCAAGCCCCAGATCGCCTTGATCGCCTCGTAGGCGCCCTCGAAAGTGTTCGCGGCGGTGTTGCCGAAGCCCACCACGCTCTCGATGGCGCTCTGCATGGCCGATGCGGCGTCCGCCTTCAGGTCGAAGAACATCGCCGTGGCGGCCGCGCCCGCCGCAGCGGCGCCCATGCGGATCCGCTCCCAGACCTCGACGGCGACGTCCTTCAGGAGTGACATCGCTTCGCCGAACCCACCCGCACCGGAGACGAGGCGGGTGAACTGGTACACGAGCTCGCCCGCGCCAACGATCAGCGCCCCGATGCCGGTGCGGATCAGCGCGCTGCGCAGGACGACCAGCGCCGTGGCAAGGCCGCGCACAGACAGGGCGGCAGCGGCCATCCCGGCGACCCAGCGGCCCGCGAGAAAGGCGGCGAAGGTGGCGGCATAGGTGGTCAGGCGGCCGATGTTGTCGAAGAGACCGCGGATGGCGATGCCGAGCGGACCGGTCCGGCTGGCGACCGCCGCCATGGCGTTGGCGACGGCTTCCAGCGCCGGCGCCGCTGCGACCGCCAGCTGGTTCGACAGCCCGCGCCAGATCAGCCCAAGCCGAGAGATGGCGTCGTTCGTCCGCTCGATCTGTTCGGCATCCTGTTCGGAGACGACGACACCGAAGGCGAGGACGTCCTCGGTCGCCTGGCGCAGCGTCGCGGTGTCGATCCGCGACATGGCGATCGAGCCTTCCTCGCCGAAGAGCTGGCCCGCGACGGCCGCGCGCTCGGCGGCAGGCACGAAGCTCTCGATTGCTGCGTTGATGGCACCAACCCGCTGGTCCAGCGGCAGCGCGATCAGCTCATTGGCCGAGAGCCCCAGCCGGTCCAGCGCATCGGCAGCAGGGCCGGTCCCGGCGGCCGCCTGGCTGAGGCGGCGCGTCAGATCCTTGGTCGCCTGCTCGATGCCGGACATCGACACACCGGCCAGCTCGCCCCCGCGCTCCAGCGTCTGGATCGAGGCGACCGTGGTACCAAGCGACTGTGCGAGCTTCGCCTGCGCATCGACGCTCGAGAGGCCGGAGCGAACCATCGCCACGCCAGCGGCGGCTGCAGCCGCCACGGCGGCAACGGCGGCCACGCGCACCCGCCGCGAGAAGGCCGCGAGCCGGGCGTTGGCCGCCTCCATCTCCCGGCTCAGCCGCCCGAAGCCGCGCGACCCGGCCTCGCCGACGCCTTCCAGTTCGGCGCGCACCTGCCGTCCGCCCAGGGCCGCGAGGCGGACGCTAACCCGTTTTTCCGCCATCGGAGTGATCCATCTGTTCGTTGAGCTTGGCGACCATCACCGCTTCGATGACGGGCAGCAGTTCGGCCATGACGACGGGCGGCACGCCGAGCGCGTCACCGAGCGCCAGCGCCGCCGACATGTCCCAGCCGATTACCGCGCCGGGCAGCACACGCAGCTGGCCGCGGAGGCGGCCGACCAGGTCCCAGACCTGCCAGCCCTCATGGGTCAGCGGCCGGTTCAGCCGCGCCGGGCAGTCCGGGCAGGCTTGCTCGCGTCCCTCGTAGAGTGGGCAGGCTTCGCAGTATCGGTCGCCCCCGCCGAAGGACCATTCGGCGAGAGCGCGGAGGCGTTTTTTTCCTGCTCCAGCAGCAGGCCCTTCGAGACGTAGGTCAGCTGGAAGGCCTCGAAGATCGGCCAGACATCGAGCAGCGCGTCGATGGCCTCGGGAATCGGGTCGATGGGATTGCCCTCCGCATCGCCGATCCCGTCCCAGGCGAGCACGGCCCGCCGCGCCAGCGCCTTGGCGAAGGCGACGGCGCGTTCCTCGTCCGAGGCCTCCTCGGGCACCGCCTCGACGGCCGGATCGCTTCGGGTCGCCACCATCAGCGCCGTGGTCAGCGGTAGCAGCTGCACCCGGACGCCGGGCGCGAGATCATGCCAGCGCGGCGCGTTCGTCAGATCGAGCGTGAGCATCAGTAGGACTCCAGATCATTCACGAGGGTGGCGGTGCACATCCGGCCGACCACGCTGTCGCGGGCGGCCTGCCAGTCGAAGGTCGCCTGCACGCCCTGCGGCCCGGAAATCTCGATGCGCGGGCGCGGCAGGTAGACGGCGTGCACGGTGAAAGTGAAGCTCTCGCCCGAGGGCAGGACGTAGGCGAACTCCATCTCGCAGGCCTCGCCGTTGATCGCCTGCGTCACTAGCGTCTGGTCGGCGAAGCGGACCTCGATCCGACCGGTCAGCGCCGCGATGGACGGGTCCGCCCCGTCGATGCGGCCGTCCGAGCGGATCGTCTCGATCCGGTCAAGGTTGTTGGCATAGGTGATCTCGGCTGAGACCACGTTTCCGAGGGCAGTCCCGTTGCGCGTGATCGACCCGTTGAAGTGCCCGAAGCGCTTCAGTTCCAGCGCGGCGGGGGTGCCGGCGCCGGTGGTCGTGCCCACACTCTCACCCTGCGCCACTAGCCGTGCGGTTGCGGTCAGCAGGCCAGATCGCTGCATCTGCCAGGTGATCTGGTCGAGCACGCAGCCGGAATATATCGCGTAGCGCGGCACCTCCGGCATGCCGGTCTCGATCGACATGCTGGGCAGCGACCAGGACCCCGACTGGAATTCGTGCGTCCAGGGACCGGTGCCGGTCGTGGTCGGCGCCCCGAAGGCCGCCTTCAGCCAGAACCCGAAGGCTTCAGCGTCGAGTGGCACCACGACATCGCCATCGGCCGTCACCGCGTCCTTGATCGGCGCCAGCGGATCCCGGCCGTAGCCGAGAAGCTCCGAATTCAGCAGTGGCTGCTCGGCCCCCAGCGAGGTGCTGGCGAAGGGCATGCGGGTGAAGCCGCCGGCGGGCGGCGTTCCATAGGTCGTCTCGAACGCAAGCGCCATCAGCGCCCGCGCCCCCTGGGCTCGTGCCATGGTGTTCTCCTCGGATTGTCGGGGTCAGGCCAGCTGGTCGGCCGTGGTGTAGTGCAGGACGACCGGGATCACGGCGGCCTTCAGGCTGGCCGCGCCCTCGACCGGCAGGTCCACGGGGCGCGGCGCTTCGGCCTCGACCCAGTCGCAGAGGCCGCCCAGCGTGCGGTTTGTAGCAATCGCTCCGCCCACGCTGGCGCAGAGCGTATCGAAGGCGACGTCACGGTCGGCTCCCTGTACGACGGCTTCGATCTCGGCGCGGTGCTGGTAGTGATAGGCCAGCGGCGACAGCGTCACATCGGGCTCCCCCGGCTCTCCGTCGCGCAGGATCAGCAGGCCGGCTGTGGGCACGCGCTCGGGCAAGACCTCACCGCGCAAGGCGGTGGCGGGCAGCGCCGAAAGCCGCGCGTGCAGCGCGGTGAGGATGGTCTCACGAGGGCTGGGCATGGAGGGCCTTCTTGGTTTCCGAAGCGCCCGAGCATGGGCAGCTTGACCTTTGCAAATCTTGACAGTTTCAGAGTATTTCGGATAACTGGACCCATGGGGATTGCGAGCTCCCCACGAGGCGCCAGCCGAAGATCGCGTTCCTGTTCAACCCCGGCGACGGAGGAACGCACATGCCTGCGCCCAATGCCATTTCGTTCGACAAGCTCACCCGCATCATCGGAACCCCCCGCGCACCGCTTTTGCTCGACGTGCGGTCCGAGGATGATTTCGCCGCCGATCCACGATTGCTCCCAGGTGCTGTCCGGGTCGACGACCAGGCGCTCGCCTCCCTCGCGCCACAGCTCGGCGGCCAGCCTTCGATCGCCGTCTGCCAGGCCGGCCATCGGCGCTCTCAGGGCGCGGCCGCCTGGCTGCGCGCCGAGGGCTGCGCCTCGGAGTATCTCGACGGCGGGTTCGAGGCCTGGCGCTCCGCAGGTCTGCCACTGATCGATTTGGCGAAGCTGCCCGCGCGTGACGCGCAGGGCCGCACCGTCTGGGTGACGCGCTCCCGGCCCAAGATCGACCGCATCGCGTGCCCCTGGCTGATCCGGCGGTTTCTCGATCCCCGTGCGATCATCCTGTTCGTGGCGCCCGCCGAAGTGGTGGGCGTCGCAGAGCGCTACAACGCCGCGCCCTTCGACATCGAGGACGTGTTCTGGAGCCACCGGGACGACCTCTGCACCTTCGAGGTCATGCTTTCCGAGTTCGGCCTGACGATTCCCGCGCTCGATCGCCTGGGGACCATCGTGCGCGGCGCCGATACCGCCCGGCTCGACCTTGCACCCGAGGCCGCTGGCCTCCTGGCGGCCTCGCTCGGTCTGTCGCGGATGTATTCCGACGATCTTGAGCAGCTGGACGCCGGGATGCTGCTCTTCGACGCCTTCTATCGCTGGGCGCGGGACGCCACCGACGAGACCCACAACTGGCCCACCAACAAGCCGAAGGCAGACTGATGCAGGACCGAGCATACCCCACGCTGACCGAAGCCACCCGCATCTGGGCTCGAATTGGCCTCTTGAGCTTCGGCGGCCCCGCCGGACAGATCGCGCTCATGCACCGGATCCTGGTCGAGGAGCAGCGCTGGCTAGGCGAGAAGCGATTCCTGCATGCGCTCAACTACTGCATGCTGCTGCCGGGTCCGGAAGCGATGCAGCTCGCCGTCTATATCGGCTGGCTGATGCATCGCACGCTGGGCGGCATCATCGCGGGCGTCCTCTTCGTTCTGCCCGGCGTCGTGGCGATCATGGCGCTCAGTTGGATCTATGCGCTCTACGGCAATGTCGGGCCGGTCGAGGCCATGTTCTTTGGGCTCAAGGCCGCGGTGCTGGCGATCGTCGTGCAGGCGGTCATCCGCATCGGCTCGCGTGCGCTCAAGAACGGCGCGATGGTCGCAATCGCCGCCGCTTCCTTCGTGGCGATCTTCGGCTTCGCGGTGCCGTTCCCGCTGCTAATCTTGATCGCTGGCCTGATCGGCTTCTTCGGCGCGCGTGCGGGCCTGCCTGCATTCCACGGTGGTGGCGGACACGGCAAGGTGGGCAAGGTGCAGGTCGATGACGCCGATACCTTGCTGGGCGAGGAGTCGCCGGATCATACACAGGTCAATCGGGGTTGGGCGTTTCGCATTTCGGGCGTCTTTCTCGTCCTCTGGCTGGCCCCTGTTGGGCTGTTGTTCGCGTCACTTGGGCCAGAGAACGTTTTTTCGCAGATCGCGGGCTTTTTCAGCGTCATGGCCGTGGTCACCTTCGGCGGCGCCTATGCGGTGCTGGCTTATGTCGCGCAGGAGGCTGTTCAGAACTATGGCTGGCTCGCCCCCGGCGAGATGCTCGACGGACTCGGCATGGCGGAGACCACGCCCGGCCCGCTGATCATGGTGACGCAATTCGTGGGCTTCATGGGTGCCTTCCGCGAGGCGAGCGGCCTGTCGCCCCTTGTGGCCGCGACGCTGGGCGGGCTTCTGACGACATGGGTTACCTTCGTTCCCTGTTTCCTGTGGATTTTCCTCGGCGCCCCCTTCATCGAACGGCTTCGCGACAACGCGGTGCTGACCGCCGCCCTGACCGCCATCACTGCGGCCGTGGTGGGCGTCATTCTGAACCTTGCCGTCTGGTTCGGTCTGCATGTCGTCTTCGACGAGGTGCGGACCGTTACAGCATACGGCCTCGATCTGGATGTGCCCGTCTGGTCCACGGTGAACCTGGCGGCTGCGGCGCTGGTGCTTGCCGCGCTTGTGGCGGTTTTCCGCTTCAGGCTGGGCGCCGTGACGGTCCTTACGGGCTGTGCGCTGGCCGGTGTCGCGCTGGCGTCCATCGGCCTGACCTGAGGCTGCTCTTGTCACGGTGCTGATCATAGCTTCGCGTCGACCCAGTTCGCCACGATCAGCCCTGGCACGCTGTCCAAAGCCCGGTCCGCATCCCGGGCCAGATCCAGCCGCTTCGGCAGCTTGACCTGCGGCACCAGCAGGAAGATCGGCACGGTGACCTTGCCGCGCCCGGTCTTCGAGCGCGACACCACTGCCTGACCCCTCGTGTTCAGCCGCCCCTCCGCGACCAGCAAGCTCGGTCCGGTACGGCGGTAGACGAAGCGCAGGCGCAGGCCGCGGCGGCGCTCCCATTCGCCGGGCGTGATCCTACCGCCGCGCAGGGACTTGCCCGCCGCGGGCAGCGGGATCGCCAGCCATAACCCGTCCTTCGAGCGGATCAGCGGGCCAGTGTCATGCGCGCCGACGATGACCGGCGCCTTCGACCAGACCAGCGCTGCGGCGTCGAGGCTTTCGCCGGACCTCGGGAAGTTCTGGCTCCGGATCGAGTTGGCCAGCCGGGGCCCGAGCCCCGCGCCGGTGATCTGCAACCGCCAGGCCGACTTGAGCCCGGTCCCGGCCTCGCGCATGGCGGCGGTCACGGCACGTTCGCCCGCCGCCACCTCCGCCGCCATCATCGCGACGATGTCGGGATCGATGTCGAGCTTCAGTTTCACGCGGGCCTCAGGTCGACGGTCCAGACCAGCCGCTCGCGGTCGCGGACGGGCTCGCCCTGAATGAGGAAGGCGTCGCCGTCGATCTCGATCCTGTCACCGGGGCGCGGGTTCGCCACCTCGGCCACGCGCAGGTCGATCCGCGTGGTCTCGGACCAGAGCTGCGCATCGCCGAAGTCGGTGATCGCATCGGCGCGCCGGGCGACGGCGCGCACCAGGACGGGCGCGCCGCCGTCGGCGATATAGACCGCGTCCCGGCCGATGTTCGGATCGGCGAAGAGTGCGCCGACGGCGGCAGCAAAGGCGCTCATCAGAACGTTGCGTTAAGCCGCACCCGGCCGATGGTGTCGCCCGCGCCGCTCGCCACCGCCTCGACGGCCACGCCGATCAGCGTGTTGTCGGTCGCGACCGTGGTGCAGCGCTTGTTGGTGTCGTCCCAATAGACCCTGGCGCCGACGGTCCAGGCCTGGGAGCCGACCTTGGTGATGTCGAACACGCCGACGAGCGCGGTCTCGACGGGCTCGCCGCTGCCAGCGTCCCCGGCCGCGATGCCGAAGGTCGAGCCGACGAGCAAGCCATCGCCGGAGGCGACGGCGTAGGGTGCGGTCAGGGTGATGGTGTTGCCGGGCTGGACGTAGGTTTTCATAACGGGGATCCTCGTGGAAAGACGAAGGGCGGCCCGTCAGGACCGCCCGCATGTCAGGGTTCATGATGGGTGCTGGTTATGCGCCCGGGTTCTTGTAGAGACCGCGCCAGTCGATGGCCTTCGCGCCGAAGTCGAGGCGGCACTTGATCTCGACGCCGTCGACGTCGAAGCCGTTGCGGGTCTCGATGTAGGCGCCCTGCTGACCCTCGAGATAGGCGTACTCGATGGTGTCGATCTGGTTCGGACTGGCCGCCAGATACCATGCAGTCTCGCTGGCGGCATCGAGCCGCGGCTCGCTGATCGGCGCGAGCGTGCGGATCGACTGCGGCACCACGCTGGACGTCGCGGCGGGCACCAGGTTCTGGGCGACCAGCTGCTCGGCCTTCAGTTCCAGCGAGGCGGGCACGATCAGGAAGGCGGGCCGAACGTTCAGCACCGTCTTCTTGTCGAGCCCCGTCTGCTTGGCCATCGCCGCGCGCGCCGCACCGACGCTGCTCACATCGAGCGCCGCGCCGGTGCCCGCGAGGTTCTTGTGGGTGGTGTGGAACAGCGCGTTGCCGTCGGCCATCGCCGGGTTGGCGGTGATGATCCCCCAGACCACGTCGCTCTCAAGCTGCGCGATGGAGTTACCGTACATCGCCGGGATCCGGGTGAAGGCGTCGAGATCGTCGTTGATCAGCGTCTGGCGGGTGATCGCGACCACCCGGCCATAGGTCTTGACCTTGTAGCTCTCCTTGCTCTCGCCGAGCGTGCCGCGCTTGAACTCGCCGCTTTCGCCGACCTCGAGCAGCTGCGGCGCTTCACCGAGCTGCACCCGATGCATCGCCTTGAAGTCGGTAGCCAGCACCTGGCGGCAGAACAGCATGAAGGTACGGGGATAGGCCTCGTAGGCTTGGCGCAAGGTCTTGTTGGTGACCGCCGACAGGATCTCGGGGAAGTCGGAGGTCGAGTGCAGCGCGCGCGTCGCCACCTCGTCGCGCGACAGGCCGCGCGTGTTGACCCCGGCATTGCCGAGGCTTTCCCGGGCGAGCTCCAGCAGCGTCATGCCGCGATACTGGCGGGCGGCGTCCTCCAGCTGGAAGAGCGTCGGGCTGTAGCGGTGCAGCAGCGCATTCGCCACGGCGTCGCGGCGGGTGATGCGCTCGTCCCGGCCGCCGAGCGGTACAGAGACATGGGGGAAGGTCCGGGTCTCGTCCGACTTCGCGGCGACCTGATCGAGGATCAGGCGGCGGGACTCGTCGACGCTGACCCCGCGCTTGACCAGATCCTCGGCGAAGCCGCGCTCGAGGTTCAGCCGCCCGGCCAGATCGTAGATGGTGGAGACGCGGTCCCGCTCGGCCTCGCGGGCGCGAGTGGCAATCGCTTCGGTGTCGGGCGCAGCGGGGGCATCGGAATTCTGAAGCTTCGGCTGGGTGCGCGTCTCACTGGCGGCGGCCTTCGGCTCGGGCGCAGCCGGTTTCGGCTCGGTCGGATGGGGGGTGGCGGGGGTTGCGGCGTCGCTCGCCGGGGTCTGGGTCTTGTCCGTCATCGGGATCGGTCCTTTCGTGGTGGAAGGGGCGTCCCGGCGGTGGAGGACGCAGTCGTGAAGGGGATGCTGGGCGCGAAAGCCCGCGGCAGGGTCGGCGCCGACCGCGACGGCGGAGACCTCGAAGGGGGTCCAGTCCACCGCGCGCCAGAGTTCGCGCGCAGCCTCGGGTTTCGAGACCTCGAAGCGGTGGACCTGGTAGCCGATGGAGACCGCCCGGATGTGCCCAGCCTGGATGTCGCGCCAGATCGGCTCGACATCGGCGCGTTCGGAGATGCGCACCAGCGCGATCCCGCGGCCGTTCTCGATCCGGGCGGAACCCGGTACGACCGAGCCGATCACCGCGTCGAGCGTGTCGAGCTCGTGCACCTTCAGGAACGGCGCGCCCGCGTTCAGCCGGTCGAGACGGACATGGGCCGGGTCGAGGCTCAGTTCCTCGTCATAGGGCTCGCCGAAGAAGGTGGCGCGCCGGACGCGGGCCCCGGCCGACCAGACCACCTCGACGGTGCGGGTGTCGGCATCGGCCGTGTTCGGCGCAAGCTCCGCCGACCGGCGCATGGCCGGCAGTTCGATCATCGTGTCCATGAAGATCAGTCCTGTTGGTCGGCCTGCGCCGGGTCGGTTTCATCCGCGTCGGCGGAGGGGTCGTCGTCGGCGGTATCGGTCGCCGGATCGCTGGTCTGTGCACTGCCCGTCTTGGTGACGCGGCGTGGGTCGCTGTCGAGCACCAGCCCCAGCGCGTCGAGCTTGGCGTTGGTCGCGGCGATCTCGGCCAGCACCGCGTCGGGGTTGCGGCCCTGTTTCGCGATCACCTCGGCCAGCGTCATGGTGCCCGAGCGGATCGACAGCAGGTTCGCCATCGCGTCCTTCTGCGGATCGACCGCCTCGAACTTCGGCGGCGACCATTCGACCGGCACGATCGGCGACGGGATCTGACCCGCCGCCCATGCGGCCTCGGTGAACCAGCGCCACACTGGCGCGCAGAACATCGGAATGAACAGCTGCCATTGGACGGCGTCGATCTGGCGGCGGAACTCCACGAGCCCCGCCCGGATCGAGGAATAGTTCACCTGAGACAGGTCCCCGGTCAGCAGCTCGTAGGGCACCCGGAACCCGGCCGAGATCGTGTGCAGGCTGGCCCGCTTGTATTCGCCGTAACCGCCCGTGGCGGAGGGCTGGTTGAAGCGGATGTCCTTGCCGCCGCGCGCATAGGCGATGAGCCCCGGCTCGAACTGCTCCACCCGGTTCCCGTCGGTATCGACCACCGCAGGCGCGATGCCCTGCTGCGCCTCGTCATCGCCAAAGACGATGGCGGTGACGCAGGCCTCGGTCTTCTTGCGGACCAGTTCGGCGACCTCGTAGTCGTCGAGATCGCGCAAGGACCGGATCACCGGCGCGCCCCAGGGAACGCCGCGCGCCTGCGTGCGCTGCTTCTCGTAGACATGGGCGATCTCGGTCGCGGGCACCGGGCGGCTCTGCAACCCGTTCTGCAAGGCGCCATAGGCGTCGCCGGGATGTTCGGCATGGAGCCAGTACGCCCGGCGTTTGCCGACCGGGTCGAACTCGATCCCCTGCACCAGCCGCCCTGCGCCGAGGACGCCGGACTTGGTCGCGTCGAGGAAGTCGGCCTCCAGCACCTGCAATTGCAGCGGCACTGGCAGTCCGTCGCTGGCGCGCCGCAGCCTTCGGCGCACCAGGACTTCGCCCGCTTCGACCATCTCGCGGCAGATCAGCGTCTGCAGGCCGTAGAAATCGAGCTGGCCATCTGCGTCGCACTCCGCCGTCCAGCGCTCGAAGAGAGCATCGACCTTCCGGTCCAGCTTGTCGTCGCCACTCGCGGCGCGCGGCATGATCCCCGCGCCGATGATGTTGTTCACCAGCACCGCCACGGCCTTGGCCGCATGCGGGTTGTTGCGCACGAGATCGCGCATTCTGTCGCGCAACAGCGCCCCGGCGACTCCGATCTCGGTGTCGGCCGAGGATCCCGGCGCGCGCCAGCCCTCCGTCCGCCGCCCGCGCGCGGCGCCGTCATAGCCGCGCGTCAGGGTCTCGAAGGCCTGACGCGCCATCACGCGGCGCGCGGCCATGCGCGGCGCCACCGTGGCGATGGCGTGATCGAACCAGTTTGCCGACATCAGCGATCCCCGCGGCTGAAGCCCGCGAGCCCGGCCACCGGCAGCGGCCGCGTGATCCCCGCGATGGCGCGTTCGATGGTCCGGATGCGGGCCAACAGATCCTCGGCCGAGCCGTAATCGACCGACTTGCCGTCATAGCTGACCCGCGTCGTGCCGCTGGCATAGGCCCGGCGCAGCGCCGAAAGCTCGGATTCCGTCCAGTCGGTCATGTTCAAAACCATCCTCCGCGCCGCCCGAGCCAGTCGGAGCGGCGTTTGCCCTGCGGGGCCTGTCCCGGCCGGTTGATCTGCCCGGCGGGATCGGTGTCGGTGGGGGCGGCCCCGAGCTGATCCTCGAGGTCACGCCATTTCTCGTCGGGCCAGCGGTCCGCGCCCGCGATCCAGGCGGCGGCGCGGGCATAGACCCGGCAATCCAGCGCCTCGTTGCGTTCCCGCAGCTTCTGCCATTCCAGCCGGGCGAAGCCGCGCTTCGTGCGCACCGTCACCAGCTGCTCGGCCACGAACTGCTTCAGCCATTCGTTCTCGACCCAGTGCGGCAGATGCACCGATCCCGGCGAAAACGCCGCCCCTTCGGCCGTGTCCTCCTCGGTCGGCCGCGCGAGCCGCAGGAAGCGGTAGGTCTCGGCCTTGAAGGTCGACACCGCCACGGTCCAGAGACGCGCGCCGCGCCGCAGGCGTTTGCCGCCCTCGGTCGCGTCGACAAAGGTCGGACCCGAAACGGGGCTGGAGCGGTTGAACCCCTCTACACCCTTGACCGGCGATACCTGTGCGAACCCCTGCGCCCGCGACCAGGAATAGACCGCCGGGGCCTCGTAGCCGGTGTCGATGGCCAGCCGCGCGATCCTGAGATGCGCGCCGCGTTCGTGCGGCCAGCTTCGGTCGAGCAGCGCGGTCAGTTCCGACCAGGCGTCGTGCCGGTCCGGCCCGCCCTCGATGACGACGTGATCGACGAGCCAGGACTCCAAGCCACGACCCCAGGCCCAGACATCGACCTCGATGCGGTCCTTCTGGACGTCGGCCCCCGCGGTCAGGAACAGCCCGCCCGCCGGCACCATGCCGGATGTCCAGCGCTCGCGCCGGTCGTAGAGCCGCTGCCAGTCCGGCGCTTCTCCGGTCTCGACCCATGTCTCGCCGAGGATCGTGTTGCGGAAGGCCTTGATCGCCTCGTCGGACCCCTGCGCCGCTTCCCATGACCGCACGATCCGCTCCCAGCTCAGCCAGCCGATCGGCGAATAGAGCGCCGAGAGGTGATACCCGACCGTGGTCGGATCGGCGGCCGTGGCGGTCGCCCGCCATTCGCCGCCCTCCAGCATCGCCGTCTTGTGGTGCTCCGCGATTGCCGCGTCGCAGCCCTCGCAGTGATATTCCGCCGTCTCCGGACGACCCTTCTGCCAGCGCAGCCGGTCGAACTTCAGCCATTGCGCATGGCCACAGTGCGGGCACGGCACGAAGAACCGCCGCTGGTCGCTCGCCTCATATTCCCGCTCGATGCGCGACAGCCCCCGGATCGTCGGCGTCGAGACCAAGAAGACCTTGCGCCGATGGGCGAAGGTCAGCGACCGCGCTTCCGCCAGCGTGACCGGGTCGCCTTCCTCGTCCGCCGAGGCCGGATAGGCGTCGACCTCGTCGAGGAAGATGTACCGCGCCGGGGTGGACCGCAGCCCAACGGCCGAGTTCGCCCCCGTCATGATCAGGATGCCGCCCGCGAATTCCTTGGACAGCATGGTGTTGCCCGCGTCGCGCGACCGGGCGGGTTTCACCCGCTCCCGCAGCTCCGGGCTCTCGTCGATCAGCGGGTCGATCCGCTGGCGCGAGTTTCGCTTGGCCAGTTCCACCGTCGGCTGGACCGCCAGCATCGGCCCCGGCGCCTGGTGGATGACGAACCCGATCCAGTTGTTGCCCGCCTCGGTCGCACCGACCTGCGCGGCTTTCATGAACACGACGCGCTGCGTGGGATCGCCCGGCGACAGCCGGTCCATGATCTCGCGCATGTAGGGCGTGCGTACCGTGCGATACCGCCCGGGTTCGGCCGAGGCGCGGCCCGAGAGCATGCGGTGCCGGTCCGCCCATTCCGAGACGGTCAGGTCCGGGTCGGGCCGCAGCCCGTTACCCCAGGCGCGCAGGATCTCGCCCGCGCCGTCGAAGTCCGTCAGGCCGCCAGGATCATCGCCGCTCTCACCGGAAATCGGGCCGGACCTCGGCGAGTTCGTCGAGGTGGGCGCGTACATGTTTCTCGAGGACCTTCTGCATCGCGGCTGGCTCCACGGTGATCTGCTGGCCTGTCGCGTCGCTGCATGAGGCAGAGAGCTCGGCCGCCATAAGAGCCGCCGCACGCGCGGGCCAGTTCACCCACGCGTCCCGTTCCTCCCGCGCCAGTCGGAACACCAGCGCCAGCGCGCGGGCCCGCTCGATCAGCTCCCCCTTCAGCTTCTGGAGCCGGATGCGCCGCTCCTGCGCCTTCAGCACCTCGTTCGCGGTCTTGGCCTGCAGGAAGGTCGTCCCGCCGCCGACCGCCGGGACCGCCAGACCCTGTTCGCGGAGCGTGTCGCCGACAGCGGCCACCGCCGCCTCGGGGACGGGCTTCAGCTTCGGCGCGGGCGATTTGCGGGTCTTGGACGGATCGGTGGTTTCCGCCCGCCGGGCATCGCTGGCGGCCGCGTTGATGCTGCCGTCCGGATAAAGGACCAGCCGCTCGGCCGTCTTCGCCTTCTGGATCGCGCCGCGCGACAGCCCGACATGCACGGCGTACTGGCGCTCGCTCATGCCTTGCATCGACAGCTCCGATTATCATTCAAACTCATGTGCTTATCGAGTTGATAAGCGTCGCCGACAGAGGGAACGTGTCTCCAGAAGGACGATGCAACTCACCACGGAGCCACCACGATGACCCGCCGCGCGACTGACAGTGAGACCGCTCCCGCCACCGGTTCGAGGGAGCGGTCGAACAAAGCCCTCGACGCCTTCATCGCCGCGAAGACGGAGATCGACTCGATGCTGGAGCGGCTCGCCGCCCTTAGCGCCGACCACTTCGAGACCAGCCCCGACGAGATCAACTGGGGCCATGTCGGCACCCTGAACCACTACCGCGCCAAGCTGCGCGAGATTACCGACATGGCCTTCAGCGAAGGCGAACACGCCGAGTGAGACGACCTGCTCCCGGTCCCGCCCGCCGACTGGCGGGCTCGACCTCGTAGAAGGGCCCGCATCCCGCGCGCCCGATACGGGAGACGACGATGACCAAGCTTTCCGACACCCAAGCCCTGATCCTGAGCGCCGCCGCCCAGCGGCCCGAGCTTATCGCCCTGCCGCTGCCCGAGAGCCTGCGCGGCGGCGTTGCCGCCAAGGTGGTCGGCGCGATGCTCGCCACGGGCTTCCTCGAAGAGGTCGACACCGAAATGCGCAAGGGCGAGCCCATGTGGCGCGAAACCGGCGACGGCCACGGCACTACGCTGGTCGCCACTGACGCAGGCCTCGCCGCCATCGGCATCGAGCCCGAGGACGCGAACCCAGCGCCTGCGGGCGCGACGGACGCGCCGACCGAGGAGCCCGTGCCGGACACTCCCACCGAACCGAAGGCCGCGCCCAAGACGCGCACGCCGCCCGAGGGCACCAAGCAGGCCAGGCTGATCGCCATGCTGCGCGCGCCGGACGGCGCGACCATCGAGGAGATCATGGCCGCGACAGGCTGGCAGTCGCACACGGTGCGCGGCGCGATGGCCGGGGCGCTGAAGAAGAAACTCGGGCTCGAGGTGACCTCGGAGAAGGTCGAGAACCGGGGGCGCGTGTACAAGCTCCCCGCCGCCTGAGGCACCGGACCCCGACAAGCTGATGACCGCCGTCCCTCCGGGGCGGCGGTCGATCATTTGGTGGTCCGCATCCGGATTGCCTCGAACACCCGCCGCAGGGCGAAGGACCTCGCAATGCTCACCACCGTGAACACCGCGCCCATTTTCAGGTTCTGCGCCAGCGTCGTGTGCAGCCCGAAGATTGGGAAGACGAGGATCTGCGTAACGACAGCGAAGCCGTAGCCTATCGCGACATTGACAACGGCCTCGACCAGCGACATGGCCCGGCTCTGCTTCATCGCCCACCCTCAACCATCGGCCAGCAGTTCAACTGCGAGACTTCGGAGCGCATGCGCCGCGACCCGCGTGACCACTCCGTTGCCACAAAGCCGAAGCCAATCCACCCGTTGGCCAGCCAATCAGCGCCTCGGCAAGGCCGAAAAATCAGGCTAAGCGGCCGTGACAGTGCTTGAATTTTTTCCCGGATCCGCATGGACACGGGTCGTTTCGGCTTGGTCCGATTGGCTCAAGACGCATACCTTTGTTTTCGATCCGAGCCGGGGCATTGATGTTACCTTGGTCCTGAACCGCAAATGACCCGTATTTCGTTACGTGTGAAGTCTTAGCGCCGACACGACTGCGCTTTCCAAGGGCGATCGATCGCGTGCCAATGGCAAGTGGTTCTTCAGAACCCAATGAAGCTTCAATCTCGGGAAGCAAGGTGAGAGCTTCTCGACGAGCCTCATCCTCCCGACCGGTGTGTAGAAGACATCCACAGATCCAATGCCGCAGCTGTAGTCGCGCATAGCTCGTTGGAGAGAATTCGGAATCGCTCGACGCTTCCATTATGCGCTCCAACTCTTCGAAATGAAGAAGTGCGGACTTATAAAAACCTGAAATAAACAGTTCTGCACTGTAGTTTTTCACCAAGTGAATTAGGAAGTTTTCGCCTTCTCCAAAATGTTGTTTAGCGACAAACACCGCTCGAGCAAGTAAACGGTGCGCAGCATGATTTTCGCCAGTTTGAGAGAAGAACTTCGCACGGTTGCTCAGTCTTGTAGCCAGCCTAGACGCACCCTCTTTGTCTAGACCGGCCGGGGCCAGTTCGAAACTTTTCCATTCTGGTGCCTCCGGATCATATGCTCCTTGCTCACGCGCATCTGCCGCTGCGCTTTCCTTTAAAAGATCGTGGAGGTATTGCGTGTCATCGCCACTTCGCAATGCCGTTGCAAGGTTGGCAAAATACTGTGCGCGCGGACCCGAGTCAGGGTCGAAAGCGGCTTCGGCATCATAGTAAATGGCCAGTTCAAAAGCTGCCGAGCGCAGATCTTCGCGGATTGCGTCGAAACCAAGCGCCATCGTCTTTAGCTGGCGTGAACGACCATCAACGTCATCGATCCCTGAGTCAAATTGCTGGCTCTCTCTCCATGCTATTGGAGATTCTTTGGAATGCCTTTCCTCAAGGCTCTCAGCGCGATTTCGGAAAGCAGCTCCATCAGCCTTTTCAACATCAAGCTTCTGCTTTAGCGCTGATAATTCCGCATCAAGAGCGTCAATGCGCGCTCTCGCCCGAGCCAGATCTCGAAGTGGAACCCGTTTTGCAAGCTTAGCAGTCAACCCATTGAGAACACCCAAAACGCCAAGCAATGCTGCCACTGCTCCGAGTTGCTCAAGAAAACTCGCGCCTGAAAACTCTAGCCAGATTGCCTTTAACAATTCCATGGGGAAGGTCTGCCCGTAAAGAGTGCCTTCATTCCATTGTACAGGCCAGTCCTACTCGAAGCCAGTTTTGTTGCCCAGCCGCTCGGCCTTCACCTCGGTGAAGGTGTGGCCATCGCCGTCGAGGATCGCATCCTTGCCGGTTTCGGCCTGCCAGCGTTCCACGGCGACATCGACATAGGCGGGGCTGATCTCCATCGCGAAGACACGGCGGCCGTTGGCCTCGCCCGCCATGATCTGCGAGCCGGAGCCCGAGAAGGGCTCGTAGCAGAGGCCGTCCCGCGCCACATGCTGGCGCATCGGGATGCCGAAGGCGTCGAGCGGCTTCGGCGTCGGGTGGTCGGGCCGGTCGTCTTTCGCAAAGCTCGGTAGCGCCCATGTCGACGGTAGGGTTTCCTCGGCAACCTTCGGCGGACGGTTGGGGCGGCGCCAGCCCATGAAACAGGGCTCGTGCTTCCACAAATAATGCGACCGGGTCAGAACCCCGCGGTCCTTCACCCAGATGATCTGCTGGTGCACGAACGCCCCAGCCTTTTCCCAGCAAGCCTCCAGCATCGCCTGGCGGCGCGATGCGTGCCAGCAATACCAGGCTGCATCATCGGCGATGGCTTCCGCCACGGCCGCCGCGATGAAGCCGTCGTAGAGTTCCGCCCCCTGCGAACTGTCGTCCCAGGTCGTGCCATAGGACGAAGACCAATCCTTGTTGCGGGTCGGATGGTTCGAGCCGTCGTAGTCCACCAGATAGGGCGGGTCGGTCGCGAACAAGATCGCCCGCTCGCCGTTCATCAGACGGCGCACGTCGGCCGCGCTGGTGCTGTCACCGCAGAGCAGACGGTGGTCGCCGAGGATCCACAGATCGCCAGTGCGCGCCGCAGGATTGCGCGGCGGTTCGGGGATGGTCACCGGCGGCACGGAGCCCCCGGCGCCACCCTCTTCACCGTTCCCCTCCGGCACGAAGGCCAGCAGCTTGTCCAACTCGCCGTCGGAAAAGCCGACCAGCGACAGGTCGAAATCATCAGCCAGCAGATCGTTCAGTTCCGCCGACAGCAGCGCTTCGTCCCAGGTGCCGAGTTCCGTCAGCTTGTTGTCCGCGATGCGATAGGCCCGGCGCTGCGCCTCGGTCAGGTGGCCCAGCACGATCACCGGCGCTTCGGTCAGCCCGAGCTGCGTCGCGGCCAGCACGCGCCCATGCCCTGCGATCAGTTCGCCGTCCTCGGCGACGAGGCAGGGCACGGTCCAGCCGAACTCGGCCATGCTGGCGGCGATCTTGGCGACCTGGTCCGCGCCATGCGCCTTCGCGTTCTTCGCGTAGGGCTGGAGCTTGGCCAGCGGCCACGTCTCGATCGCGTCCGGGGCGAAGCTCAGCGTCATGGTGGGCAAGGTTCCTCGGTCGGGTGGATGCCGGTGGCTTCCGGACTCCGGATGCCGCGCTGGACTCCAAGCGGGGTCCAGCGGCTACCAGCGGTGTCCGGTCGGAAGGCCAGCGTTCATTGGTGTTTGCGCGGGGCGTGAGTGGGGCTGGCTTCCGGGTGGCTTCCCAAAAATCCGGCCCTGTCGCTGGCGATGTCCCGCGCTTCGCCCGCCAGCATACGAATATCGCCAGGAAGGAACCGGAAACTGCTGTGGGCTGGACCCCGGCCGGACCCTCGCTGGATACCGGGGTCCAGGTGGCCCCTGTCAACGCAAAGGGGAGAGCGAGCCCTTCGGCGCACTCTCCCCATCTTGCCGTCGGAATAGCACGATCATGTTGCAGATGTCGAAGGAAAAAGTGTTGCAACACATTGGAGTCACTGCACATTCAGGCGCGCGGCGATCTTGGTCAGCGCCAGCTGCCAACGCCGCCAGGCGGTCGTGCGGTCGCAGCCGAGTTCCCCGCTGATCTGCTTCCACGGCACACGGGCCGCGCGCGACCAGACGAGCTTGCGCTCCGCCTCCTCGATCCAGAGCACCCAGTCGAAGGTCTGCTCGAGCCGGGTGATCGCGGCGGCCGACGGCCAGACCCGCATCGGCTGCGGCTCCATCGCCGCGATCTCGCGGCTGGTCCGCACGATGTCGGGCCAGGTGTTGAAGTAGCCCTGCGCCTTCACCGGCGGCAGCTTGCGCAGGGTGCGGAACGCCTCCTCGAAATGATCGGCGACGCAGTCGGCGGTCCATTCGCGATCAGCCATGGCGCGCCTCCCTGTCGGAAGGACGCGGGCCGTAGAGCTTTTCGCCGAGCTGGCGGACCAGTTCACGCTCGGGCCAGGTGAGGCGGTCGTCATCGGCGGAGACCGCGAGGACGCCCTGTTCCCGCCAGCCCTCGCGCTTGACCTGCTCGGGATCCCGGCGGCGGCCGCCGTAACCGTGGGGATGCCATCTCATGCGACACCCCCGTTCGTCTCGATCGCCCAGAGCAGGATCGCGATGGCGTCGGCCTCGTTGTCGTCTGCCGGGCTGAAGCCGCGGGCGGTGACGGCGGCGACCATGGCGGCTTTGTCGGCGTTGCCCTTGCCAGCGGCGTGACGCTTGATCGTGCCAACCGGGACGCCCTCGTAGGGAACGCCGCGCAGCTCGGCCCATGCAGTCAGCGTGGCCATGAGCCCGCCGTAGATGTGGCTCGCATCGGTGCCTGCGTGGCGGCGGACTTCCTCGAACCAGATCGTGGCGACGGGCCCCGACAGCCGGTCGATCTCGGTCAGCCAGTTGGTGAAGCGCAGGTAGCGCATGCCGCCGCCGTCGAAGCGGCCCGGGCGCAGCGAAACGGTGCCGCTGGTGATCAGGCCGTCATGGCCGCGGATCGCCCAGCCGGTCGAGGTGCCGAGGTCGAGCGCAAGGATGCAGCGGTTGCGGGGCGTGTCGAGCGGCAGCGATTCAAACCTTGCGCCGTCGCAATTCGGGATCAGAGTCGGCTGAGCCATGATGGGTCTCCTTTGCCGGTGGCCTGTGGTGGTGGAAGACGACGGCGGTCTGGTGCTTGGCGGTACGGGGCCGCCGTCGTCGGATCGGGAAGCGCAAGGAAGCGTCACGGCGGCGCGCGCGGCTGGCCCGGACGTATGGGAGGAGTGGCCACCCCCGTGGGGTGGCCCTCCCATACGTAGTATGGGGGTTTGACACCTAACTGTTCCGGGGTGTTCAAGTGGCTGGAATCATTGCGGAATAAGACTTCATGAAGTCTTCGGGCATGAGTCAGGGACCTAACTCTTATTTGCCCGTAACCTGTTGATTTCGTTGAGTGCACAGTTGGCGCTGTCATATGAGTCAGGCCTCACTCATATGAGTCAGGTCGTCTTCGAGCCCCTCCGGGTAGACCCAGACGGCGGGGTTTTCGACCTGCAGGCAGAGCCCGGACTGGGGGCATTTGAAGTGGCTGGGCAGGACCGGACGGGCGGTCGTGGTGACCTCGCCGGTGTCCGGATCGACATGCTCGTCGGGCGCGCCGAACTGCATGCCTTCCACGCAGAGGTAGCCGAACCGGGACCGGGTGACGGGGAAGCCGAACCCCGAGGGGTCGCGCAGGAACTTCACGAAGCCCTTGGTCGCCAGCACGCTGAGGCGCTCGCGGATCGTGTGCTTGCTGCCCAGACCGCCCCGGTTCTCGAAGGTCTCGGCGAACTGCATGGCGGTGTACAGGCGCTCGCTCGCCGCTTCATCCAGCAGCATGCCGAGGATGACATCGTGCTTGCGCAGCCGCTCGGCATCGAGCCTGGCGCCAACCTCCTTGCGCACCAGGCGTTCGTTCATCGGGTTCAGCTCGACCCATTCGCCCTTCACCTTGTCGATGAGCTTGCCCGGCAGCGCGGGGCCGTTCCGCAGTTCGATTTCCAGCCTGCGGACGCTGCTGTCCTCGTCGGGCCGGTGCATGAGCAGCCCGGAGGAATAGAAGCCCCGCAGCGCGCTGGCGCCGGAGAGGGCGAGGAAAGGATCGTCCTTGACCTGGTGCTTGGTGGCCTTGCGGGTGTGGTGAGCGAGGATGACGCCCGAATCCGGATTGACCGCCTCGCGCAGGAGCTCCACCCGGTCCTTCAGGAAGAACATCATGGCGGTGTTGTCGTTCTCGCCGCCCCCCTCAGGTCCGCCATCGAAGAGGTTGCGGATCGGGTCGATGACGATGATGTCGGGCGGCGCGTCGGGGAATGCGGCCCGGATCGCCTCGGCCACGCGGGCGACGCCCTCCGCGTCGAGCAGCAGCTTCAGCTTCGGCGTGGCGATGAAGGTGTCGCGCGCGGCGGCGATCACGACGGCGGGCAGCGCGATCTGCTGCATGCGCTCGCGCAGATAGTGATACTGGATCTCGGCCTGCAGATAGAACACGCGCAGCGGCCGGGGCGGCGTGAAGTCGAGGAACGGCACGCCAGCGGCCATGTGCACGAGCCAGCAGATCAGGAAGTCGCTCTTGCCGACCTTGGGCGCGCCGCCCAGCACCAGGAGTCCGCCCGGGGTCAGCACGCGCGGCCCGATGATGTCCTCGGGCATCGGGCTCGTGTCGTCGAGGAGCGCGCCAAGGCTGAAGGTCGGCAATGGGCTGGCCGGGGCATCGGCGTGGGCTGTGCGCAGGAGCGGCGGACCGTTGCGCTTCACATGCAGCGCCCAGAGCCGTTCGGACTCGGCCATCAGCCGATCGAGCGGCCAGGACGGGCGCAGCATGGCGGCGTTGTAGCCGCAGATCGCCTCCCAGCCCGCGAAGGGATCGAGGCGGCCCTCGTGGACGAGGCGTACGTAATGGCCGATGGCGGCGCTGGCCCCCTGGAAGCGGGACCAGTCGTCCACCGCGCCTTCGCGCACCGGCGTGGTGAGCACCGCGTCGATGCCGGGCTTCGATGCTGGTGTGGCAACGTCGCTGGCGAAGCCTACGCCTGGCAGCGGCGGCATGTCGGCGACCTTTTCCGCGAAATCGGCAAGATCCACTTCGACCGAGCGATGCTCGCGGATCTGCACGAGGCGTTGATGGCCGTGCTTGTGATAGACGGTGCCTGGCACCCGGATCGGCTGGTGCGCGGAGCGGAAATGCGTGTCGCCGCCGACCTTCACCGCGATCTCGCCCCGCAGGCGACAGAGGGTGACCAGGTCCTCTCCCTCAGCGGGTTCGGTCAGTTTCCACCAGACATGGAGCTTCGCGGCGCCCTCTGGCGTGCGCCCGCCGCTTTCGATGATCAGCGTCGGCGTTCCGATGTGGCGGGTGACATGGTCGAGCTTGGCCGGGATGTCGCCCGCATCGAGATCGACGACGATGGCCTGCATCTGCAGCACGTCGGCGGCGCGGGCCTGGCCCTGCTCGGCGACCGTGCCGGGGATGACATAAACCGCAGCGCCTTCACGGTTGGCCCATGCGGCAAAGGTCGTGAGTTTCCCCGGCGCGGTGTCGTCGGCGGGGATCCAGATGTTGTGCGGCTTGCCGTCTCGGCCCTGACCCTTGTCGACGAAACCGCGGAGCGGGATCAGCCCCTCGCACCAGCTGAACACCGTGTCGAGAAAGACGGCGATCTGGTCGGGATCGGGATCACAGCCGAAGGGATTCTCCGACGGCGGCCCGTCGTTGAAGTCCATCCACGGGTTGAAATGCAGGATGCCGTCGTCGTTCATGCGGGAAGCCCCCAGCAGCGCGCGGACCAAGGGCAGAACCGGCATTCGAAGAAGTCGGGCGTGGTGGCGACGCGTGACAGAAGCTCGCCCGCATCGGTCGCCTGCAGGATCCGCACGCCCCGGTCGGACATGCGCTGCGCGAGATCGGCATCGAAGGCGACCTGCTCGTGGTGCAGCTCGGCCGTGTCCTTGTTGATCGCGGTGAAGAGCGCGGGCGCGGTCGAGATGCCGGGGACCGTCGCCTCCATGTAGGCCTGATAGACTGCGATCTGGGCGGCGTAGACCGGCTTCGACTTGGTCACGCCGTCCTTGACGCAGGCGCGCCAGTTCTTCGCGTTCATCGTCTTGCATTCCCAGAGGGCGGGAACGGCGAGACCGAACCCCTCCGGCCCAGCAGCGATGATGCCGTCGACATGACCGCGGATGCGCCCGCCCGCGACGGAGAACCCGAACTGGCCGCCATCGGGCCGGTTGCCCTTGCGGGTGTAGAGGTCGAAGCCCGCGCCACGCAGCCAGGTGACGGCCAGATCCTCGAGCGCGTGGCCGATGGCGAAGATGCGCAGCGACTGGCCTCTGAAATCCTGGCCTTCGTCCTTCGGCGTCGCCGTGAACTCGAATTGCAGGGCGCGCTCGCAGGCATGGCCGAGGCGCGAGCCGCCGAGATAGTCGCGGGGCGGCCGCGTCGCCTGATCGGCGGTGAGGGCCCGATCAACGGCGGCGTTGACCCGGTCGGCAAAGCTGGGGCGGCGGTTATAGTCCAGCATGCTGGCCTCCCTCGTAGCTGCGGTGGGCGAGCCCGTGGCAGGTCGAGCAGAGCCATTCGACCGAGAGCGGCGCGTCATAGTCGTGGTGATGCGCTTCGAGGTCGGTCACGCAGCCACATCGCTGACACCAGACCGGCACGACGATCCGACAAGCCTTGACGGCACGCCTGACGATGCTGTGGGCCCGATATTTCTCGGCGTGGCGCAGGCGATAGCGACGCTGCGCCTCCCGATGCTTCTCGGGGTTCCTGAATTTCTGCGCGTAGGCGCGCTGGTATTCCCGGCGGCAGTCGCGGCACCAGGTCTGCCGACCATCGGGACTGAGCCGGCGGCGTCCGAACTCGCAGACGTCCTTCTCGACGCCGCATTTTGTGCAGAGCTTGGTCAAAACGGCACCTCCGGCGTCTGCGCCCGGGCGATGTCGGACATGGCCTCGCGGAAGCCCTCGACGGCGTCCTCGATCAGCGCGCGCACCTGCGCCTCGGTCAGATCCGCAAGCGGGGTGGCCCAGCCGATCTCGTCCATCAGCAGCGCCACGCGCTTCATGGTGGCGGTGATCGCGGCGCGCTCCTCCTCGGTCAGATCAACCATGGCGAAATGCTCCCGCGCCAAGCGCGTCCAGAAGGACTGGCAGGACATCGAGCAGAACCAGACCGAGGGCCGGGGTCGCTTCGACCGGTGCGGATCGAACCAGCCGAAGCCACGGGTGGGTTGCCGGCAGACAGCACAGAGCGTTCCACGCGGATGCCAGAGTCGCCGCCGGTCCTCGGCCGTGATGGGGATGAAGGTGGACATGGGTCATGCCGCCCTCCGTGCGGGGCTGGCCGCCGTGTCGATCAGCTGGCGGATGGCGCGCTTGTTGAAGCCGAAGGTCATCAGCGCCGAGGCGCGGTAGCGCGTCAGGCCGAAGTCGTGGCGGCACTCGGGCGGTAGGTACTGCAGCTGCTTTTCGGTCGGCGGCTGGCGCAGCCAGGAGCGGGTCTTGAAGGCGCTCTCGTCGGTCTCGTGGGTGTTCAGCCAGTCGTCGGCCTGCGCTAGGCAGACCGTGCGCTCGCCGACGCCGAGCAGATGCGGGCGTTCGCCTTTGGCCCCGCCGATTGCGTACCAGACCCCGTCCAGCCAGAAGATGCCGCCCCAGGCTGCGAAGCCCGTGGCCATCAGCGCGTCGTCCGTGCCGTAGAGGTCGACCCACGCGAAGCTGGACCGCTTCAGCAGGTCGATCTCGGTCATCATGAAGCCCGACAGCGGCGCGGCACCGTCACCTTCACCGGCCTCTTCGTCCTCGCGCGGGAACACCTCGCCGCAAAGCGGGCATTCGGTGGCGGCGAGCGGAATATCGGCGCCGCAGCCGGGGCAGGTCTTGGTCGGCGCCTCGCCGGTTTCGGTCTTGCCGTCGAGATCGACATCCTGTTCCAGCGTGCCGTGGATCAGGCTCGACGTCCCGAAGTCCAGCACGACGCAGTCGGTCTTGACGATGCCGGGGTGTTCCTCGGGATCGACGGTGCGCAGGCCGCGCCCGACCATCTGGATCATGGTGGACTTGTAGGAACTGGGCCGCAGCAGCACGACGCAGGAGGTGGGCGGGTGGTCCCAGCCCTCGGTCAGCACCGCGACGTTGACGACGACGCGGATGTCCCCCGCCGCGTAGTCGGCGAGGATCGCCTTGCGGGTCTCGGCCGCCAGATCGCCATGGATCAGCGCGGCGGAAACGCCCGCCGCCCTGAAGGCGTCGGTGACGTGTTCGGCATGCGCGACGGTGGAGCAGAACACTACGGTCTGCCGGTCGCCCGCCTTCTCCTTCCAGTGCCGGATCACCTCGTCGGTGACGGGGGCGCGGTCCATGATGCCGGCCACCTCTGCCATGTCGAAATCCGACATGGTCTTGCGGACAGAACGCAGCTCGTCCTGCACGCCCACGTCGATGACGAAGGTGCGCGGCGGCACGAGATGGCCCGAGGCGATCAGCTCGCCCAGCCGCACCTGATCGGCGACATTGTCGAAGACCTCGCGCAGGCCCTTCCTGTCGCCCCGGTTCGGCGTCGCCGTGACCCCGAAGATCCGGGCGTCGGGATTGGCCTCGCGCACCCGATCGATGATGCGGCGGTAGCTGTCGGCGACGGCATGGTGCGCCTCATCCACGACCAGCAGGTCGAGACGCGGCATGTCGGCCAGGTTCGAAGCCCGCGCCAGCGTCGGCACCATGGCGAAGGCGACCTTGCCGCCCCAGGACTTCTCCGTGGCGTCGATGACCGAGGTGGCGACGCCCGGCACCACGCGCTGGAACTTGGCGCGGTTTTGCGCCGTCAGCTCGTCGCGATGGGCGAGCACGCAGGCCTTGGCGCCGTCGCCGATCATCTCGCCGGTGACCGCCGAGAGCATGATGGTCTTGCCCGCACCGGTGGGCGCCACGCCCAGCGTGTTGCCGCGGGAGGCGAGCGCAGCCACGCTGCGCTCGACGAAGGTCTTCTGGCGGGGGCGCAGGCGCATGGCCGGTCTCCCCCTTACTGCGCCCAGCTCGGCCGCCCGGCGGCGCCGGGGGCGGACGCGGGCTGACTGGGCTGGGTGGCCGTGGCGGGCTGCTGCGGGGCGTGGCCCTGCGCCGGGGCGGCGGCGAACTGCGGCGCGGCCGTGCCCATCAGCGCGGCGTAGTCGCGGTGATCGGGGGTGACAGCAGCGCGGATCTCGTTCTTGTCCTCGCCGTTGGTGTCGGTGCCGATGTCGATGCGGGCGACGAACTCGACGCCGTCGAGATCGCCGAAGCCGTTGATGCGGCGGCGCGCCTGCGCCTCGGGCGAGTTGTCCTTGTCCGACACGCCGCGCGCCGAGTTGAGGATGCCGCGGATCAGGCCGCGCCCCATGTTGGCCCAGTCAGGGCCCTTCGGGCTGTAGAGGCCGATCAGCGACCAGACCTTGCGGCGGGCGTAGGGCCCCTCGAGCACCGTGTATTCGGCGTCGAGATAGACGGCGCCGGTGGCGGCGCGGCGCGCCCAGCCGCCGGTCCAGCCCTGCGAGGGGTCGTCGAAGCCGCCGGGGCGGAGCGTCAGGCGCACCTTGGCGAGCGTGCCCTTGGGGATGACGTTGGTGTTGGATTGGGCGGAGTTGAAGTCGTTCCAGGGTCCGGACATTGCGCGGCTCCTTTCAGGTTGAGGATGGGACGCGCAGCGGCGTCAGAGGGGAAAAGCCACCCCGGCGACCGGATCGGGACACCGGGCGTGGGGGGAGGCGCTCAGCCATGGCCGGGCTCCTGCGCGGGGGCGGGATCTGCCGGGGTCACCAGCGGCCAGGTCAGGCGTTCGGAGGCAGGCGCCGCGGGGCGATGGATCTTCTCCATCAGCCGGCCAAGATGCGGCGGCTCGACCCTGTCGAGGCGGCCCGAGCGGTCCTTGGCCGGATAGCCCCAGGAGTTCAGAGTCTGGCAGACGAAGGCGCGCTGCGGCTGGCCGCCGGGGTCCGGGATGTCGGCCATGGTGATGACCTGATCGACGATCCCCGGCAGCTCCAGCCCGGTCTTCGAGCCGTCGATCTGCGGCTGGAAGACCTTGCGATTGAAGTCGTCGAGCCTCTCGTCGAGGATGCCCACGAACCAGACATGCTTGCCGCGCGTGTGCTGCAGGTGGGTCAGCCAGCCGATCATCTCGCGGCCATGCAGCCCGTAGGCGCCGCGGATGTCGGGCTTGCCGGTCTTCTCGGAGAACGCCTCGGGTTGGCCGCGGCACCATTGGAAGCAGAGACGACCGGCCACGGTGATCGAGTCGATGAAGACGGTCTCGTACTTTCCGATCACCGCCGGATCGCCGTAGCGCCCGCAGACCTCGTCGAAATGCGCCTGGCTGTAGGGCTGATCCTCGCGCAGCGCCGGGTTCGGCCCGCCGATGAACACCGCGAAATCACGGCATTCCTTCCATGTGCGGGGCCGGAGCGTGTCGATCTCCAGCCCCTCGACCGCCAGATCCCCGGCCTCGAGATCGAGGAAGAGCGTGGTCGGGGCGTTCAGCGTCCAGAGCAGACTGGTCTTCCCGATGCCGGACCGGCCGAAGATGACGCCCTTGATACCCTTGCGCTGAGCGAGCCGTTCGTCAGCGCCGATGATGGGAAGGGCCATCACTGGCCCTCCTTCTTCATCACTGCCGCGGCGGCGCGATCCGCGCCGATGCACCCGGCCTCGCGGGCGAGCTTGTAGAGGCGCTTCAGCGCGTCGGCGCGGCGGTAGGCGGCGGTGCTCTCCCGCTCAGCCTCCACGATCGCGAAGGCGATCTCGTCGACGGTCGCCTCGACGACCGGCATCGGCTCGTGCGGTTCGTCTCCGGGACGCTGCGGGAGGGAGAAGGTTTCGGGGAGATCTTCGAGGGCGTAGTTCACCTTGCGAAGACAGGTGATGGCGTCCGGCTGGTCCGGCATGGCGGTTCTCCGTGAGATGATGTGATCAAGGAGGCGCATCACGCGGCCTCGCGGACGTCGGGCGCGGGCTCGGCGACGTAGATCGCCAAGAGCGGCGTCCCGTCGGCATGGGCGCCGGCGTCCTCGATCTGATAGTTGCGGTTGGGCTCGCAGACCTCGGTCAGCTCCCAGCGGCGATAGAGCCCCGGAAGACGCCTGAAATCCTCGAGCGACAGATCGGCAGTGCGGTTCATGCGTGTCTGCTTTCGGTTGGAGGGAAGGCGCTCGGGGCGCTCGAATGGAAAAAGCCACCGGCGGGACCGGATCGGGACATCGGGTCAGGGGATTTCCTCGAGGGCGTCGTTCAGTCGGCGCATCGCGCGCTGGTACCGCTTGCGGGCGGCGGCCTCGGTCAGGCCCAGTGCGGCTCCCGCTTCGGCTTGGGAAAAGCCCTCGACCGCCACGCGGATCACCAGCAGGGCGTCGTCGCCGAGCAGCTTCCGCACGGCGCCGTTCAGCAGTGCGTACCCGTCTGCGCCGATGCCGCGGTTGCCGCTGTCCGCCACCTCGTCGGGATCGGCGCAGCTGGCGAGATATTCGCGTGCCGTGTCGCGCCGGCGCACGCGGATCATGTCGCGCTCGACGTTGCGCAGCACCGTGGCCGCGATCCAGTTGACGCGCCTGAGATCGAGGCTGCGGACTGCCTCGGTGGTGCGCGCCAGAACGTCGGACGCGATCTCATCGGCAGTGCCGAGCCTGCGCCAGATCGATCGGCGGCGGATGGCGTCGAGGCCGGGCCAGAGCGCCAGCAGGAGCAACGTCAGCGCACAGTCGGACGCGGGCCCGTCGCCCTGCGCCGCTCTGACGAGCGCGGAGAGGATCAGGTTCTTCTGGCCCTGATCGCCGGTCGTGCCGTGCAGCCCGTCCAGCAGGGCCGCCGGATCCCGGAACGGTGTGAGGGCAGCCTGCGCACGTCGGACGGCGTCGAAACTGCGCTGGAAGTGAAGGTTGGAAGAAGAATGCATGAGGTGATCACGGATCTCGTGCCACGCGATAGACATCGGACGCCTGCCTTGCGGCCAGGCGTCCGGCGCCTTCTCGTGGCCAGGTCAGGACGTCGCGCGTCTCTGCGATTTCAGGGGATTGGGTGAATGCGCGCGTCAGCGCGCGGGCGCGGTCGCGTTGTTCAGCGTGCCGCAGCCGCGGCAGGTGGCCTGAACCGGGAAGCCCACGAGATACTCGTGCCCCCGCGCGAAGCGCAGGTGCATGCGGCCGTCCCGGCAGACGCCGAGCAGCTTGTCACAGCGCGTGCAGCGCCATTCCGAGTTGTGGTTGGTGGGCTTGGTCTTCGCGGTGCCGGACCAGCTCGTCGGGGCTGCCTGGCGCGAGGGGAAGGGAGTCGGCATGGAAGTGCTCCTCTGATCGATGGAGCACTCCCATTGGCCTGAGGAATCGGAGCCCGTCAGACCCCCCAATCGGAGCCGGATCGGAGCCAGCTGTCAGATTGCGATCTCCCACGGCCCCTTGGCGCCAAGACTTCTCAGAAAGTTGGCCTTCAGCTTGTCCCACAGCGGCTGCTTGAAGATGTTCGACAGGGACTGGTCTTCAGCGATTCCCTTGACAAGATCCTTGGTCGACATCGGCGTCGGGCCGTTGTTGTGGGCATCGACCAGCCGCTGGATGATCTGGATGCGGTTTTCGCCCTTGATGTCGATGGTGCCTTTCCCTGGCACGAAGAGGGTCGCGATATCATCGCCGCTACGGGTGAGTCCGACCGTCATGCCTCCACGGGCCAATATCCGATGTCGCCGGAACACGGACCGGAGCTTGTCTGCGACCAACGCGATTTCGGCTTGCTTGGTGTCGATCTGATCAACAAGTGGCGTCAGAACATTGGCCGCCAGGCACGGTCCAGGAGCGGTGCCGGCCTGCAGAACCAGTCCAATACCGAGGTTGTGGCGCGCCCGAAGTTCCGTATCGACGGCAGACCGGACCCTCTCCCGGTCGAGACCACGCGCAAGGTAGATCGGAACATCGCCGCCATCGATGCTGAGCGTTCCAAGGTAGAGGAGATGATCGGTCAGCTTCTCGATGGCGGGCGCATCGAGCGCCTTTTCGAGACTTTCCTTCAGGTGTTGCGCGACCCAGCCGTCACGCACCCGATAGATCCTGTAGCGATCCGGGTTGCCCGCAGACGTCGCCTGTCCCTCAGTGACCTTGAGGTCGGCCACCTTACGGTCTTCTTCCTCCGAATCTCCCTTCTCGATACGAACGACCACTTCGGCTGCCACCGGGCCGACCTCGTCTTCATCGTCGATCAGGTCGTCGCCTTCCCAGCCGGCCGGCACGAGGAAGCCCAGATCGTTCAGGAGGCCAGGATCGACACCGCGAGATTGGAGCCATGCGCCGGTGACCCTGTCAGCTCCGATATCCCATATGGCCAGCAAGGCGGGCATGACAGCCATGCTCTCCTCATCGCCCGGTGCACGGCCATCACGGAGGATGTTCCAGTGTCTGAGCAAGCGATGCCCCAGAACGCGCTCGAAAGGGTCGTCGATGCTGAGAAGGCTGCTCGTGTTGCGGTCGGTGAGCGTGAAGTTGAGGGTTTGCGCCTCATCTCGTCCCGCGCGGAAATACCGGACCGCAATCTCGACGAAGCGGATTGCGAGCGCCCGCTCGAAGATCCTCGGAAGGCCCGGATGGCTGTCGATGATCTCTGAGATGTCCTGGTCGATCGTGGTGGAAAGCGAGAGGCGGTTGGCGAGATTGCCGATGCTGATGTCAGCGCGGATCACCTGCGCGCGGTCGATCACCACCTCGTCAAGTTCCGGCGGTTCAAGATCGAGCCCCTGCAGGAACTGCGAAATGTCGTAGGCCTGAAAGTCGACGGGCTGGTTGGAGTAAGTCTGCTCGAGGGCAGTCTCGATGAAGCGTTCGGCAACTGTGTGCCTGAGCTTTCGGTTGCCTGCGCGGACATGGACCCGCCCAGTCGATGGCGTATAGACGATCATCGCCTCTCCAGGCGGGCGGAAATAGATGCTCGACCGATTGCCATCGTCATCGATCTCCCGAACGCTCGTGGGGGGATCGGGATGGAATAGCAGGTACATCTCCGCCGCCGGTTCATCGCCGTCCTCGGGGATGTCGAACTTGTCGATGCTGTAGCCGTCGCCGCGATCGAGACGCTTGTTGAGGTCGACCAGAAGCTCGTCGAGCAATGCACTGCCGGCGTCGGGGCCCCCATCGACCGAAGGCTCGGCCATGAAGGTCTGGTAGTGCTTGTCGTAGCGCCGGTAGAGACGCAGGTGCAGGCTGTTCTCCGCCGCTTCAAACAAGCCGTGTTCGTTGGCGTAAGCCCACAGGCTTCGCGCGAGCTTGTCCCGCCGGTTCAGAAGTTCCTTGGCGCGCTCGGGTTCGAGCGTGGTCTTGGCGAGACCTTCGAGGACATACTCGCCACGGTGGCTTGCGATTGTGACGATCCGGGCAGCTTCAGCTTCGAGAGGCCCCAGCCGGTCCTTCTTTTCCTGGGGCAGCATATTTCTGGCAACCGACGGACCGTCCGGATTCTCGGGGTCGAACCTGTAGGGCCCAAGCCAGCTCAGCCTCTCGAAAGCCTTGCTCTTGAGGAATCCGGACAGCAGTTCCGGCTCTGCATCGTCGAATAGCCGAGAAAGATTGGGGCAAGTTCTGGCCGGGGCGCGTACCATATAAATCTCCGAAAATACTGAGCTGAACTATAGATCGCGACCGTAGTGCCTAGCTCGGGGCTCGACACCGCGACGTCGCCTCAGGGGGCCGAGTTGACTAACACCACCCTCCCGGGCCGAGAGAATCGTTAGGGCAAGATTCACGCGCGCGTCCTCGATCAGCGCCGAAATACGGGGACCGATCGGGCTTGCTTTGCACGGCATGAACTCACCTCATCGAACAACTGCTCTCGCTTGATTCAACTCCCGATGATCATGGACAAATCCGTGATCGGCAAGCCCTGATGTTCCCTTCCTGTTCGCATTCACTCATCTCGTTCAGCTGAGATGTCCCGTCGGGGGCGGCTGGGTGGCTTTTGATCGGTAACGACACCACCGAACACGGCTGCCGAGACATGAAACGCCCGAACCCGCTCCCTCCCGACCAGATGACCGCCTCCGAGCGCCGCGCCGAACTCTGCGGCCTGCTGGCGCTCGGGCTGGTTCGGCTGCTCGGGCAGGATGGACGCGAAGTATCTGACAATACTGGAGAACGTTGCCTACACTATCCCGACGACCAATGCCGTCATGCAACTCCAACTCACCGGAGAAACGCATGACGAAGCCCGATCCCATCCCCGCGCGCCTGGCCGCGCTGAAGTCCATGTCCGTCACCCAGTTGAAGGCGGAGTGGCAGACGATCTTTGCCACGGCGGCGCCAAACAATAGTCGGGCGTTCCTCGAGAGCCGGTTGGCCTACCGCATCCAGGAACTGACTTATGGCGGTCCTGATCGCGAAACCCGGCGCATGCTGGACCTGCTAGCCGACGAGGTCGGCGGCACCCTGACACGCAAGAGCCAGATCGCCGATCCTCGCAATCCCGTGGTCGGCACGAGGCTGATCCGAGAATGGAACGGGGTAGAGCACACGATCACGGTCTTGCGGGACGGATTCGAGTGGCAAGGGCGACCGTACAAATCCTTGTCCGCGATTGCGCGGGCGATCACCGGGACGCGCTGGAATGGCTACCGCTTCTTCGGGTTGCGTGAACGAAAGCGGGGGAATGATTGATGGATCAGCGTCCAAATCCCGTCCGCCGCCAGCGCTGCGCTATCTACACGCGCAAGTCGTCCGAGGAAGGGCTGGAGCAGGAGTTCAACAGCCTGCACGCCCAACGAGAGGCCTGCGAGGCCTACATCGCCAGCCAACGCTCCGAGGGCTGGGTGCTGGTCCGCGATCAGTATGACGACGGCGGCATCTCGGGCGGGACGCTGGAACGGCCCGGTCTCAAGCAGCTTCTGGCCGACATTGAGGACGGCCTGATCGATGTGGTGGTCGTCTACAAGATCGACCGCCTGTCGAGGTCGCTGATGGACTTCTCGAAGCTGGTCGAGGTCTTCGACCGCAACGGCGTGACGTTCGTGTCGGTCACGCAGTCCTTCAACACCACCACGTCCATGGGGCGCCTGACGCTGAATATCCTGCTCAGCTTCGCGCAGTTCGAGCGCGAGGTCACGGCCGAGCGCATCCGGGACAAGGTCCGCGCCTCCCGCATGAAGGGCATGTGGATGGGCGGCTATGTCCCGCTCGGGTACGATGTGAAGGACCGCAAGCTCGTGGTGAATGAAGACGAGGCTGCCACCGTGCGGGGCATCTTCGAGAGGTTCGTCGAGGTCGGATCAGCGACCGTGCTGGCCCGCGAACTGCGCCGCAAAGGGCTCCGCAACAAGCAGGGCACCTTGGTCGACAAGGGATATCTCTACAGAGTGCTGGTGAACCGCGTCTATCGCGGCGAGGCGGTCCACAAGGGCAAGGCCTATCCCGGCGAGCATCAGGCCATCATCGACGAGCAGCTGTGGGATCAGGTCCATGCCATCTTGCGGCAGAATCCGCGAAAGCGCGCCAACAACACCCGCGCGCAGGCGCCAGCGCTGCTCAAGGGGCTGATCTTCACGGCCACGGGCGCCGCCATGACCCCGAGCAGCACGAAGAAGGGCGCGCGGCGATACCGGTACTACGTCTCGATGGACGTCATCAAAAACCGCGAACCCAGCGATGAAGGCATCCCGCGCCGTCTTCCTGCCGACCTAGTGGAAGCGGCTGTGGTGACCGAGTTGCGGCGGGTGATGCGCGCGCCGTCGATCACGGCACAGGTCATTGCCCACTTGGCGCGCGAGGGTCACGCCTTCGCCGAGGCCGACGTGATCTCCGCGCTGCAGACGTTCGATGACGTCTGGGGCCAGCTGTTCCCTGCAGAGCAGACCCGGATCGTGCAGTTGCTGGTGCGCCGGGTCACGGTCACGTCCGAGGGGCTGGTCATCGATGTCCGGACTGACGGCGTCTCCGGCGTCATGCGCGACATGATGGCGCCACGAAAGAAGGTGGCGGCGGAATGATGAAACCCGACGAGTCCATCCAGATCTTCGTACCGCTCAAGGTCCGCAAGCAGAACGGGCGACCGAAGATCATGCCGCCCGCAACCTATTTGCCGAGCGAAGACCGGACGCAGGATCCGCATATCTTGCGCGCCATCGGCCGGGCGTGGGGCTGGCGGCGGCGCATGGAGACTGGTGAATTCAACACGGTCACCGATCTGGCGAAAGCCGTAGGGCTGGCCGAACGCCATGTCAGCCGACAGCTGCGGCTCGCCTATCTCGCGCCGGGCGTCCTCAAGCGACTGGTCTACAAGCGCGAGGTGCCCGCCGTGACCCTGTTGAAACTGACCGATGTCGCGGCCCTGCCATGGCACGCACAGCCGGAGCGGGTGTTCGACTGAGGCTCAGTGAAAGCTCGCCTGAAACGCCGTTGCGGTCAGCGAGACATGCGCGTCCAGTGGCGGGTGCAGTTCGAACGCCTTCGGCTCGCGTGAGAAATTCCACAGCCGGAACAGACGCCATTCCGACCGGCGCTCATCGGCCACGGCCAGTTCGTTGCGGGTGATGTGGAACGGCGTGCGCTCCCATCCGTTCGTGGTCTTGACCTCGATCAGCCGGGGTAGCCCGTCCGGGGCGAAACTGGCGATGTCGTAGCCCGCGCCATCGCCATCCTCCTCCGACACCCAGCGCACCTTGCGCGCCAGATCGTCCCGTCCTGCTGTCCGCAGTGCCGCGCGCTCATGCGCCAGCACACGTTCCTCGCCCGCGCGGCCGAGGGCCCGGTTGCGCTCGTCCCGCCCAGCAACGTCGAACTTGCGGGCGATGTGCAGCATCTGGTCCAGTTCCTGCGGAGGCGGCTGGTTCGACAACGTCGGCGGCGGCCCGATCCAGATCTGCGCCGCCTCGCGTAGGCCAGCGGCGGGGTGCAGCCCCGGTTGGCGCCCGAGCCAGGCGGGGTTCAGAGCCAGCCACCGGGCCACGGCATCCACCAAGGTCATCTGGAAATTGAACGCGGGTTTGTAGCCGGGGATCCAGTCCTCGCCGAGGCCCTTCAGCACCGCGCTGATGTTCTGGTGCTTGAACTCGACGGACCCCTCGGACCGGTTGTTCAGTAGCGGCAGGAGCGCCCGGCGATGCTCGGCCTTGCTGTAGCGGCGCGCGGAGATGTCGTCGGCCAGCATCGCGAAGTAATCCGCGACGATCAGGTCGTTCTCTGCATCCGTCCAGGGCCCGTTCGACATTGCGCCAGGCTATGGGCGCGAAGTCTGTTTGTCATCAGAGACTTCTGGCAGGGTCTTGGCTCGCTTCGGACGCTTCCGCCGGACTTGGAGATCGGCCGCCACTGAGCCGTCCTTCTGACCGCCCTGCGCCTTCGTGTTGGTCTCCGTCACCGGATTATCTCGCGAACGGGGCGACCTCATGAACCTGACAACCCATTGGAAATACGAGGATGTTTCGCACCGTCCCGTGGCCGTTGAGGGGCGTTCAAAGAGAGACGCAGGCCATTCGGAGACCCGTTCTGCGTCAAGCGTCCAGTCTCCGAAGGGCGGATGGCCCGGCCAACGCCCTTTGAAACAAAAAGAAAAAAGGCCCCAATCGGGGCCCCTGGACGGATTCAGTATCTGAATGTGGCGGAGGGGATGGGCCTGATATCCAACCTTCTCTGGATCGAAAACCGCACGCTGGTGCGGCTTGAGGATGGTCGGCAGCGAGCCGACCATCCTCAGCCATACTAAGGGCGCTCACCCTCCGGGACGAGGATCAGACCGTCATAGACATCGAAGAAGTCGGCATAGGCGAGCGCCTCGCCCACGACGCCGTTCTGGTCGGCGGTGATCGACCGGATGGGATTCGTGCCGCCGTCCTGATCCTGGGCGAAGACGGTGAAGCTCTGCCCGGCTGGCAACCCGCGCGCGGTGATGTCGATCTCCTCCGTGCCGGCCACCTGTCGGATGTTGGCCGCCGCGGAGGCGCCTTCGGCACCGCGAACCTCAATCGCCAGGTTCTCGACCCGCTGGTCCAGTCCCTGCCGCCCGAGGTTGGGGGCATCGGCGCCCGAAGCCGCGCCGGCCACATAGACGAGCGCCTGAGGATCCTGGCCGACGCTGAGCGTCGCGATGACCTCGTTGGTGGCGGTGTCGATGATGTCGAGCGCGTCGGATTTCTGGAGCACGACGTAGAGGCGGCTGTTGTCGGGGCTGGGCCAGATGCCGTGCGGGGCGGCGCCCTCATGCTCGATAACGGCCACCTGTTCGGGCTCTCCGTCGCCGCGCCGGAAGACCTTGGTTTGGTTGAGGCCGCCGACGGTCACATAGGCGTAGTCGATGCCGTCGCGGGTGACGAAGTTCGGGTGGTTTGTACGCGGTCCCGTCTCGAGCACCGCCTTCACCTCAAGCGTTCGTGCGTCGATGACAGTGGTATGGCCCGTGCCGGGATGACCGAGCCACAGCTCCTCCCCGTCGGGGGTGATTGCCTCGTCCGCGGAACCGCCGGCCTGTTCGGGCACGTCGATGGTTGCGATAACCTCGCGGCTTTCGGTATCGATGACGGCCACCACGTTGGTGAACAGATGGTTGACGAAGGCGCGGCGCCCGTCGGGACTGAAGACCACCTTGGATGCGCCGGGGGCCGTGTCGATACGCTCGATTAACTGACCGCTTTCACGGTCCACGACGTCGACACCATCCTCGCCGCGTATCGCGACCCAGACGGTTTCGCCATCCGGCGAGATGAACGCCTCGTGCGGCGAGCGGCCGACATAACCGGTGACAGCGACCTCGTTCGTCTGCGGGTCGATCACCTGGACCGCGTTCGACTGAACGCTGACGACGCTCAACCCGCTGCCGTCGCGGGCGAAGCCCAGACCGTGGACGTTCTCCTGATGCTGATCGACGGGCGCCATGTTATTCTCGATGCGCTGCGCACCCAGCCTGATGGTCCCCAGCACCCTTTCCTCTGCCGGGCTGATGACGGTGATGGTGTTGGAGCTTTGGTCGGCCGTGTAGACGCGGTCGCCGGGTCCGATCGGCTGCGCGCCCGGCAGCGACGGCGCCTGTCGCGCCGTGACTGTGCCGACCTCTACCGGGATGACCACCGGCTCGCCGTCACGCAGGATCGGGGGGTCGGTTTCGGTCGATCCCGGGCCAAATTCATAGATCTCCCCGCGCCCGGTATCGGAGTGGAGCATGGCGTAGAGCGTGTCTCCTTCGGACACCTGCGCGCCCACCGGCACGGACACCCGCGTCTGTCCTGCGTCGACGAAGGCGTGTCCGATGGATTGAGGGACCACCGGGCCTCCGCCCTCCGCCGCCTGGTGCAGAACGACGAAGGCGGGTCCGTCGATGCCTTCGACATCGAAGGACAGCACGCCGGCCTCTACCGACGTTCCGGCCGCCGTCAATGTCTGGGCCCCAACGGGCCCGGCAAGCGCGACGGCGGACAGCATCGTGCTCGCCCCGAGCATGGATAGCGGCTTCCAGTTTTTGACAGTCATCATTTCCTCCAGAAAAAGGTTCGGACCATCTGCGCCCTCGGTAACAGACGGCCGGGATGGCCAAAGTATTGCGAGACCGCCATTCACGACCCGGTGATAGCTGTGAGGCGCGCTCGCCTTACCCGCTCCCCACAAGGCGTGTCGCCCAGCATGGCTTCATGCTTTTCCCTGTGATGCAGGCAGCAATGCGCAGAAGGCGGACTCTGCTCGGGTCAGGCGCCGTTCCCGGTGCCGGACGAGGCGGAATTTCCGATGCGTCAGGACGATCTCGACGACCCGCGTCCGACCGGCTTCGACGGATCGCGCCACGACAAGGTCCGACAGGATCGCCGCGCCCGCACCCGCTTCGACAGCGGCGAGGACGGCCTCGTTGGAGGGCAGTTCGAGAGGGTTGCGCAGGGCACCCACCGCCAGTCCTCGGGCGGCGATCCAGGCCTCGAACACGGCTCGCGTCCCCGAACCCGGCTCGCGCAGCACCCAGTCGGCCTCGGCCGGCGTTTCCAGCACTGCCCGTGGGTGCGAACCGGAGCACGGCAAGATCAGAGCCATGCGATCACCGTCGCACTCGGTCGCATCCAGCAGATCATCGTCGCATGCGCCCTCGATCACGGCAAGATCGGCATCGAGAGTGCGGACCGCAGCAGCCGCTTGATCCGAATTGCCGATCAGCGTCGTAAGTTCTATGCCCGGATAGGCCGCACGGAACCGGGCGAGACGGCCCGGCAACCAGTAGTTGGCAACCGTTTGGCTCGCCGCGATCCTCAGATGGCCGCGCACCAGCCCGGCGATGTCCTCGAGCGCGCGCTCGGCCAAACCCGCTCGCGCCAGAACCGCCTTCGCCTCGACGATGAAACTGCGCCCGGCGTCCGTGAGCACGATGCGCCGGCCGACCCGGTCGAACAGGCTGACCGCGTGCCGCTCCTCGAGGGCGGCGATCGCGGCGCTCGTCGCGCTCTGGGTCAGGTTCAGCGCCTCCGCGGCGCGGGTCACGTGTTCGCGCTCGGCGACGGCAAGGAAGATGCGGAGCTGATCGAGCGTCATCCTGGGGCCCCTTGTGTCAAAAGGACCAGTCCGAGGCTGAGCGCGACGACGAACAGCCACGCCGCGGCGCCCAGAAGCGCCGGGCGCAGGCCTTCGGCCGCCAGCTTGCGCACATCGGTCTCAAGCCCCATCGCCGCGAGCGCCATCGCAAGCAGGAACTGCGTTAGGCCTGTGGTCCAGGGCGCGACCGTAGCGGGCAGCCATCCTGTGGAGGCGACGCCCACCATCGCGACGAAGCCCAGAACGAACCAGGGGACTGGCACACGGGCGCCCCCCGCCTCGCCGCCGCGCCGTGTGGCGAAGAAGCCGAGCGCGAGCACCATCGGCGCCAGCATCATCACGCGCGTCAGCTTGGCGATCGTCCCGAAATGACCTGCCTCCTCGCCCTGCTGGAACGCGGCGGCGACCACCTGGGCGACCTCATGGATCGAGGCGCCGGTCCAGAGGCCGTAGGCGTGCGGCCCCAGCTGCAAAAACGTTTCGGCGACCGGGATCAGAGCCATCGACAGCGATCCGAACACGGTGACGCAGGCGACCGCATAGGCGACGTCCTCATCGCTGCCGCGGGTCACCGTATTCGTGGCGATGACCGCGGACGCGCCGCAGATCGATGTGCCGGCTGCGATCAGCTCGGTCAGCTTCGGGTCGAGACCAAGCAGCCGCCCCAGCCATTTGGTGAAGACGAACGTCGCGACCAGCGTCGTGACGATTACGCCGACGCCGACACCGCCGACCGCCGCCACCTGGGCGAAGGTCAACTGCAACCCGAGCAGAACGATGCCGGCCCGCAGGATCTTCTTCAGGCTGAAGGAGACACCGGGCTTCGCAGCCGCGGGCGTGCCGACGAGGTTGTGGAACGCCATGCCGATGAGGATGGCGAGGATCAGCGGGGACAGGACGCCGATGCCGGGCAGCTGGCGCAACCCGAAGGCCGCTGCGGCAATCCCCCCGGCAAGGGCCATGCCCGGGACCGGGTCCAGCAGGCTCGGCGTTGCGTGGGAATGGGGTCTGGCTACGTCCGTCATCACGACCTCGTTCATCTTGAATGCGATGCCCAAACTTCGCGCTTGGGAAGTAATTTATCCAACCGAACGTTCTGTATGTTTCATTCGATTCTATCGATAAGCAGGCTAGGCGCGCTCCGCCCTGCATCATTGCTCTCGTCCTTCGATTGCCGACTTCAGGTATCGAGGAGATTTGAACGCGTTCATGAACGCGCCTGGAGGAGCGGACGCGTAGGTCGCACCTGACACAGGCCAGTTTGCTCGGGTGCTAGTTTCAATGGCTTGTAAACTGGTCCCGGTTCGACGGCGCTCCCCGCGGTCAGCGGGGAGCGCGATCACTCAGTCGTTCGCTTCGAACTTGACCACGAGCGGGCCACCCTCACCCACCACTGGTTTGTCGTGGTCTGTGCTGTCGGGACCGAACTCGTAAACGCCCAGTTCGCCGTCATCGACGTGGAGCATGGCGATCAGAGGGCCGTCTTCCGCCTCTTCCGTCAACGCGACCGCGACATTTTCGGTCGTGCCGGCCTTGACATAGGTGTGGCCGATCGAGGCGGGCACGACGGGCTTGCCATCCTGCACTGCGTGGATCACGAGCCAGCCATCCTGGTCGGCCGACACCGACTGGACCGTGACCGACTGCCCGAAATCCTGCTCCTGCGCCGTGAGAGCGTTCTCGGCCGCGGCAACGCCGCTCAGCGCGGGAACGAGGGCAATCGCGAGGGTGATGGACCTAATGTTCGGCATGAAGTCTTCCTTTCGTTGATGACATGAAGGCGCCGCCTCACGGGCCCTTCGGACAGATGACGTCTCCCCCTCAGAAACCCTTCCAAGAAAATTTCGTATGGGCAAAAGGGAATGATTTGGGTCGCTGCTCCGTCTCTGATCGAGAGCAACCGAAAGCTAATCATGCCGACACGCGATACCCTGGCCGGCGAAGCCGACGCCCTGAAGCGCTACGCGATCACGCTGACGCGCGACATGAGCGCGGCCGACGACCTGGTGCAGGACTGCATGGAGCGCGCTCTCCGAAAGTGGACGCTGCGGCGCGAGGGCGTGCCACTCCGGAGTTGGCTGTTCGCGATGATGCGCAATCTTCACATCGATGGCTGGAGGCGGGGACGGCGCTGGGTGACCGAGCCCCTGGACCAAGTCGCGGTGCTGCCCGCGCTTTCCCCGAACCAAGAGGATCATGTCGAGCTCAACCAGCTGCTGCGCCGGGTCCTGACGCTGCCCGAGGATCAGCGCACGGCACTCGTGCTCGTCAGCGTCGAGGGCTTCACGTATCGCGAGGCGGCCGAGACGCTCGGCGTGCCTGAGGGCACGATCCTCAGCCGGGTGAGCCGCGCCAGGGCGGCGCTGCGCGAGGCCAACGGCGACGCGTTCCCGAAACTGAGGAGCGTGAAATGAGCGGCGCGCCGACGGACATCCGCGAAGACGATCTGGTTGCCTATGTCGACGACGCACTATCACCCGATCGACGGCGCGAAGTCGAGGCCTACCTGCGGGCAAGCCCCGAGGACGCCCGACGCGTGGAAGCCGACATCGCCATCGCACGTGATCTGCGCCGGGCCTTTGCAGGTCTTGTCGCCGCTGCGCCGCCGGCCATGCCGCGGCCAACAACGCGCCCTCGCATGGCCCTCGCCTGGGCGGCGTCGGTGGCCGTCGCACTTCTGCTCGGCGGGGCGGCGGGCTGGACCCTGCGCCCGGCCGCGTCGCCCATCGCGTCCGCACCGGGCCTCGTGGCGGAGGCGCTGGCGGCGCACCGCACCTTCGTCGTGGAGGTCGCGCATCCCGTCGAGGTGACGGCGGAGAACAAGGGGCACCTGGCGACATGGCTCACCAACCGGCTCGGGCGCCCCTTCATAGTTCCGGATCTGCGGATTGCGGGACTGGCACTGATTGGCGGTCGACTCCTCCCGTCGCCAACGGAGCCGGCGGCGCAGCTGATGTACGAGGACGAAACCGGCCGGCGCATGACGCTCTATCTCAAAAGCGGCGTCGATGCCGATCCAGCCTTCCGTTTCGCCACATCGGCGACGGAGAACGCGTTCTACTGGAGTGACAGCGATTTTGCTTACGCATTGACCGGCGCCATGCCGCGCGCGCGGCTTCTGGAGGTCGCGCACCTCCTTCAGGCGCAGTTCGAAGACGCCGGCGAGCCAGCCTGAAATCACGACACCGTGACCGTTGGGCGTGGAAGGGTCCGGCGCTCCGGCCCGTCAGTCAGGTGGAACCCGTCGCACACCGCGGCGGGATACTCTCGATCCCGAAAAGGAGACATCATGCGTGCCACTGCACTTCTCGCCACCACCCTGCTCGCCGCCGCCCCGGCCCTGGCCGACACCGCCGCGGATCGCCGCGGCGATACGGCCTTCAACGACCCCTCGATCGAACACGCGCCCGCCGACGGCGTGGTGAAGCTTTACGGTGCGGGTGGGCCGCACACCGCGTTCCAGAAGGTCGCGGACGTCTGGCAGGAACGCACGGGGACAGGGGTCGAGGTGATCGCGGGGCCCGAGGCCAAGTGGACGCAGGACGCCCAGGCCGATGCCGACATCCTTTGGGGCACATCCGAGCAGTCGATGACCGCGTTCCTGCTGACCTATACGGCCTTCGATCCGGAAGGGGTCCAACCGATCTACCTGCGCCCCGCCGTGATCGCGGTGAAGGCAGGCAATCCGAAGAACATTCAAGGCTTCGACGACCTGCTGGCCGACGGCATGAAGATCGTCGTGACCGAGGGCGCCGGCGTCTACAACACCTCGGGCACCGGCACCTGGGAGGACGTCGCGGGACGTCTCGGCCGGCTCGAGGACATCGCGCGGTTCCGCGAGAACATCGTCGCCTATGCGCTCGGCTCCGGTGCCAGCTACCAGCAGTTCGGCGAGCAGGATGCCGACGCTTGGATCACCTGGCCAAACTGGCCGCTGACCAAGGACGATCTCGACATGATCGAGCTCGACCCCGACCGCGTGATCTACCGCGACATCAATGTGGTTCTTTCGCCCGATGCCGATCCGGAAGCCCAGGAATTCCTCGATTTCCTCCTGACCGAGGAGGCGCAGGAGATCATGGCGACGGAGGGGTGGCGCAGATAAGGGACGACGCGCTTTGACGAGGCAGGGACTTCGCCCTCGTGAGGATTTTTTCTTGAAGCCGCGAATAATCCTGCGCCGTCACCCGTCTCTCATCATGGGCGGCCGAGCACCGCGGAGCACGGCCGCCCTCGAAACAACGGGAGGACGACAATGACCATGATCCATAACGCCGGACGACGCCATTTCCTGATCGGCTCGGCCGGCATGGTCGGCACCGCCGCCATCGGCGCGCCGGCCTTCGCGCAGGCCGGTGACGGGGCGCTGCCCGACTATGTCGCCTGGAAGGATGCCGAGGACGTCATCGTCCATTCAAAGGAGACGATCGAGACGAAGCGCGCGGCGCAAGGTGCGGAGCTGATTACGCCTTCGGGTGAGCTCTACGTTCGCAACAACCTCCCGGCGCCGTCTGGCGATATTGTCGCTGACCGGGATAGCTGGACGGTCGAGATCGAGGGTGTCGCCAATCCCGGCAGCTTGACGGTGGGTGAGATGAAGACCCTCGGCGTCGAGACTGTGGTCTGCGTCCTGCAATGCTCGGGCAACGGCCGGGCGTTCTTCGACCACGAGGCGAGCGGCACGCAATGGTCGGTCGGAGCGGCAGGCAACGTCGTCTGGACCGGCGTTCCGGTGCGCGCCATCGTCGAGGCCATGGGCGGCGTGGCCGAGGGGATGAACTGGTTGACCGGCACCGGCGGCGAAGAGATCCCGGAGGGCCTGCCTCCCGAGACGGTGCAGGTGGAACGCTCTGTTCCGCTGGAGGCCATGGAGCGCGCGATCCTCGCGTGGGAAATGAATGGCGAGCCTGTACCGCTGGCCCATGGCGGCCCGCTGCGTCTGATCGTTCCTGGCTACTACGGCGTCAACAACGTGAAGTATCTCAAGCGGTTGGCGCTCACGTCCGAGGAATCGCCGGCCAAGATCCAGCAGACGGGCTATCGTGTGCGTCCCGTCGGCGTAAAGGGCGACCCCTCGCAGCCCTCGATGTACGAGATGAGTGTGAAGTCCTGGATCACCGGACCGCTGATGGACGCGGCCACCGGCAAGGTGCAGATCCACGGCGTTGCCATGGGTGGCGTCAGTGACCTGGAACAGGTCGAGGTCTCGACCGATGACGGCCAAAGCTGGACCCAGGCGCAGCTCCTCGGGCCCGAGCTTGGACCTTATGCCTGGCGACCCTTCGTGCTGATCGCCGACCTTCCGGCAGGCACCCACACCTTGGCCAGCCGCGCCACCGCGAAGGACGGCCTGTCGCAGCCCGAGGATTTCCCGCCGAACGAACGTGGCTATGGCCACAACGGTTGGCGCGGCCACGCCGTCGACGTCACCGTTTCCTGACACAGCCCGGCCGGCGGTCTCTTACGCCGGCCCAACCATCTTCCCGGAGTCTTCTTCATGCACACCCGACCAACGCTCTTTGCGGGCGCCGTTTTCTTTGTGTCACTGGCGGCGAGTCCCGCAGCCGCCGAAGCCGATCTCGAAGCCGGCCGCACGATCTTCAATGAGACCGCGCAGCCGCCTTGCGCGATCTGCCACACGCTTGCCGACGCCGAAGCCGAAGGCGAGATCGGTCCCAACCTCGACGAGTTCAAGCCGACCGCCGATCAGGTCCGCGCCGCCGTTACCGGCGGGATCGGCGTCATGCCGGCTTTCGAGGAAATTCTGAGCACCGAGGAAATCGAGGCTGTTTCACTATATGTCGCAAAGGTCACCGGGGGCACGGCCGCCGACGAGGATGCAGACGCGCAGTAGATAAGTTCGTGATCAGGCCGCTGGGACCAGTAAATCATGCCGAGGGCGGCTCTGCGCCGCGGCTCCGAGCGCGTTCCCAGCGGCAAAGTTCCTCCCGATCCGGGGCCTCGCTCGGGCCGGTCTGCACCCTCTAGGTCGGAAAGTGCACCGGCGGGAGCGGCTCCCGTTAGTGCGGCGCCTGTGAAGCGCCGGGTTCTGACCTACTATCCGCAGCCCAGATCAGCCGATACAGGGTCCCGCGGCTCGCGCAGCCTCCGAAAGCGCGGCCACCACTTCGCCACCCGTCTCCTTTCGCGTCACCAAGCTGAGATACGCGGCGATGGCGTCGAACTTGTTCTGGTCCATGCGAGTGGCAATCACGGCATGATGCAGCCCGTCGGACGTGGTCCAGGACGCGCTCCGATAACCGTCGGGGCGCGGCATCGCATCAAGCCCGTCGCGTGCCCGGAAGTAGGTGAGCCTGCAGCCGTTCGCTCCAGTGTAGTGCGTCAAGCTGCCGTCTTCGAACGTCCTGAAGGCCACCGGCGCCAGATTGGCGGCCGCGAGGTCGGGAACGCCGACGCCGGATACCGTCGCCGCGCGCCGAACGTTTGCCGCGTCGACGGCGAAGCTCTCGGCCGCCAGCTCGCGGTGGATGTCATACGGCGTCTCACGGGTGAACTGACCGGAACCGAAGACTATCGCCACCGCCAGCCCTGCAGCGACCGCGCCGCCGATCCACCACCTCGCCACATGCCGGTTCCGATTGGCGGGGGAGCTTGCCGAGGTTGCCGGATATGTCTCCTTCAGCGCTGGCCGCAGCGCGCCGAGGCTGCCGGAGATTTCCCTGACGCTGTCAAGCGCCGCGGCGAGCGCCGGCTCCTGGCCGAGGCGCGCTTCGAAGGCACGGCGCTCCTCCTGTCCCAGCTCGCCGTCGTGGTGGGCGTTGACAAGCTCCCAGTCCCGTTCGCTCAGCCCGCTCATGTCCTGCGCTCTACCTTTTCCACGACCTGCCCGGATCCATCGACCAACTCCAGCAGGGCCTTCCGGGCGCGGCTGATCCGGCTCATCACCGTCCCGACCGGCACGGCCATCACCTCGGCGGCCTCCGCGTATTTCAACCCCATGATGTCCACAAGGCAGAGCACCTCGCGTGTCTCAGGCGGAAGCTTTCCGAATGCCAGCCGGATCAGGACGTCCCGCGGCGCATCCGATGCACCCGCTTCATTCGATAGACGTCTCTCGGCCGCCAGATATTCCCGCCGCACGCGTCTTTTCCTGAGCTCGTCATAGTGCAGGTTCCGGATGACTCGAAACATCCACGGTCGGAGCTCATTGAGGCGCGAGGGCCGGTTGCCGCTCCGCAGAGCGCGCTCGACCGCGTCCTGAACCAGATCCTCCGCATCGTCGCGCATGCCGCAGATCGCGGTGGCGTAAGCCCGCAGTTCGGGAAGCAGAAGCTCTATGTCTGAAACGCTGGCCATGAGGCTTTAACATAGCCGGTCCGGTCGGTCGACAAAAGCTCACCTGTGCCGGCTCGAATAGCGAAGCTACCAAGAAAAAAGCCACACAACGATGAGTAAGCCGCACCTTCCCTCAATGCCAACCTCCGCACCTTCAGCCTGGTCGCCGATGGTCTCTCCGAGGACGGCAATCCTTCGCTGCGCTACATCACCCTTTTCCGCGAAGGAGCCAACCAGCACAAATTGCCTGAGCGCCGGATCGAAAATCCGGACGCCGTGCGGCACGCCGAGCTCATGCATCACTTTGTGCAGGCGCGTAATTGATCCTGCATCGCGGCGTAGTCGCTCAGCATCTCTGCAATCGCCGAGTATTTCGGCAGCAAAGCCAGTTCCTCGGCTGCCCGAGCCTGAAACTGATGGCTATACTCTAACACCGGGGGGCAGACGATTGCGATGCGCGGCTCAGAACCGACCGTTGCGCAGCCGGTCAGCGAGATCGCTGCGATCGCGAGGGCGGCGAGCCGCCGCTTCCAGCATCCGGCGTCGGACATCATCGGCATTCTCCATTGTTTCAAGGCGTTCGGCGAGGCGTCCCGCGCGCTCGCCGGACCGCCGAAGCGAAAGCAGGAAGAGGAGCACGGCGACCGCGATGGCTCCGTAGCGCAGCGCCGCCCGCATCCAGGGGCTGGCGGCTATTGCGCCGAGCAAGGTGGCAATCATCGCCGCCTCCGCTTCCAGTCGTCGAGGCGGGCGTAGATCGTGACCGCGATGCCGCCGAGCGCCACGGCGATGAACACCCAGCGCAGGGTGTCGAGATACGGCACCAGCGGCAGGATGGCGGTCTGGGTCTCGGTCAGGACGCTCTGCGCGACCTCCACGCCGGCCGCGCCGAGCGTCGCGACACCCGCCGCGCCGCCGCCCTTCATGGTGCGGCTGTCGGCGAGCACTTCGCGCGCGGGCGGCGTCTCCGCTGCGAATGCGGTCTCCCGGACCGGGAACCGCTCGCCCCATTGTCGCGCGGGCCCGAGATCGACATGCATGAACCCCGAGCGCGGGTAGAAGCCGAAGCCGAGGAACCCGACCTCGCGCGCCGCGGCCTCGAAGGCCACCGGGTCGTGGTTCGCCATGGCGATATCGAAGGCGGCGCCCTCGAGGTGTTTCGACCGGGTAGCACCGCCGACAGCGCGGTTGTGCTCGGGGCTGCGATAGGCGGAACGCACGATCAGTGGCTTGCCCAGCCGGTCGCGGAGCGCCTGCAGCTTGTCGAGCGCGGGTTCGTTGACGAGCAGCTTGCCGGTGCCCCTGCATGCGATTTCGGCCGGGCTGAAATTCGGCCAGTGCCAGGTGCTCTCCGGTACATCACGCCAATGGCGGTGGAAGGTCGTGGTCATGGGGTCCTCCAGAAACGAGTTTCCGGCCCCTCGCAGGGCTCGGTGCGTTCGCCGTTCGGGAAGGTCCACTGGACCTTCTCGTCTGCCTTTCAGGCAGACCACGGCTCACCCCGCCACGAGGGCGGGTCATTGCGGGCTGATGAATGGGGATGGGGCGCGACTACGGGCTGCCGCCGAAGATCTTCAGCTTGATGGCGATGCCCGCGAGCAGCGCCAGCATGACGCCAGTGGTGATCATGCGGACGGCGGTCTGCATGGCGGTGCGGCGCACCAGGCGGATGCAGTCGACGAGCGAGCGGAGATCGCGGATGTCGAGCGCGGCCTCGTCGCCGTCGAGCCCGACATCGGCCAGCGCGCGCTTCGCGCCTTCCTCGGCCGCCCGGGTCAGGATCGCCTCGAACTCGGCGTCGGGCATGCGCACGAAGCCCTCGGATCGGGGTGGTGTCATCGGGATCCTCCTTCCGCCCCTCAACCGATCTTGCAGCCCCAGAAGGACGTGTGATCGGCGGCGAAATAGCCGTCGGCGACGCGGAAATACCCCTGCAGCTCGACGGTATCGCCCGCGGTGAGCGGGACCATGGTCTGCAGCCAGATCGCGGTGGCGAGCGAGACGTGGGTGGCGGAGATTTCGCCGAGGGAGCCACGGATTTCCGTGGTTCCGTTCAGCGCCAGCCGGCCGCGCATGCGCGCGGTCGTGCTGGCGTTCACCTTGTACATGAGCGTGGCGCCGAAGAGGTAGGTGCCGTCGACCGGGGCCACGAAGTGGTTGTTCGCGGCGTCGAAGGCCCCCTGATCGTTGTAATCCGTGTTGTTGAGACCGATCTTCGTCCAGGTCCCGACGCCGACATAGTTGTCGTAGTTGGTGTACGCCTTGAACCGAGGCAGGCGCGGCTGGTCGACGATGCCGGTGGCGTTGTCAACGTTCAGACCGTCGAAGAAGGTGCTGCCGTCGGCCGAGACCGCGAGGCGGAAGCGGTCCGAGCCGAACAGCCCCACCAGCGCCTTGGTCACGAACCCGGTCTGCAGCGTCAGGCCCAGATCGTCGCCGGCCGCCTCCTTGTTCATGGTGTAGAACAGATCGCCGGTCCCGCCCTCGGCCAAAGTTTTCGCCGTCCAGAGCGCGGCGTTCAGCTTGGCCGAGAACGGGTTAGACGCATCCGCAGTCGTGCCCAGCCCGAGCAGCGCGAGGTTCTGCAGCGATGCCGGGGTTGTCCCGACCCAGCCAGACCCGTCGTAGACCAGCAGCAGCCCCTCGTCCTCGACCCACGCTCGCCAGCCCGTTCGTGGCGGCAGGCGCAGCCAAGCGCCATCGGTCCAAAGCGCGACGTTCAGATCCCACCCCGCCCAGTCGCCCGCCGCGCCCGAGCTGACGATGTAGCGGTCGCTATCGTCGGGGCTGCCGGGCGGCGCGGTCAGATCCCTGTCGAGCACCGAGAGCTGGACGAGCCCGTCGAGGATCCGCAGCGCCTCGTTGTGGGTGACGTGCTTCTGAGCCTGCGCCGCCAGGATGTAGGGAAGCAGCAGATGGGTCGTGGCATCGGACATGGTATGGCCTTCAGAGTGTCAGCGTGACGGTCTTGGGTGCGCCCCGCCCCACGAGGGCGGAGAGCTGGGAGATGCGGACGTCGAGTGTGTCGCCGGGGCCGAGCGGCCCGCCCCAGTCGGCGGTTTGCTGGGCGGTGGTGTAGAGCGCGCTGGTGGTGGTCGCGCTCAGCACCCGTTTCACGGTCGCGCCGTCGAGGATCTCGACCTCGTAGGCTTCCAGTTCCTCTGCCAGCGGCACCTCCAGCCCGCCCCAACTGTCGGCGGCGAGCGCGCGGGATCGTCGCGTCCAGCGGATCGTCAGGTCGCCGGGCGTGCGCGGCTTGCGCCACGGCTGCTCGACATGAGCGACCGAGAACGGCCGCAGCCCCACACCCGCGGGCGTGAAGGCCTGCGCGACATAGGTCTCGTCGCTGACCGAACGGCTGGCCGGGCCGATGCGCCAGTTCCACGGGATCCCAAGGTCGGCCTCGGCGATCGGCAGCGTTGCGAGGCTGTCGTCGAGCACCACGACCCGCGCGCCTGCCGGAGCGGGATTGCCCATGGCATCCTCGGTGCCGCGCTGGCCACGCAGGAGCCGGGTCAGACGATACCGACCCGGCGCCAGCAATTCCGCTGCGCCCGCCTGCACGATCTCCCAGACGCCTGGCGCGCTCTCGATGGCGAGCGCGTTCGCCCCGCCGAACAGCGTCAGGTCCGTGACGCTTTCCAGGGTGCCGGTCAGCAGATCGACCACCAGCGCGTTGCCGAGATCGAAGCGCGACGTGGGGCCCGTGTAGAAGTCAGAGACCAGCGTGCCGAGCCGGGCGCGGCTGCCGAACGTGGTCAGCAGTTCGAAGCCATCCGTGGAGGGGCTGCGGAACACCGCCATCTCGCCGGGCCAGGGAACCGCGTGCGCTGCGACCAGCGGCCTGTGCGCCGGCTGGTCCTCGGTCAGCTGCGGCAGGTCCATCAGCACCGCCTCCGGCGCCCCGAACACCACGGCGCGCGTCAGCGACGCCGCGCGCGGATCGCCGGGCGGCAGGTCGTAGGTCGCGCGGTCCTGGCGCACCGCCTCGATGCCCCGCGCGTCGGCGTCGGCGATGGAGACGAGCCGCAGATCGACCAGCCGCCCGTCATGCTCCAGTCGGATCGCGTCGGCCGGGTCAAGCGCGAGCCGCGAGTGCGGCAGACGGAACGCCGCCGTCTCGCGCCCGACCCACGCCTCCATCAGCGCGCGGCGGCAGCGCCGCTCGGCCTCTTCGGGCGGCACGGCCATCGGGAAGGACTCGGAAGCGATGCGCGTCGTGTCCACGGTGATGCGCCGCGCCTCGACGAGGGCCGCATCGTAATCCTCGTCGGCGCGGGCGACCTGCCATTTCAGGGCCTGCGGCAGTTCGGTCTCCTGGCCACGCGTCAGCTCCAACCCGTCGCCCTCGCGGGTGGCCACCAGATCGTCGGGCCCGAGGGTGACGACCGAGGCCCGGCCGCGCATGACGAAACGGATGACGCCCTGGGTCTCGACGGCATCGAAGCCGAAATGCCGCGACAGCGTGGTGATCGAGGCGCGCGGGCTCTCCAGCGCCGTGATGGCATAGCCCTCGACCGCGCCCCAGAGGCCGGTGACGTCGATCAAGGACTCGGCCAGCCCGGCGCGCAGGCAGAGGTGCCGGACCAGCGCCGCCAGGGACACCGCGCCGAGCCGCCCGGTCAGCCAGTGCCCCAGCCGCCAGTTCGCCCCGTCCGTCCAGACGTCGGTCAGCGCCGGAAAAAACGGATACGGCCGCGCGTCCCAGGTCCAGGCGGCGCATTCCGGCACATGAACCATCCGGCCGCCGTAGACCGAGGACACCGGGTTGTTCGCGGCCTCACCCCACCAGAGATACGTCGCCTCGAGATAGGCGCGCTGGATCGCGTCATCGCGCCATCCCCGCGAGAAATGCGGCGTGAAGCTCTCCGACGACTTCGGATCGAAGAAGACGTTCGGCTGGTTCGTGCCCCGGTCGATGGCGGGACATCCGAGCTCGGTGAACCAGATCGGCTTGGACTGCGGCACCCATGCCGTCTGCGTGCTGCTCTCCACCCCACCCGGGCGGTTGTAGTGCGGGTTTGACCACCAGGCGCGCAGATCCTTGTAGCGGAAGACCCACGGCTTGGCCGCGGCGCCATCGCTGATCGGAGTGCGCACCTGCGCCGATCGATCCGCCGCGCTGGCATAGAACCAGTCGAAGCCTTCGCCGCCCGCGATGTTCGTCTGCAGATAGGCGCGGTCGTAGATCGCGGGCCAGCCTTCGGCCGCGTCGGCATGCTCGAACCCGTCGCGCCAATCCGAGAGCGGCATGTAGTTGTCGATCCCGACGAAATCGATCTCCGGATCCGCCCAGAGCGGATCGAGGTGGAAGAACACGTCACCGCTTCCATCGCCCGGCTGGTGCCCGAAATACTCCGACCAGTCCGCCGCGTATCCGATCCTGGTCCCGGGCCCGAGGATCGACCGCACATCCGCAAGGAGGTCCCGATAGGCTTGCACCGCCGGATACGTGGACGCGCCCGAGCGGATGGTGGTCAGCCCCGGCATCTCGGTGCCGATCAGGAAGGCGTCGACCCCGCCCGCCGCCGCGCAGAGATGGGCGTAGTGCAGCACCATGCGCCGCAAGCCCCAGTCGCCCGCGACGCCTGTCCAGGAGACGGTCTCGCCGGAGACGCTGAAGCTCGCGGGGGTGGCCGTGCCGAACAACGCGGCGACCTGCGCCATCGCCGTACCGGTCTTATCCACGCTGCCGGCATAGCCTGCCGCAGGCGAACAGGTGATCCGGCCGCGCCATGGAAAGGCGGGCTGGCCGGTCTCGGCGGCGTTGTCGGAATACGGGTTCGGCAGCGTGTTGCCGGACGGCACGTCCATCAGGATGAACGGATAGAAGGTCACCCGCAGCCCGCGCGCCTTCATCTCCTGGATCGCCTGCACCACGGCGAAGTCGGACGGCGTGCCGCCATAAACAGGGCGATCCTGATCGTCGCGGCTGACGAGGAAGGCGCCAGCACGGCTCACGCCATTGACCGACCAGCTGGCGGGCGTGGTCGACTTGGCCGAGACCTCGACGCCCGGCCGCACCTTGCAGGAGCCCGCGCGCAGGTCGTCGCCGAACCATGCCACGACGAGGCTGACGCTCTCCGCGGCCGGGGCCATGGCCTGCAGCCGGTCGAGCGCCACCACCATGTCGGTGGAGTCGGCCAGCGCGTTCAGGTTCTCCGCCTGCGTCGCGCCGTCGTCGGTCTTGCGGATGGCCTGCGTCGCGTAGGTGAACTCGCCCGAGGCGGGGATCATGGTGACGGCCTGCGTCAGCCCCTCGGCGGTGTCGGGGTCGGCCAGTGGCCGGAAGACCTCGAAGGAGAGTTGCGGCAGGCGGTTTCCATAGGTCAAGAGCGCCAGTTCCTCAAAGACCACGTAAGCCGTTCCGCGATAGGCAGGCGTGCTGGCCGCGCCCATCTTCACCGCGATGAACGGGTCCGGC